>NZ_LR735258.1:2700000-3000000 GCF_902506755.1 Dyadobacter sp. 32 | reverse complement strand
GAACCATCGCAAATTAAAGGATCTCGATGTAGAAGTAAGCCCTGCACCTGCTGCCACTGCCATACAGGAACATGCAGATGCGGATGACTCCAAGCCCAGTTTAAAAACTGTGGCCAACGAAGCTGAGTATGATATGATTATGCAGGTTTTAAGGGATGTTAATTTTAACAAAAGCAAAGCGGCACGGCTGCTTAATATTGACCGGAAAACACTTTATAATAAAATGAAACAGTTTGATATTTAGCCGTCAGAGATGGTAACCATCGTCGCTTTCTGGTAGCTAATCATACTGACACTGTCTTCGCGTTCCATGACTACAAAATTGATATCGGTTCTTCTTGTTGATGATGATGAAGACGACTATTTTCTCACCCGCGAATATTTCAATGATCTCGAGAACTGGAATATTGATATTACCTGGTGCCCAACTTACGATGAGGCGCTGTTTCATATAAAAAACAGAAAATATGACCTCTATTTATTCGATTACCTGCTGGGTGAGCGTACCGGAATAGACCTGATTGAGGAGGCCTGTGCCATTGAATGTGAGGATCCGATCATACTTTTGACTGGAAAAGGGGATACCAAAATAGCCGTAGAAGCACTTCGTCTGGGCGCTGCGGATTATCTGATTAAGAGTGAGTTAGATTCGGAGAAACTTGAACGCAGCATCCGTTATGCACTCGACAGAACCTCTGTGTTGAAGGCGCTGAAACACAGCGAGAGACGCTACAGAAGGATATTTGAAGAGTCCAATGATTTTCTGTTCATATGCGATGCGGAAGGGATCATTGCCGATTTTAATACCTCTGCCTGTTCGCTGACGGGATACTTGCCCACGGATCTCAAGGGAAAGAGGATTCATGATATGGTGGATGATGGTCAGTTTGATACTGCTTGGAAAAGCATTTTCGAAAGACCTGTTGATGATCTGGAAGTGAAACTTGTTACGGCAGATGGAGAAAAAAGGTATTGTGTGTTTTCCGCTTCAATGGAAATAGATGGCAATACACCTTATTTTCAAGGACGTTTTCATGATATAACTGCCCGCAAACAATCCGAAAGAGAGCGGTTGTTTTCGGAAAAACTTGCTGTCACAAGCCGGTTGGTCCGTATGCTGGCGCATGAAGTCCGCAACCCGCTTACCAATGTGAACCTGTCCGCAGAGCAGCTTGAAATGGAATTGGTGGATGAGGATCAAAAATTTTATACACAGATTATTAAAAGGAATTGTAAAAGAATCAATGACCTGATCACACAGCTTTTGCAGCCATCAAATTCAACGGATGTTATTTTGCTCAATCAGCCCATTCATAAGGTGCTAGATGAAGCTGTAGCCACCGCATACGACCGCGTCCAGCTTAAAAGGATCGAAATAATCCGATCCTATTCAGACGAAGACTTTTGCATTCCTTTGGATTCAGTTTCCTTGCAAGTAGCATTTCTAAATCTGATTACCAATGCCATTGAGGCAATGGATGAAGAAAAGGGTATATTGAAAATTTCTACAAGAAGCCAGAATGAAACATTCCAGGTTATATTCACCGACAACGGGTCGGGTATATCTCTGGAAAATATGGACAAAATTTTTGAACCCTATTTTACCGGTAAAAATTCGGGTATGGGAATCGGGCTGGCTACTACCCTGAATATTATCCATGCACATCATGGGCGCATCGACGTGGAGTCGGAGATAGGAAGCGGCACAACCTTCACAATCAGCTTTACCGAAAGTAAACAGGCAAACCTTCTGATCTGAAAATGTCATAAGCTTTTCGACGAGCTCGTGCAACACTAGGTTTTTTTAGGGCGTAATAGGCTCTAAACGACCAGCTGCCCTATGAGATTTTCGTTTACACTACTACTTCTCTTTACTGCTCCGGCCAGTGTATTCTGTCAGGGAAATGTGGATTATTACAGTCCGATGTTTCCCAGACCTGTGGGGTCCAACGCGTATACTCCTGAGGCTTTTTTGAAGAGATTTGGGGAGGAAAAAGTGTACAACCGCTGGTATTTTGGCGTTGATGGCTTCGTGAGAACGGATAAAAACAGGTTGACCAATACCTTCGATGAACTCATAAGCACCGAATCGCCTGCTGCTTACGGCTGGAGCGCCGTGGTGGGTTGGGTCGGGAATGAGGATTGGGGTATTGAAGCGGAATATGCCAGATCCGCGATCCACAATGTTCTGCTGATCAATGAGGATAATTCCTTGCACTACAAATTTACAAATGATAAAAACAGCCTGATGCTTCGTGGTAAGCGACGCCTTCTGTTCGGTAAAACATCGCTTCGTCGTTCAGCGTTTTGGATTGGAGCCGGTGTGGGTATAGTGCCCAATTCAGGTAAACAAATGGAGTATCGCGAGTTTTATGGATATAGGCAGAAGGGGAGATGGCAAGGTGTGGACACTTTGGCAATGACAAGCGACACCCGAACCAACCCACATGCCACTGGGTTTGCCGAGGCAAATCTGGAATATGTGGTGAAGATCGCCAAAGGTGTGGATATGAGTTTTTTTACAAGGAAGCAGTGGGGGTTTGCCAACTCACTGACGACTACTCTGGAGTATTATGTAAATCAACAGAAAACACAAACGGCCGTCATACAGGGGGATGGAAGCGGATGGAAGTTTGGGGTGTCGCTCCGATATGTGTTTCTAATCGGAAAAGGTTTAGAAAATTTAAATCTAAAATATGATGAAGAGTAATTCCTGTTCTCATATTCACCCGGACGCACAGATATGCTCCGGGTGACGGACGGATCACCGATTCTATGAGGGTATGGATTGTCTTTTCTGGCGGTAAAAAAAGCCGTAAATAATTGGGAAGATAAGCAAAGTGAGTACTGTTGCGGTGATTAATCCGCCTATGACCACGATGGCAAGAGGCTTCTGCGTTTCGGAGCCTATACCCATTGACGTAGCTGCGGGAAGTAAGCCGATTGCGGCCATCAGCGCGGTCATAATCACCGGCCTGATCCTGGATTTAACACCTTCGCGGATGGAGTCATCGAGTGTCATATGTGCTGACAGATTTTTGTTGAAAACCGAGATCAGAATGACTCCATTCTGAACGCATAGGCCAAAAAGAGCAATAAAGCCAACCCCTGCCGATATCCCGAAATTCATGTGTGTGACGTGCAGGGCCAGAATACCTCCGATCAGTGCAAACGGCACATTGACCAATACCAGCCCGGCATCTTTTGCATTGCTGAACATGATGAAAAGCAGAATAAAAATTCCGATTAAGCTAATTGGAACCACTTGCCCGAGGCGCTCCGTTGCCCTTACCTGATTTTCGAATTCACCGGACCAGTTGACGGAATAGCCTTTGGGGAGTGAGGAAAGCAGTGGTTTAACTTTGCTTTGTGCTTCTGCAATCGTACTGCCCAAATCTCTTTCGCGGACCGAAAATTTCACCCCGATGAATCTTTTATTGTTATCACGGTACACGAATGCGGGGCCGGTCACGGTTCGTATGGTAGAAATCTCTTTAAGCGGAATTTTGCCACCTGTGAGCGTAGGCACCATAAGCTGCTGTATGTCGTTTACATCACGGCGGTACTGCTCTTCATAGCGGAGCCGGATGTCGAATTTACGTTCACCTTCATAGAGAATGGATGCTGTTTTTCCGCCGATCGCCATTTCGATAACCGCCTGAACATCTGATATACTGACTCCGTATTGAGCCATTTTGTGGTCATGCAGAATTACACTGATCTCTGGCTGTCCGATGTTTCTCAAAATTCCTACGTCTTTGATGCCGGGGACATCCTTAATGGCCTCGAGTACCTCGTTGGCTTTCTGATTAAGTGTCTCCAGGTCGTCACCATATATTTTCACAGCGTTGCTGGCATTCATTCCGGCTACTGCTTCGGCTACGTTGTCAATGATGGGCTGTGAATAATTGTAGTTGATACCCTGGAATTGTTTTAGCTTCTTGTCCATTTCTTCAATCAGCTGGTCCTGGCTGATCTTTCGTTTCCATTCATCCTTTGGTTTCAGATTCACCTGCATTTGCACATAATAGAATCCCGAGGGATCGGTACCATCATTGGAACGCCCTGTTTGGGACAAAACCCCGTTTACTTCCGGAAATTCGTTCAACTTGGCGCGGAGCACGGTTACCATTTTAATCGTTTCGGTCAATGAGCTGCTCATGGGCATCTTAGCTTCCACCCAAAGGGCTCCTTCGTTCAACGTGGGAAGAAATTCTGTACCCAAAAATTTGGCTGAAAACAGGGAAACAACCAGAAAAATACCAGCAAGGGTTAAGCTTAACTTTTTACGGGCATAACACCACTCGAAGCCGGCGGAAACGGTGCGGTCAAAGAACCGAACGATGGGATTACTTTTTTCACGAACATTTTTGTTCAAAAGAAAGGAGCATAAAACGGGTACCAGTGTAAGCGTATAAAGTAGTGCGCCCAGAAGTGCGAAACCCAATGTGTAAGCCAGGGGCGTGAACATTTTTCCTTCTACCTTCTGAAAGCTGAAAATAGGGATCAGTGCGGTGATGATGATGAGTTTGGAGAAAAATATGGCCTTGCCAAGTTCGCCACCCGTTTTTTTGATCAATCCCATTTTGGAGAGCCGGTTGAACCTTTCCATTCCATTTTTGTGAGCGAGGTGATCGAGCGCCACAAAAATGCCTTCCACCATCACCACGGCCCCGTCGATGATAATCCCAAAATCGATCGCACCCATCGAAAGCAGGTTGGCCGACATGCCTTTTAAGCGCAGGCAGGTAAAAGCAAATAACAACGCAAGGGGAATGATGATGGATACGATGAGCGTTGTACGCCAGTCGGCCATAAACAAAAACACGATAACCGTTACAAGCACTATGCCTTCCAAAAGGTTATGTTTCACAGTGTTCGCACAGAATTCAATAAGATTATCGCGATCATAAAATGTTACCATGCGCACATCCGGCGGAAGTATTTTGGTATTCAGTTCTTCCACTTTGTCTTTTATCCGTGCCAAAACCTCACTTGGGTTTTCCCCTTTCCGCTGCACCACAATGCCTTCCACCACGTCGTCATCGCCATCCAGCCCCACCTGGCCTACCCGCGGCATGTCCGATTCTTTCACGTCGGCAACATCTTTCACCAGTACCGGATTGTCTTTGACATATTCGACGATGATATTCTGAATATCGGGAATGGAATTCAGTAGCCCTATTCCCCGCACCACGTAAGCCTGGCCGTTCTTTTCGATCACGTCGCCACCAACATTGACGTTACTTTTGGTAACAGCCTGATAAACTTCCAGTGGGGTGATGTTGTATTTGGCCAGCTTGGTAGGATTTACCTGAACTTCATAGATCTTCTGACGGCCGCCAAATGCGACTACGTCGGCCACGCCGGGGATACTGCGCAATTGCCTGTCTATGACCCAGTTTTGTAAAGTGAGCAACTCCCGGCTATCACGGTCTTTACTTTTCAATGTATATCTGAAAATCTCACCGGTTGGGCCATACGGGGGTTGGACATCGGGTTCTACACCATCCGGCAGAGAAATATTCCTCAATTGATTGTTTACCTGCTGGCGGGCAAAAAAGTCTTCTACCTGATCTTCGAAAATGATTTTGATGATACTCAGCCCAAACATGGTTGTACTTCGCACATTGGTTTTCTGCTGCACCGAGTTCATAGCTACTTCAATGGGCACCGTCACAAACCGTTCAATTTCTTCTGCACTGCGCCCGTTCCATTGGGTCACGATGATAATCTGTGTATTGGTAACATCCGGAAATGCTTCCAATGGCGTGTCTCGGTAACTGACAATCCCTGCAACGATCAGCAGGCCGGTCATGAAAAAGATGAAGAATCGGTTTTTTAATGAAAAGCCTACTATCCCCCGAATGAATTTATTCATGGTGAAAACTTGATAGAATGATAAAAATTTAGACCCGGTCGCCGGTGCAATGAGAGCATGATAGAATAATAGAATTGGCGAAGAATATTCACTCATTCTATCAGTAACCCATCGAATCAGTCGTTGAGTGCGTCGTAGACCAGCAGCTGGTTTTTTGAAATGACAGTCTCACCGGGTTTTAAGCCGGCACTGATGTAGCTTCGATTGGACAGAGACCGATACACTTCCACCGGCCTGGTTTCAATATTGCTACGACTATGAAAGATCATCACCCAGTTTTTACTCCGGTCAAAAATGATCGATTGGGATGGTATCGCCTGCATTTGCTGATTCTCTTCAAAATTCAGCAATACTGTGGCATGCATTTCGGGTTTAAGTTTGAAACCTACATTCTGGAGCTGAATCCGGATGCGCATGGCTTTGGTTTCAGGGTCAAGCACATTGTAAATTTTGTCCACTTTTCCTTTGAAAATTTCATCCGGAAAACTGATCGTGCGCACATCGGCAGACATGCCCAGCTGCACGCGCGGGATATCACTTTCGTTGACGTTGGCCATTACCCATACGTCGGTGATCTGGCCAACCGTAAAAAGGCTTTCGGAATTGTCGGATCGGAGCTGCATTCCTCGATTAACATTTTTATCGATAATAAAACCATTTATGGGCGATTTGACGGTATAATTGGTTGATTTTCCGAGTCCATATATGGAAAATATTTCTTTCATTCGCGCCAGTTCAGCCTGTGCTTTGTCTACCAGCTGGCGAGCCGTAAT
This sequence comes from Dyadobacter sp. 32, assembly GCF_902506755.1. Taxonomy (GTDB): domain Bacteria; phylum Bacteroidota; class Bacteroidia; order Cytophagales; family Spirosomataceae; genus Dyadobacter. The sequence continues at coordinate 2,993,346 of NZ_LR735258.1, read as the reverse complement.
GGCATCCCGCTCGGGGACGAGCTTGCTCTCGAAAAGATCCTCAGTGGAAGACTGGTTTTTTTGAGCAATGAGTAGATCTGACTGTGCCTGGATCAACTGGCGCTCGAAATCGGCCACTTCGCCGGAGCGGATCGTAGCCAGTTTCTGCCCCTTTTTTACGTTGTCGCCAAGCTCTACATTTACCTCTTCTACGTTTCCTCCCACCAACGGGAAAATTTTAATCACCTTGTTTTCGTCTGGCACCACTTTGCCGACGAGCGTCAGTTCGTTGCGAACCGTTTCCGTTTTGACCGTGTCGAGTGTAATCCGGTTCATCATGGTATCCGAGAGCATAAAGGCCCTGGATTCTTCCTGATTTTCTGTTTTTTTGGTGCAAGAGGACGCCCAGACACCCAATGTGGCAAGCAGAACGATATAATGAGTACTTTTCATATGAAAATGGTTTTGAATGGCGTAAGCCATGAGGAAGACTTTTTGGAAATCAATTGAACAGCTCTTCACCGACTACATAATTGAGCTCTTCGTAAACTTTGATACGATCCGCCTTCAACCGGTTTAGTTCTTTAATGCTCTCGTTGTACGTTTCGATGAAATCAATGAATTCGAGCAGGGATATATTACGCTTTTGAAAATTATCGTAAATTCCTTTATTGAGTAGTTGAAATTGCTCCGTGAAGTGACTTTCAACACTTTGATAGGCAAGCTCGGCCACCTTTACTTTTTGGAAAGCGGCATCCACTTCATTGTTTACACTGTTTACTTTTGCATTTTCCGAGGTTTTGAAATAACTGATATTGCTCTTTGCCGCACGTATATTCCCCTGATTGCGGTTGAAGAATGGCAGGTCCATGGAGGCAGAAATGCCCACATAGTTGTTCTGATAATTGCTGGCCTGGTCATAGGTAGCACCGATCTGAATATTGGGTATCGCCAGCGCTTTTTGCAGCGTGTAGTTCAGTTCAGCTTGTTTGGTCGACGATTGAACTACTTTTAAGTCCGAACGGCTTTGTAAGGCCTTGTCTTTGAGCGTGGCAAGGTTTAGATCTTTCAGTATATATCGTTCTATATCTGTGCTATCTACAATTGGTCGTATGGGCAATTCGGTGCTCAGCAGCGTTTTTAAGCCACGTTGGTTTTCCTGCAACTCGAACTGGATGTCAGCGCGATCATTTGTAAGCTGAAAAAGAAGGGCTTTCAGCCTGACAACTTCTTTCAAAGAAATATTCTTTCTGTTGTATTCTTTTTCAAATGCAGCAACGGTTGTGTTGAGCGTGGCGATCTGGTTATCATACAGGGTGATAGTTTGGCTCAAAAAGTACGATTCGAAAAATGTTTCGCGGAGTTCAAATTTCAAAGTCCTGATCAGATCGTAGAACTGAAATTCACTTTTTCGGGTCGATTCAATATCCAGAGCCACCTGTTTGTTTCGCTTACCGGCACGGGTGAGCATCTGCTGGATGCTAAACGCCTTCTGACCTTTACCACCCACGTCGAAAAAGCCCCGGGACGGATTGTACGCACTGATTTCAGCGGTTAGGGTAGGGTTATTCCAGAGTTTATCCTGGATCTCAATAGACTTGGCAATGTCGATCTGATATTTTTCTGCAAGAACCAGCAGGTTGTTTTGTAAAAAAAGGCTGTCGGCCTGTCGGATGGATATTTGAAGCCTGTCCTGCGCCCGTGCCCATGACGAGAAGCAAAGCAGAAATCCTAATGTGTAAATTCGCATAGTTCGGTGTTGAATGATGCGAACTACGGCAGCTGTTATTATAGCACCCTTAAAATAGTCTTAGAAAAAAATTAGAATAGTCAGATGTGCCTCAATTGAAGTGTAAAAGTGCTTCCGTGGCTTAACTGGCTGGTTACCGAAAGTGTTCCATGGTGTAAGTCCACGATGCGCTGGCAAATGGAAAGGCCTATTCCAAAGCCCGGAACTTCGCTGGAGTGGGCGGATCGGTAAAACGGATCGAAGATAAACGGCAGGTCGTCGGCGCTGATGCCAATGCCATGATCCGTTACTTTTACAATGCATTGTTTACTGTCGGCTGCAATGAAAAGTTTGGCGGTATGGTCGGCGGAATATTTGCATGCGTTATCCATGAGGTTTAATAATACCCGCTTCAAAAGTTCTTCATTGGCCTGAATCACCGTGTCATTTTCGTTTTCAGGAATAGTATCGTAGTCGATTATGATCTTGTAATCAGGATGCGCGGCCAGCAGTTCTTCCTTAGCAAGGAAAGAAATATCTTCAATCCGGACCTGTGAGGTTTTGATATTCCCCATGTTTTCAACGGACCGGGCCAGAAAAAGCAGGTTATTGGTGATGCTGATCAGGCGTTCGGTATCAGAAAAGAGATTGTCAAACACCTCGGTAAGTTCAGGATTCCCAAGTGTGAACCGTTGCCCCAGCTGAACCTCCGATTTGAGTGCTGCCAACGGAGTCCGTAGTTCATGCGAAGCGTGAGAAACGAAGCTTTTCTGTTGTTCAAAAGCTTTGTGAAGACGGTAAAGCACTGTGTTGAAATTGATTGCCAGCTGCGCAATCTCATCCTTCCGGTTTCCTTCATCCAGTTTTTTGTCCAGATTTTGAGCGGTTATCAGCGATACTTGTTCGTTTATTCTGCTTATGGGCCTTAAAGAGTTGCCTGCAAAATAAATCCCCAGAATTACCGTAAGGCATATGCCGCCGGTTAGTCCCCAGGCCAGTGTTTGCAGCAGGTTCTGAAGCTTGCTTTTCCCAAACTTATCGAAGGCCGAAGCCAGTACGACCAGGGGTTCGTCGCCTTCATCGTACAGGATTCCGATGGTTTCACTTTCTCCCTGAAGAAATTCGATTTCTTTTTTTTGACGTACCTCGGCTAATAGGTTGGCGTGATAAGAAATCATTTTATCGTCAACGCTTGAATAAATAAGCTCATTTTCAGAATTGAATATCAGCACTTTTTCATCCAGCATTTCGGTCAGGGTATTCTGGTCAATTACTCTAAGCAGGTTTTTGTCAATGCCGTTGACCTTCACCAGTAGGCGGCAGGTAGTGCGGGCTTTACTTTTGAGCCGGTCATAGAATTCTTCTTGCCGGTACCTCGAAGACACCGTATAGATAGCAACGGAAAATAGCAGTAAAATAACCGCCACCATCATCGTGAACTGTATAGCAATCCGGTTTTTTATCTTCACAGGTTCAATCTTTGGAAGTACTGTATTTCAGTTTTTTAGAAAATAAATCGCCTATAATCAGCTTTCTTCTTTCATGATATATCCCAGGCCGGGGCGTGTGTGTATTATTTTGGTAGCAAAATCCTTATCCACTTTTTTACGCAGGTAATTGATATATACTTCCACCACATTGGTTCCCGGGTCGAAATTGAGGTGCCACACATGTTCGGCCAGATCCATTTTGGACACCACACGACCACGATTGAGCAGCAAATATTCCAGTAGTGCAAATTCTTTCGCAGTGAGTTCGATGGATTTACCCGCACGAACTACTTCCTTGGTAGCCATGTTCAATTCCAGATCTGCAATCCGAAGGGTTTTTCCCTCTTTGTCGGCCGGAGTTCTCAGATCGGCAATGCGTAAAGCAGCGTTGATCCTTGCCAGTAACTCTCTGAAATCAAAAGGTTTAACAATGTAGTCATCCGCTCCTCTGTTGAGCCCTTCTACCTTATCCTCGATTTCTCCATAGGCCGTAAGCATGATGATGGGCAGCGAAGGCTTGTAAATGCGTATTTGCTGGCAAACCTCATACCCTTTCATGCCCGGTAGATTCACGTCAAGAAGGACCAGGTCAAATTTTTTGTCAAGTGCCATCTGTTTTCCCGTAATGCCATCATAGGCAATCTCTGCTTCAAAACTTTCGGCAGTAAGTCCGCGGTATATGTTCTGTGCGATACGGCGGTCATCTTCTACAATCAGTATATTTTTCAATGACTACGGGTTTAGATTCCGGTCGATATTTACAGTTTTCAAGTGCAAAATCCAATGCAAATGTGAAACAGAGGGGGTTTGCAGATTTGGTTGAGCAGGTTGAAAAGTCCATTTGCGGGTATCAATCATTAGCTATTTTGCAGCTTCAAATGGATCCTGATGCGGTGGAATGACAACTATGCCGGTATCCACAGAATGAGCAATTGCCTTGTTGCTGTGTGCAAAATAGCAGGTGTCAATGTCCATTTCTCTTATTCGTTGCAGGCAGAGCTCGGCAGATAATTTTGTCCGGGCTCGTGTCTGGCGCAAATATACCGCTTTGACGTTGGTCGGAAACATGCTGCATATCTCTTCATAAATCTCAGGGTCTTGCTGCGAATCATCGCCAAGCAGTATAAATCGTAGTTCGGGATAAAAGTCAATGATATTCTGAATTTTATTGAGCTTGTGGTCATGCGAACCGCCTCCTGTCATGACAAAGTCATCCAGTCCCGATTTGATTTTTTTTAGTTTTAGTACCGCTTTGGGCAGACCATTGAGCTCAGCAAATCTGACGATCATATCATACAGGTTCCATTCACTGCTTGAAACATAAAAGAAAATATTGGCGTTACTTTGGGTGATTTTATCGCCGGCAAGTGATAGCAGCTGATAATGTCGGACCACGTCCACAAATGGTTTTCGGGCCTGAACATTCCTGGAAAGAAGTACAAAGAGTTTTTTGAATGAGCGGCGGCTGTGGGAAATCAAAAAAGTGTCGTCAATGTCGGAGATGATTCCATAAGAGCTTTCATAAGGAAGGAAAAATTCTTCCTGTTTGGTAATGAACAGCTTCCGGCCGTTCACTTCATCATTCACATCGACTTCGTAGGGGTGCCAGCCTCCTTGCAAGGGCTCCTTGAACGGTATCTGGAATCGGAAATAACCATCTGCTTCGGCTCTGGTTTCGGCTGTCAGATTTCCAACCCGAAGCACTACCCGCAAATGTGGTACGGTTTTTACTGAAAAAAGCTGAAGGATAGTCCTGGCATAACGAAATCCCTTTCTTGTGTATTTATGATCTCCGGACGGATATTTTTCAACAATATGCCCAAAAACGACCAGTTCATTTTTATTTGCATAGCCACGATATAATTTTAAGTCACAACGGTTCATGCACTATATTTAAATTGCGTATTCTGTTTGCCCCAAAAGAACCATGCTACACCGTAACAAAGTGATGATAGCCCTAATTTAGACAATATGTTTTCAGAACGAAAAGTTTTGTTGGTTGTGAACCCCATTTCGGGTGATGTTGATAAAGACGAAATACTTAATGCCGTAATTGAAAAGGCTCATGCAGAAGGCTATGATTTGAGGATTTATTCAACCACGGGTGAAAAAGACCTGGATACGATCAGGACCATGGTGCAAACTCTTAAGCCCGAGAGAATTTTGGTTGCAGGTGGTGATGGTACTATCTCGCTGGTGGCGGAGGCTGTGAGGGATATCGATATCATATTTGCCATCGTGCCAGCCGGATCGGCTAACGGCCTCGCTGCGGATTTTGGCTTGCCCGGGTCTTTGAAGGACGCCATCAACATCGCATTTGGAAATCATGTCAAGGGTATCGACGCCGTGTGTATCAATAATGAGATCAGTTTGCATCTCAGCGACATTGGATTAAATGCACTGCTCGTTAAAAACTATGAGAAAAGTGACATAAGGGGAAAGTTGGGTTATGCCAAAGAGGCCTTAAAAACACTTAATGAGCACGAAAATTTTAATGTAAGGATTACCACCGAACAGGGCGTCATTGAAACGGAGGCACTGATTGTTATTATCGCCAATGCCCGGAAGTACGGTACGGGAGTAAGTATCAACCCCATGGGCGATATGTCGGATGGTTTCTTTGAGCTGGTCATTGCCAAAAAGCTTGATTTCATTGAAACAGCCAAAATACTGACGGGCAACACCGATTTTAATCCTGAAATTTTGCAAATATTGTCGGTTCAAAAGGCAGTCATTGAGTGTATAGATAAGCAGGCCTATTTTCAGATTGACGGTGAATACAAGGGGATGGTGGACTATCTTGAGGCACACATTATTGAAAATTATGTACATGTAGCAGTTCCGTAATCCATCACGGAAACCTAGGCCAGTGATTACTTTCCGACCCGGATTCTGGAAATTCAGGTACTGTATCAGTAGTACAGGGAGGTAAAGGGTCTTTTTCGATAAATCCTTATTATTTTTTTCTAAATGAAAATCTTTTATTCGATCCTAGTTACCTGTTTAACCTTTACCATGCAGGGTTATGCTCAATCGCCGGAGCTTTGCCAGGGAGCCTATTTTACAGAGGCGCAGGGTAAAACTTTCCTGGACCTAACCGCAGTTACTTCCAAGGTTGCGTGGGAAACCAGAGCTTCTAAAATCCGGAGCCAGATTCGTGAAGGAATGCAACTGCAAATACTTCCCCCCAAACCATCTTCGAAACCTATTATTAATGGCAAGCGCATCATGGATGGCTATTCCATTGAGAACGTGGCATTTGAAAGCATGCCAGGTGTGTATGTCACCGGAAATTTGTATAGACCTTTAAAAAAACAAAAGTCTTACCCAGGCATATTATGTCCGCATGGCCATGGCGAAAATCCACATGGCCGTTTTCGCGAGCAAACCCAAAAACGTTGTGCCACGCTAGCCCGGATGGGAGCTGTGGTATTTGTATGGGATATGATCGGACAGGGCGATGCCAGGCAGTGCGAGCATAAAATGCCTAAGGCGCTGAAACTTCAGACTATCAACAGCATCAGATCTCTGGATTTTATTTCTTCACTTCCGGGTATCGACAAGAACCGGATTGCGATGACCGGCGAATCGGGTGGGGGAACACAGACTTTCATTCTGACTGCATTGGATGATCGTGTAAAGGTTTCCGTTCCTGCGGTAATGGTTTCAGCGTATTTTTTTGGTGGGTGCGTATGTGAAAGTGGTATGCCTATTCATAAAAAGGGAGACTATCAAACGAACAATGTAGAAATAGCTGCATTAACGGCTCCAAGACCCATGTTGCTGATTTCTGATGGAGGGGATTGGACAAAGAATACGCCGAAAGTAGAATTTCCATTTATTCAGAACGTTTATGGATTTTACGGTAAAAAAGCACTGGTTGAAAACGTACATCTACCGGATGAAAAACATGATTACGGGCCGTCCAAGCGCCAGGCTATGTATGCTTTTATGGCGAAATATTTAAAACTGGACATCAAATCGGTACAGGATGCCAGTGGTCTGGTAAACGAAGCACCGGCAACAGTGCTGGAGGAGAAAGACTTGTCAGTATTTAATGAAAGCAGCCCGCGCCCGGCCCATGCGGTCATGGGAGACGAGGCCATAATGAAACTCTTGTAGGAGAGTATACTTTCCTTTTCCACGCTCTCTGCTTAACCATTGTTATGATTGTTGCCATAGTACTGCTTGCCGTTGTTTTTATAGTCTTGAGTTCTACGCTACTGAAACTTCATCCCCTTGCCGGCTTGCTCCTGGCGGCCATAGGTGTTGGTATTTTCGACGGTCTTCCTATTGACAAACTTGCTGAAACCATTGGAAAAGGGTTTGGAGAACTGATGTCCAAAATTGGTTTAATGGTGATCCTTGGCTGTGTAATTGGTGCCATACTCGACAAATCCGGTGCAGCCATCAAAGTAGCTGATGTGATTCTTAACCTGTTTGGAGAAAAGCGCCCTGCATTGGCCATGTCTTTAATTGGTGCCATCGTGGGTATACCTGTTTTTTGCGATTCAGGCTTTATTATCCTGCATAAGCTGAATCAGATCGTGGCGAAGCGAACCGGCATGTCGCTTCCTGTGATTGCCTTATCGCTGTCGGGAGGGTTATTTGCAACGCATACTTTGGTGCCTCCCACGCCGGGACCACTTTCCGCGGCGGGTAATCTGGGGATAGCTGACTCGGTAGGAATCGTTATTATTTTAGGCCTCATTATTTCAATTCCAAATCTTTTTTTATCAACCTGGTTTGCCGAGAGATACGCTAAAAATGTTCCCGTAGACGAAGAGTACGCGGTTGAAAATGTAACGGTGGAAAACCGGGTATTACCTCCGGCATGGAAGGCCTTCATGCCGATCATTTTGCCCATTTTACTGATAACATTGGCTTCTTCTGCCAAAATAATGAACTTCCCAGAGCAGATTGCCGTCTGGTTGGGGTTTTTCGGGAGTCCGTTGGTGTCATTTTTACTGGCTATTTTTTTTAGCTACTCGCTGTTTCCCAAAAATGGCGCAGCAAACATGACGGCATGCTTTAAAAGCGGAATCGAGCATTGCGGAACAACTCTGGTGCTCGTGGGAGCAGGAGGAGCTTTCGGTGCGATTTTGAAAGAAACTTCTTTAAAGGATATGGTCAGTGAGTGGTTGCTACACAATGAGATGTCAGGTGTGTATTTGCTGATGATTGCTTTCTTCATTGCTGCATTCTTTAAAACAGCCCAGGGATCTACAACCTCTTCCATGGTATTGACAACCAGTATTCTGGCTCCTTTACTAGCTTCGCTGGGATTCATTACCCCGATCCAAATCGCATTTGTGGTGATGGCCGTTGGCAGTGGTGCCATGGTTGTATCACATACCAACGATGCCTGGTTTTGGGTGGTGTCACAATTTACAGGCATCAGTGCCAAGGATGCTTACCGCACACATACCGTGCTTACTGGTTTGCAGGGAGTGGTAAGCTTATTTTTCACGATTGTCTTTTATCAGCTCTGGACCGTGATGGCTGACTGGTTTCACCAAACGTAACCTGCTAAATTTTTTTACAAAATATCAGTTGTCTGAAACTTCCCATTAGTCAGCTGTACGGTTTTCCCATCCGTGCTTTTCAGCGTTCCACTGAATTCCCCAGCTAGTTTGCCGGGACCTAGTGGCGTGGTGGGTAGCGCACTTTCTGTAATTTTGATGATGGGCTGATCTGTGGATTTTTTATCATTTGAATAAAGTACATCGTTGTATATCAGGCTGATACCGCTTCCGTTATTTGCGGATAGGGGATAACTTCCGGTGCCTGTATAACCTATTAAGGTAATGGTTAACACATCGTCCTTCGCCCCGTTTTTCCCCTCTTTGTTTCCAACGATTGTAACATTTACACTTGTCCCGATCTTGGCATCCACAGCCCCGCATGTCCCACTCCAGGTGGTGCCGTTGATCTGAACGGATATGGTTCCTTCGCGTTTATCATTGGGTGTGATGTCGCCCGAGCTTTTTTTGCTACACGAATTCAGACCAAAAAATAGGAGGGTAACCGCGAAAAATAGGTGCGTTTTCATTTGCTGTTTTGTTTTTAAATAAAATGGTTTATTAAATTCAATTGTGTTTCACTGCCTTGATATTTATCTTTTCCAGACCCGAGGTAACACTTATCACATAAGTTCCTGCTGGAATTTTCAAATCGGTCAGCGGGATTTTATTGTCAACCACAATCGCGGTTTTTGTAAACACCACGTTTCCTTTCGGATCCATGATTTGTATCCCGGCTTTTTGGCCATTTTTATTTTTTATCGCTATTGCTGTCTCATTGACAAAGGGATTGGGGTATGCAAAGTTTTGGTCAGGGTCATTGAATTTTAGATTTACCACTCTGCTGAATGCATAAGTTCCATCCTGATCAAGCATCTTCAGCCGGTAATAGATCAGGTTCTGCGTGTTGGTAAATCCCGCAGCACCCAGGTCACTAAACTCATATTGATCCTGATCGGGTGAGAAGGCTATTTTTGATACGAACTGAAATTGTTTGGCATCCATGCTTCTTTCCAGCTCAAAGTGGTCGAAGTTTTCTGCATCTGCGATTGTCCATTGCAGGTGAGCATGCTGTTCACCGGCCTTGCCTGAAAATGAAATCAGGCGCACCGGCAGGGGTTTAGAGTAAGTATGCACAATAAATCCGCTAAAACCGGTATTTACATCAAAGCTCACTTCCCACCGTTCTTGTTGACTGTTCCAGATAATGTCACTATCCTGAGGGTTAATGGTTTCGGAGCCTTCCGTGTAGCTTGCAGGTAGTCCTGAGCCATCATTACTTTTTCCTGCAAACTTCTCCACCCGAAGGTTAGAAATGCCGGTTGCGTCACCGGGAGTTCCAGGAAGGTTTAAAGTGCTTTCAGGATGGCTGTTGAACTCAAAGAAATCTTTATAGGTAAAATAAAGCGTTACACGGGCAGTGGAATTATTGTTTTCGGGGGTGATCTGATAATGCCTGGCCACGTAGGGATAGCTTGTGGTGGACGGTACTGTTCCTTCAATCCACACCTGCCCGTGTACTTTGCCTCGTACAGGCTCGCTGCCATTGGGTGTGATGCTCGCCACTATGTTACAGCCTCCGTTGGTAAGGAGCGGGATTTTGTTATTTCCAATTACCTCTACATTAGATTCCGCCCCATTTATTGGTAAATCGTGTCCGGTAGGGTTGTAAATGATGATGGAGTTTTCTCGCGAAGCGCCCACAATCAGATAATCCCTTACCTCGTTGTAGACAGGTTTGAGGCTACCACCTTCGTTTACAACCTGCCCCAGCACACTATTACAAGGCGTAATGGTGCCCGACATTGCAAACGAACCATTTCCCAAAGTCATGGAACCCACATTGGCGTTGGATCCATTGTCCCAGTTTACGCTACGAACGAGGTAATTCCCATTTCCAAGAGGGCTTGTGAAGTAGTATCCCAGGTTATCATTGAGAGTGCTTCCAACCAAAGAATTACTTGCGTCAACAGTACCCGTTGTTCCTTTTAACCCATCTCCCAATGTTACGGCACCAACGTGGTCCAGACCAACATTATTCCAATAGTGGCTTTCCACCACATAGTTACCATTCGCCAGAGGATGTATACCATTAATCACACCTAGTCCTGCCTGGACTCCGATAGCGTCATCGGGGCTTCTACCTATAAGTGAATTGGCAGCACTAACCAAACCTGTGATGCCCGTAGAGCCATCGCCCCAGGTCACTGCTCCTGCATCACCAATGGCGCCATTATTCCAGATGGGGCTACCTACCACATAGTTGCCATTATTGAGTGGCACAACACTGCGGCCTACGTTATCGTTAAGACTACTTCCAATCAGGGAATTTGACGCAGATATGGTTCCGGAGGTAGGTGAAGTCCCATTTCTCCACGATACAGCACCCACGTCTGCCGTGGCTCCATCATTCCATAATTGGTTTGATACAACGTAATTGCCGTTTGCCAGTGCTATTACCTTTTGAGTTAAAAAATCGCTGGTGGTATTTCCTATGATTGAATTGGTAGAAGAAATGGTTCCTGATGTGGGTGAACTTCCGTTTGCCCACGTGGTAGCCCCTACATTTGCGGTAACTCCGTTATCCCAGTTCGGACTGGAAATGACATAATTGCCGTTTGTCAAAGCGGTGATGCCTTGTCCAATCTGGTCATTGGCCTGAGCGCCGATGATGGCTGAAGTCGATGTTACAATACCTGCGGAACCTGTACTTCCATTGCACCAAATTACTGCTCCTGCATTTGCAATGGCACCGTTGTCCCAACCTGGACTTGACACCACGTAATTCCCATTACTTAGCGGAACTACGTTACCATCTGACCCGCCACCAAGTTGGTCTTCACTGGTACTTCCAACTAATGAATTTACAGCAGACACTACTCCGGTTCTGCCCGTCAGTCCGTTACACCAGGTCGCTGCCCCAGCATTTACGATCGAGCCATTGTCCCAGCTTTCCGAGCGTACCACATAATTCCCATTGGTGAGTACCACAATGCCTCCAGTAACGCTGTATCCAACCTGATCCATAGCGCTACTGCCCACAAGAGAATTACTTACACTGACAAGTCCGGCGGTACCTGTGGTTCCGTTTCCCCAGGTTACAGCACCCACCTCCGCAACGCCACCTTGTCGGCAAAGCGGACTGCTAACTACATAGTTTCCATTCGGAAGAGCCTTTATGCCTGCGGAGCCAATGTTATCGCCATCACTGTTACCTACAAGTGAATTGATGGCACTGACCTGTCCGGCAGTTCCTCCCGATCCATTGCACCATGTAACAGCACCAAGCGAGGTGATGGGAGTGCTTCCTCCCCATTTGGTACTGGTAATGATATAGTTGTTATTTGTTAGAATGGTAATACCGTCACTGCCAACGGCATCATCCCAACGGCTGCCTACAACAGAATTACTTTCTGTAACTGCCCCTGCGGTTCCTGTATTTCCGTTACCCCAGGTCACTGCGCCGGCATCATTCATTAATAGTGTGTTGTGTTCCCAATGAGGACTTACAACCACATAATGGCCATTTGGCAGCGCCCTGATACCATGGGAGCTTACATTGTCATTTGGCGTGCTGCCAACCAGCGAGTTTGATAAACTTACAACACCGGAAATACCGGTTACACCATTTCCCCAGGTAGCAGCTCCTGCCTGTGTATATCCGCCATTCCTCCACTGCGGACTACTGATTACGAAATTCCCATTCGTAAGCGCAGTAACTCCTCCGGTGCCCACCTGATCACTCGGCGAGGATCCGGTAATGGTGCTGATGAGCGTGTGTGTGGAGCCATTGTAAAGATGAACGGCACCAACATCGGTAACCCCGGGAATATCATGCAGGGGATCTGTCACTACGTAGTTGCCGTTGGTTAACACAGTTACACTTAATCCGAAAGATTCACTGCCCGTGGGCCCGCTTTTTCGAATCGACTGTCCGAAGGTGGCGTTGAATAATATGCATGGCAGTTGTAAGATTAAACCATATAAAACGAATCTGCCCAGTCTTGCCGAAAAGGTGCGTTTGCAAAGTCTAAACATCAGTAAAAGCGGTTCCATAGTAATTGGTTTTGGCAGCGATTGTAGAAATAGGAAAAGGTTTATGGTGCGTTCCCGCTGTAAGCGGATTTGCTTTTTGGTCGCTACAAATTTGGCATAATGGTTATTGTGCTTCAATACCATATAAGGGTTAGCGTAGGGAATCGTTGACTGCAATTTTTGGAAGTGACGTTCCGGGTTTATCCGGAATCGGATCAGGTACTAAGCCAGTAATTGAAAGGTGGGATGTTTAGTAACCGGGGGAATTGCAAAAGGAGATTTGATTTTTAGGAGGAGTAGTCGATGCGGTCTTCTTTATTGTGAATCCGATGCGATAGCAGGTCTTGTGATGAGTGGATGTCAATCAAAAAAAGCGGCAATGGCCGCTTTTTTTGATTGAAAAATATAATGTTGCAGCCTGAGGCAATCTGCTTATTCAGCCAAAATCAACATCTTTTTAGATGAAATCTGGCTGTTGACAAAAAACCTAACTTCATACATACCTGGCGGATAATTTTTTGTGGTCAATTTAAATTCATTGTAACCCTTTCTCACACTCATCGGAATGGTGCTGATCTTTTGTCCCAATAAATTCATTACCTGGATTTCCCCTCCTTGATTTTCGAATTGGCTTTTGAAAGCGATGTTTACTGAACTGGCGGCTGGCTGAGGAAATATGCTGATGTCCTGTAGGATAGAATAATCAGCTTTTACATAACGGCTATATGCTACGGATCCGTCGAGGTCCACTATTTTTAGTCGATAATAGTTGACGCTCGCTGCCGGCGATAAGTCATCAAACTGATAGGAGGCCTCGTTGGAGTCATGCAGGCGGACCTGTCCGATGCTGTCGGGAGGGGTTGCAGACGGGTCACTGGTTCGTTGAATGATGAACTTCTCCCCATTGATGTTTTCGGATACATTCCAGCTGAGTCTGACATGGGATTCCTGTGATTTGGCTTCGAGCCCAAAGATCGTAACAGGAAGTGGTCCTGAAGTAAGTTCGAATGGTACCAGGGTCCATTGTATTTGTGGTTGATCAGCAACGATTTGTGAGCTTTGCGTCACATTGTCCCCGTTGGGATTTTGTATTGAGCGATTGCTGTACTTGTTGGTAAAGCCGTAATAAACATTGTTGTCTGTACCTACCGGTTTCCACAATTGCGCATCTACCTGTGGGTCAGAGGTTAGCTTTAGCTGCTCGTTTAGCAAGGATGGTGCTGTAAGATATTGTGAGGACAGGCGATTTTGAATGCGGTAATATCTCACACCGGCTACATCCACGGGCAGGAATAACCATTGTTGAGAAAGCGGCGAGGCGGATTCCGACTGAGAAACAGCCAAAAGCCCCGTATTGTTTAAATCAATTACTTTGGGCACCGTTCTGTTTAAAAGTTTGTAATACATATCGGTTCTGATCTGATCATTAAATTGCTGATCCAGATAAGCGATGCGATTTTTCACGTAGGCACGCAATTCGGTAATAAAGTCCTGATAGGGTTTAGAGCCGAAGTTGGGCAGGTTTTCGGGATTACTGTAACCCCAAACGGTTTTGTTTTGGACCTGCGATGCGGATACCTGACTGGCAAGAGCAATGATCTTGTTGTCGAGGTGTGCCGCAATTCCTGCCGCCTTTAATTCATTCCATCTGATTTTGATGGCAGCTCTGAACTCAGGATCCAGAAGCATTTGCTGTGCAAATCCTCTCCCATATGCCTCGCTTGACATTCTTTTGTAGGTCGTATTGCCCAAATAATTGGAATAGTTGCCAAATGCCGCATCGTAATCCCACATGGGCCCAAAATAGATTTTTGGGTCATTCCTTAATTTGGTCATATAAATGCTGAGATAGGAGTCGGGATTACCGGTGAGCTCCGTGGCGATGTACCAGTTGACCTGTGATGTGCGGTCGTTCATGGGCCTATATCCTAAAACGGGATCAAGCGCCTGAGCAGAAAACAGCTTACTTTCATAGCTGTTGAAATAGTTCTTGATGTAATTTATTTGTTCGTCACTGATGTCTTTATCATCAGGATATTTAACCGCCATCGCCATCCCTTGTCCTGTTCTGAAATTGATCGGTTCCTGATCCGCGTACATTTCGGCCTGTAACATATACCCGCCCGATATTTTAGGTTCTGTGATATCCAGTTTTTCTAACTTGTCGAGCGAGACTCTGTTATTACCTCTCTCGACCTGATCGGTGAGTAAGTAATTGCCTTTATAGGACCCGTTCAGATAGACATCTACAAGTTGAAAAGCAGGTGTAAAGGCAAAACCTACAAACCGACCAAGTTCGAATGCAAGACAATTCCTGATCAGGGTGTTGTCCTGATAATTGGCCAAAAGCACCCATTTGTTTTCATTGGCAGGAAGCCCCAGAAGGTTATATTTGGTTGCAAGTTTAATTCTGTAGGGTTTTTTAGGCAAACCCCAGGTAGAGTTACCCCGACCCCGTATTTCAATGGGGCCATCATAAAGACCCGGCGTGCCGGCCGATCCTACCACTTTCAGAGCGCCTGGCAGATAATCTTCCTTGCTTACTACATCTCCCCCATCTGCTGTCGTAATGTATAGTGTCGGAAGGTTGGTGAGTTGGGCCTGGGCTTTTAATTCAGTAATGTTAATGCCAGTCAGTAATAAGAAACCAACAAGAATTTTAGAACATTTTCGTAGAATACTTTTCATTTTTATAGAAGTTTCCGTTCGTTGATCACGGCTGAGGCATGCGTAGCCGTGAGAGATTTACTTGTATTGCAAGAGGTAAAGAAAAAAGTTATTTCTCAGAAAACAAAAAAGACCGCTTAATAGCGGTCTTTTTTGAAACATATATCTATTATCCGGTATGTTATCCCTCTAATTCAGCAAGTATTTCCGATACTTTCGCAGCGGCTTCTTTGAACTCAATTGCCGACGAAACTTTTAATCCTGATTCGTTAATAATTCGAGCGCCTTCTTCGGCATTGGTACCCTGAAGTCGAACAATGATAGGCACAGGGATTTCGCCGATTGCTTTGTACGCTTCTACAACACCGGCAGCCACCCTGTCGCAACGTACAATCCCGCCAAAAATGTTGATAAGGATTGCTTTCACATTCGGATCTTTCAAGATAATGCGGAATCCAGCTTCCACAGTCTTGGCGTTCGCGCCACCCCCAACATCCAGGAAGTTGGCCGGATCGCCGCCCGAAAGCTTGATAAGGTCCATTGTAGCCATGGCAAGACCAGCACCATTCACCATGCAACCCACGTTTCCGTCAAGTTTTACATAGTTGAGATTGTTGGCTCCTGCTTCTACTTCCAAAGGATCTTCTTCATTGGTATCGCGCATTTCTGCCAGTTCAGGATGACGGAACAACGCGTTATCATCAAGATCCACTTTCGCATCTACGGCAAGGATTTTGTTGTCAGACGTTTTAAGAACGGGATTGATCTCAAACATGGCAGAGTCACTCTCAACGTATGCTTTGTACAGCGAGCCTATGAATTTTACCATTTCCTTGAATGCATCTCCCTCCAGTCCCAGTGCAAATGCCACCTTACGGGCCTGGAAAGGCTGAAGACCCACTTTGGGGTCGATCCATTCTTTCATGATCTTTTCAGGGGTATGCTCAGCTACCTCCTCAATGTCCATTCCGCCTTCGGTACTGGCCATGATCACATTGCAGTTTTTGGCGCGATCCAGCAGGATAGAAAGATAATACTCCTTTGGCTCGCTTGGGCCTGGATAGTACACATCTTCTGCAATAAGTACCTTGTTTACTCGCTTGCCTTCGGGGCCGGTTTGGTGTGTCACCAGAACTTTACCCAATATATTTTTTGATATTGTCCTCACATCTTCAACAGATTTGGCTAGCGCAACACCCCGCTGGTCGGTGCCAACGATTCGGCCTTTTCCACGCCCACCGGCATGAATTTGCGATTTAACCACATACCATTTGGTACCTGTTTGCTGGCTAAGCTCACGTGCAACTTCTACCGCCTTGTCGGGCGTGTCGGCTACAAGCCCTTCCTGAATACGAACACCGTATTTTTTCAGAACGCTTTTGCCTTGATATTCGTGAATATTCATGAGTATAAAAGTAAATTGGTATTTTCACGGCAAATTAAGGAATTAATCAAAACGGGCGAAGTTTTTCGTTCAATTATCTTTTCCAATTATGAATTTACTTCACGCAAAAGGCATTAAGCGCACCTATGGTTCATTGGAAGTGCTCAAGGGAATTGACCTGGAAGTGAAGCCAGGTGAAGTGGTGGCGATCGTTGGTCCTTCGGGGGCTGGCAAAAGCACTTTTTTGCATATTCTGGGAACACTCGACAGGCCTGAAGGAGGGCAGGTTTTCATTCAGGACACAAACGTATTTGAATTGAAGGACAAGGAACTTGCCCGATTCCGAAATGAAAAGATTGGATTTATTTTTCAGTTCCATAATCTTTTAGCGGAATTTACGGCACTTGAAAATGCGTGTATGCCCGGATATATCAATACGAATATGAGGGAGAGTGAAATCGTAAAGAGGGGGAAAGAACTACTGGATCTCCTGGGTTTGTCTTCACGAATGGACCACCTGCCGTCTCAGCTATCCGGTGGCGAGCAACAAAGGGTCGCCGTTGCAAGAGCATTATTAAATAAGCCGGTCGTTATTTTAGCCGATGAGCCAAGTGGAAATCTGGATTCTCAAAGTGCGCTGGATCTCCATCATTTATTCTTCCGGTTAAGGGATGAACTGGGACATACGTTTGTCATTGTGACGCACAACGAGGATCTGGCAGAAATGGCAGACAGGCGTCTGGTGATGCAGGATGGAAATATGTTGTCTTAGCCGTAAACCTTACCGACAACTTTTGCAAAACCAGCCATTAATTTTTTGATAAGTCAAGGCTCATTTAAACTTTATTTTATTTATTAACCTGCTGAATATCAAATTCTTAAATTGTATAGTTTAATCTGGATAAATTTTTTCTGGTTTTTTAAAAAATTTGGTGTGACCAGAATTTGAAAGCTTCGTCTTAACGGAGAAGTTTTTCATAACGTTGAGTAAAGTGAATAGTCGCCTGGATTTTCCGGACGACTATTTTTTTATTTTGTATTAAAATCAGTATTGATCCAGCATGTACCTGATTACATCTGTGGTGGTGACGATGCCCGTCAGATTTCCCTGCTGGTCTATCACGGGTAAAGCGTGATATTCTTCCTTTGAAAAAATTTCTGCAACCTCTTTGATGGGCTGATCGGCTTCGACCAGTCGCGGTTTGTGTGTCATTACCTGAGGGATGGAAAGCATCGTAAGGACAGCTTCATCGGCACCCTCCTGATTGTCAAATAGTGAACTGAATGTCAATCGGTTTACATCCGTTTTGCTGATGATGCCACAAACTTCTTTTCCATCAAGTACCGGAACATGACGGATTTTTCTCTTTTTTAATAATTCAACCACTTCGTGAAGATTGTCATTGATGTTGACGGTCCACACGTTTTCTGTCATGATTTTCGATACAGGCTCTCTGCGTTTCATACGATTTGCTGATTTTGAATTTGAACTGTGTCAAATATAAAATGGATGAAACAGACAAATCATGATCAATATCAGCGCTAAACCTGTATATAATAAGAGAGGCTGCCTTTCTGGGGCAGCCTCTCTTATTATATATGTTGTGTTGAACGAATTACATCATTCCACCCATGCCGCCACCATGACTGTGTCCACCAGCACCACCAGCATTTTCTTCCGGTTCGTCAGCGATAACACATTCTGTTGTCAACAACAGGCCTGCAATCGAGGCTGCGTTTTCCAAAGCCAGACGTGAAACTTTCTTAGGATCGATGATACCAGCTTCCAGAAGATCGGTGTATACATTGTCTTTGGCATTGTAACCATAGGCACCAGTACCTTCTTTCACTTTCTGTACCACAACAGATGGTTCCTGTCCTGAGTTAGAAACGATTGTTCTTAGAGGAGCCTCAAGCGCAACGCGGATAATGTTGATACCCGTTGTTTCGTCTTCGTTGTTTCCTGTAAGGCCTTCAAGTGCAGCAGTAGCGCGGATGTAAGCCACACCACCACCAGCAACGATACCTTCTTCCACAGCAGCGCGGGTTGCATGCAATGCATCGTCAACGCGGTCTTTTTTCTCTTTCATTTCTACCTCTGTGGCAGCACCAATGTAAAGGATGGCAACACCACCTGACAATTTAGCAAGACGCTCCTGAAGTTTTTCACGATCGTAATCAGAAGTTGTGTTTTCGATCTGTGCTTTGATTTGATTTACACGGCCCTGGATATCGTCTGAATTTCCGGCTCCGTTTACCAAAGTTGTATTGTCTTTATCGATAATTGCTTTTTCGCAAGTACCCAGATAATCCAAAGTTACGTTTTCAAGTTTGAATCCGCGTTCTTCGCTGATTACGGTTCCACCTGTGATTACAGCGATGTCTTCAAGCATAGCTTTACGACGATCTCCAAAGCCAGGCGCTTTCACTGCAGCCACTTTCAGAGCGCCGCGAATTTTGTTCACTACCAATGTAGCCAAAGCTTCTCCGTCAACGTCTTCGGCCAGAATAAGCAAAGGACGACCTGTTTGAGCAACTGCTTCCAATACAGGTAGAAGCTCTTTCATCGAAGAGACTTTCTTTTCAGAGATCAAAATGTATGGACGCTCAAGATCAGCTTCCATTTTCTCAGTATTGGTAACGAAATAAGGGGATAGGTACCCACGGTCAAACTGCATACCTTCCACAGTTTTAACTTCTGTTTCAGTACCACGAGCTTCTTCAACAGTGATTACACCTTCTTTACCCACTTTCTCCATCGCCTCGGCGATCATGTTACCGATCTCCTCGTCATGGTTAGCAGAAATAGTAGCAACCTGAGCGATTTCTTTCGAAGTAGAAATATTTTTCTTTTGTGCTTCAAGATCTTTAACAATCACTGAAACAGCCTTTTCGATACCGCGTTTCAAATCCATTGGATTTGCACCTGCCGCTACGTTTTTCACGCCGATAGAATAAATCGCCTGTGCAAGTACAGTGGCAGTAGTAGTACCATCACCTGCTGAATCTGCAGTTTTAGAAGCAACTTCTTTCACCAACTGAGCACCCATGTTTTCGATGGGATCCTTCAAATCGATTTCTTTTGCCACGGTAACACCATCCTTGGTGATGCTTGGTGAACCAAATTTTTTGTCGATTACCACGTTACGGCCACGTGGTCCCAAGGTTACTTTAACGGCGTCGGCCAATGTATCTACGCCCTTTTTTATTTTGTCGCGGGCTTCTGTATCAAAAAATATTTTCTTAGACATAACTTTTAATAATTTGAATAAACTTTAAATTTTAAAGATAACCTGACAGATATTAACCAATTATGGCATAAATATCTGATTCACGCATAATCAGGATGTCCTTTCCTTCATATGCCAATTCAGTTCCGGAGTACTTTCCGTACAATACAGTGTCACCTACCTTTACAGTAAGAGGTTCGTCTTTTTTTCCGGGTCCTACGGCCACAACTGTACCACGTTGTGGTTTTTCTTTTGCAGTATCAGGAATAATGATACCAAATGCTGTTTTTTCTTCGGCTTGGGCTGGTTCTACAAGAACACGGTCAGCCAGAGGTTGTACGCTTACTTGTATTTCTGCTAAAGTTGACATAAATATTTAACGTTTATTTTAAGTTGTCAGTAATTTAATTTGACTTCTACTCAACAAGCACAATCTGTGCCAGACGGTTTCGTCTGACATTTTTTCAGTGATAGTCTGACAGTTTTGGACACAACGAGGCTGCACTATAATTTTTAGGATAAAAAGCTGTCATAAAAGTACGTTCGTTTGCTTTTCGCTTTAAAATGATTAAATTTTCGGACGATCAAAGCCACAGCATACGATGACTACATTGCACAACGATTGGTTGACCGAGGGAGTTTTTGATTTTGAGTACAAAAAGTACGTTTTGCTGGCGTATCTTCAGCACATTGAGCAGGAGTTTACCTATCATAAGCTTTATCCTCACTTACCTCAACTAAAATTCCATTTTGATTCCTGTGTGATGTTGAGGGCGAAAAAGCAGTCCATTCACTCCGCATTTCCCAAAGATCTGAAAGGCGTGGATACCAGGACCTGGCGTCCTGTGTACGAAGAGACCGTAAAAGATGATCCCTATCTCACTGAGCTGAATTACATTCTCGATTTTGCCATTCCAAAATTGTCGAAATCATGGGATAAGGGAGCCGACATATTTTCAGAGATTGGAGAGCGTATACAGATTTCTCCGTTAGGGATAGTTCCCCTACGATTAGACGAAGGGTATCTGTTTTTTGTAAATGGATTGGAAAGAATGGTTTCTATTTTCCGGTATCAGGTTGCCCTCTACAACGAAATGAGGGAGCGATATCTTAAGACCGCCTTTGTAGACACCATCAGAACCGGTATCGGAAATACAGTGGAGCAGATAAAAATAGATCTGGTTCAGAGAGACCGGTCATTACCCAATCCCGCCACCTACGTGGTCGAATCCAGGCATCATTACCCATTGCATGAAACATTGCTCCCGGTTGCCAAACATTTGATGATAAAACACCTGAATGTAGCTTAAAGGATCAAATCTTCCGGGATTGAAAATAAATAAGGGTTCAAATATCAGTGGACTGAGATTTGAACCCTTATTTATTTAAGATTGATTATTTCTTAGCGGTATCCGCAGCAGCAGGAGCTTCCTGCGTAGCGTTAGAACCAGTAGGAGCCGGAGCCTGGGGTATATTTCCACCTGGCAGCTGAATTGTTTTTGCTTTTTCGATATTTACACTCTTGATGCCGCCATCACTTGCGGTACCCACCATAATGTAAGAGGCAAGAGATATTAAAATAATAGCAGAGGCAAGACCCCAGGTAATTTGTTCCAATAAATCGGTGGTCTTTTTAACGCCAAACATTTGTGTGGTACCTGCACTGCTAAACTCACTTGACAGTCCACCTCCTTTTGAGTTTTGAACCAACACCACTAAAATTAACAATACCGCAACAATTGCAACAAGAATAATAAGACCCAAATACATGGTTAGAACAGTATAAAATGAATGAAATGATGATAATCTAAGTCGGGCTACAAGGGATTACTTTCCCAATTGGTGTAATTCGCTTAATTTTTTCGCAAAGTAATTCTTTTTTTCTGGTTTTTTCAAGATCAGTTTCTGATATATATCCATTGCCTTCTCGATTTTTCCTTGTCGGACCAGAATTTTTGCAAACGCTTCTGTCTCAATAGATCCCTGTCCTTCGTATGCCACACGGCCCGTAAGGTCCATAGGAGTTGCTTCTATGGCGTTCTCCAGTTTGATCGACGCCATCCGGGGGTTACTTTTAATGAATCCCTGAATGATCTTCTGCTGTCTTTTTTGTTCTTCGGTCCGCTCACTGGCGGATAGGCCTGCCTCCTGGCTCACCAGCCCTATGATGATATCTTCGCTGTCCTGCGGATCAGGTTCGGGTATTAATACCTCACCTGCAATTTCCTCATGGATCAGCGTAGGATCGTATCGTTCATTACCACTTTCCACCAACTGTTGTAAGGCAATCCGGCTTAATGCATATGCCGCAGCTCTAGGCTTCGTTTCATTGAGGCCTTCCGGATTGAGAATAACCGATGCCTTCGCCAGTAATGAGTAGGATATCTGACAATAAGGAAAAGCTTTTACGGTTGCCTCCAGTTTCGATACTACGTCCAGGTCAACATCATTGGGATGTTTTACAAGATGGCTGAAAGTTTCCTTGTCAATAATGGCCATTAAGGTGATGTTATGTTTTTGTAATAAAGAGATGAAGTTATAAAAAGCCGGCTCCAATTACCAGTCCGCTGCTGATTTGTTAAAGACCTGTTGCACGATATTGTCCAACAGTGTGGGAAGTAAACGTGCTTCGTTTTGATTAAGCGTTTGGTCCTGAGGGAAATCGGCGTAATAGGAAAAAGATTGGTCAAAGTTTTTTGTTTCGTCCAGGCCATTTGTAAAACGCACCTGAACCGTCATATTCAGGCGGTTTAGCCCCGCCTGGTCATTGGCGGTAGGGGCTGCTGCGGTAACTTCGTACCCGGTAATGGAACCTTCCAGTATCAGATCACCACCATTGGGTAACTGGGTCAGGCTTGTGTTTTTTTGAAAATATTCCTTGAGTTGTTCAGTCAGTTTCTGGGGTAAATTGGTAGGTCCGCCCGCTGTACCCATCGTGAAATTGATTACTGTAAAGGTCTTGATGTCGGGCGACAAACTGGTGCCGGTGAAGGAATATATCCCACAGCCTGAAATGAAGAATGAAGAATGAAGAATGAAAAGTAGTATAAAAAATCTCTTTTTCGAGGAGAGATACCTGCCCATTTTTTCTGCTGCGAGAGTCATTTTGAATAATTCATTTGTCATGGTCTATTCCTCTATATCGTACTGTTTAATTTTCCGATACAACGTACGCTCAGATATTCCTAACGCGCTGGCCGCATATTTTCTTTTGTTGTTATTTTTTCGCAATGCCTTGATGATCATTTCCTTTTCTTTATCCTCGAGAGATAGCGATTCCTCTTCGGCGGCGGTGTGGATGACATCTTCAATTTCGCTTCGCTCATCGGAGTAGCGGTCGAGGTCAACGGTTCTGGGCGGCACCGGAGTCAGCAACCGGGAAGGTTCCAGCGTGGGTGTCACAATACTCGCTTCATTGTTGTTCAGTGAGCTAAACAGTTCCTGATGGTCTTTCAGAATATCGCCACCATACTTTTCATTTTCAAGCACGTTTCTGACCAGTTTTTTAAGCTCGGTCATGTCTCTGCGCATATCGAAAAGAACCTTGTAGAGAAGTTCTCTTTCCGAAAACGAGTCTTCGGCCTGCCTGATCGGAACCAGTGCTTTCCGGCCAGCAGGTTGTACCGGATTGAGGTAATTGTTTAAAGTCTGGGCGACAATAGGAAGGTCTTTCTCGGTTTCTAGGATGGTGATTTGTTCGGCAATATTTTTTAGCTGGCGAATGTTTCCCGGAAAATCATATTGCATCAGCAGGCCACGTGCGTCAGCATCAAGTCTTACGGGTTTTGTACGGTATCTTTCGGAGAAGTCGTTGGTGAATTTTCTGAAAAGTAGCAGTACGTCCTCGCCACGGTCGCGCAGGGGCGGAACATAAATAGGTACTGTATTGAGCCTATAATAAAGATCCTCCCGAAACTTCCCGTTATTGACTGCCTCCAGCAAATTGACATTGGTGGCAGCCACAATGCGTACGTTGGTCTTCAGCACTTTGGATGAACCTACGCGGATATACTCGCCATTCTCCAGCACACGAAGTAAGCGGGATTGCGTACTCATGGGCATTTCACCAACTTCATCCAGGAAGATGGTACCGCCGTTTGTGGTTTCGAAATACCCTTTACGGGAGTCCAGAGCACCGGTAAATGCACCCTTCTCGTGTCCGAAAAGTTCGGAATCTATGGTGCCTTCCGGAATGGCGCCGCAATTTATGGCTATAAATGGCCCGTGTTTCCGGGCGCTTATACTATGGATGATCTTGGAAAAAGACTCTTTACCGCTTCCACTTTCACCAGTGATAAGCACCGTGAGATCAGTCGCTGCCACTTGTATGGCCACGTTAATGGCATGATTCAGGACGGGCGATGTGCCAATAATCCCGAATCGATTTTTTATTGCTTGTATTTCAGTTGGATTCATTAAGTCTGTCCTGGCTTATAGCTGTTGGCATGAAGCTTCATCGTTCGACAGAAGAGCTTACCCAATCGTGTATGTCTGTTTAAAATACTTCCGCTTCCACAAGTGCCTTGCCTCGCAAGGTTGCAGAAGTGCTGTCTGTGATCAATACATTGACATAATCTCCTTTTTTGAAATTTTCGCGGGGGAAAATTACCACTTTGTTCTGATCACTGCGACCCGAAAGATCATTGTCCGAACGCTTTGAAAAGCCTTCGGCCAAAACCCTCTGAACCGTTCCGATCAATTTCTGATTTCGTTCCGTAGAGATACGTAACTGTACATCAATAATCTCAGCCAGTCGTTTTTGCTTTATCTCTGCAGGTATATCGTCTTTCAGTTTTTTGGCGGCGGGTGTTCCGGGTCTTTCGGAATAAGAAAACATGTAACCAAAGTCGAAACGCACCTGTTCCAATAAAGAAACTGAATCCAGATGCTCCTCTTCCGATTCAGTGCAAAAACCTGAGATCATGTCATGCGAAATTCCGCAGGATTCACCCAAAATATTCCGGATGCTTTCAATACGTTCCAGATACCAAGCTCTGTCGTAAGTACGATTCATAAGTTCCAGAACCCGGTCGTTGCCGTGCTGGGCGGGCAAATGTATGTACTTACAAATGTTGTCGTACCTTTTTATCGTGTAAAGTACCTCATCTGTAATGTCTTTTGGATGTGATGTGCTGAACCTGACCCTCAATTCGGGGCTGATTACAGCGACCATTTCGAGTAACTGCGCAAAATTAACCCTGGATCCATCCTCTTTTTTGTTCCACTTATAACTGTCCACATTCTGGCCAAGTAAAGTGACCTCTTTATATCCTTGGTCAAAAAGCGCCTGAGCCTCATTCACAATGGAATAAGGATCTCTGCTCCTTTCCCTGCCTCTTGTGTAGGGTACTACACAAAAACTACACATGTTATCGCAGCCACGCATGATCGATATCAATGCCGTGACGCCATTGGAATTAAGTCTTACGGGTGAAATATCAGCATAAGTTTCTTCCCGGGATAAAAATACGTTTACACCCTTTTG
This sequence comes from Dyadobacter sp. 32, assembly GCF_902506755.1. Lineage (GTDB taxonomy): Bacteria > Bacteroidota > Bacteroidia > Cytophagales > Spirosomataceae > Dyadobacter. The sequence goes on along the minus strand of NZ_LR735258.1, from coordinate 2,967,825 downwards.
CCCGGTTTCCGCTTCTTCAACCAGGCGTGGCAGGTCTCGGTAAGCATCGGGGCCGGTTACTATATCGACCATTTTTTCCTCCTCCAGGAGCTTGGATTTGAGCCGTTCAGCCATGCACCCCAACACTCCGATCACCATCCCCGGTCTTTTCTTTTTGTATACGTTCAGCTGTTTGAGCCGCGTGCGGACACGCTGTTCGGCATTTTCACGAATAGCACAGGTATTCAGGAACACAAGATCCGCATTTTCGGCGTCGGATGTGGTAGCAAAGCCAGCATCCCGCATCACCGATGCCACTATTTCACTATCCGCGAAATTCATCTGGCAGCCATAACTTTCTATAAAGAGTCGTTTTTTATTAGAGAACGGTTCGTTTTCTAATACACGAACGGTTTCACAAGCCTCTTTGTCGGCCTCGGTTAATATCTTTAATGTACTGGCAAATCTTTCCTCCATCGACCTTACTGAATTTAGCTGCACTACCAAATGTGGTACCCGGTTGGACCACAGGATTTTGATAAATGAACTGCAAATTTACGAATTAAAAACTAAAAACTGACAAACTGACAGGGTTTAAGTTGATCGGTTCGTTACTGGTATGAGCGGTGGCACAGATCATCTTTTTTAAGCAACCTTCGGGTTTAAACGGCCTCCATTGGTCGCTGTACACTTTCAGGTGGGTCTTTCAATCCTGAAAATCTGCATTAAATTCCTGAATGTCTAATGGATCGGCTCATCCACTTTTGTATTAATCTGCAATCTGTTGCAACTTTAAAAACTTTGAACACGGGCATTGCCGGCAAATTTTCTAATTTTGCCGATTCTTTGCTTTCAAATACTATTTTAGATTTTATTTCCATTTGATATTAATTAACAAGTATAATGAGTCAGGCACCTTCGACCTCTTTACAAGACATTATCGGACATGCAAAGGAATACGGATTTGTATTCCCCTCTTCCGAAATATATGATGGATTACAGGCTGTATACGACTACGGGCAGAATGGCGTGGAGCTAAAGAATAATCTGAAGGCTGCATGGTGGAAAGCCATGACCCAGTTGAACGATAATATAGTAGGGATAGATGCTTCGATATTTATGCATCCGTTGACCTGGAAAGCCTCCGGCCATGTGGATGGCTTCAATGATCCCATGATTGACAACAAGGATTCCAAAAAGCGTTACAGGGCTGACCAGTTGCTGGAAGGGAAAGCGGAACAATATGAGGCCGAAGGGCAATCCGATAAGGCACAGGCATTACTGGCAGAAATGGGTCGCTTGTTAAGTGCCGAAGACCTTGCAGGTGTGCGTGAGCTCATTATTTCTGAAAACATAAAGTGCGGGGTTTCGGGAACCGCCAACTGGACCGATGTGCGGCAGTTTAATCTAATGTTCAGCACCCAGGTAGGCTCTGTTGCCGATGAATCAAGTCTTATATACCTGCGTCCCGAAACAGCCCAGGGTATCTTCGTCAATTTTCTGAATGTGCAGAAAAGCGGAAGAATGAAGATTCCTTTTGGAATCGCTCAGATCGGAAAAGCGTTTCGTAACGAGATCGTGGCACGTCAGTTCACGTTTCGTATGCGTGAGTTTGAGCAGATGGAAATGCAATTCTTTATTCGCCCCGGTACGGAGATGACCTGGTACGAATCCTGGAAAGAGGCCAGGATGAAGTTTCACAAAGCCTTAGGTTTGCCTGCTGAGAAATTGAAATTTCACGATCATGAGAAACTGGCCCACTATGCCAATGCAGCTGTGGATATCGAATATCAATTTCCATTTGGATTTCGTGAAATGGAAGGCATTCACTCACGTACCGACTTCGACCTTCGTAATCACCAGGAACTGTCTAAAAAGAAACAGCAGTATTTTGATTCGGATCTTGATGAAAACGGCAAACCTTATGGGAACTATATCCCCTACGTGGTGGAAACCTCGGTGGGTGCAGATCGTCTTTTTCTTGCCGTTTTTTGTAACGCTTATACCATTGAGACGGTAGGAGAGGGAGAGCAGGAAAAGCAGCGTACCTATCTTAAACTTCATCCCGCACTTGCTCCTTTCAAAGTGGCTGTGTTGCCCCTGGTCAAAAAGGATGGGCTTGCCGAAAAAGCACAGGGTATTGCCAATGCATTGAAATCTTCTTTCAGAACCACCTATGATGACGGTGCCGCTATCGGAAAACGCTACACCCGTCAGGATCTGATCGGCACACCGTTTTGCGTGGTAGTGGATTATCAGACCATGGAGGATGATACCGTTACGATTCGTCACCGGGATACCATGGAACAGGAACGCGTTGCGATCAGTGCGTTGAAAGAAAAAATTGGATACCAGGTAGCCATTGAGCGAATTCTGGAAGCGATTTAAACAGTTTCCCAATTTTGTGTTATTGATTTTGAATGATAGTATTCTTGATGAGGCAAGATCCTCACTGATTCTATCATTCAAAATTTCTTCATCTCCCTCGATCTCCCTACCTTTGCGTTTTAGATAGCCTATATGACCGAACAGATTCTAATTCTAGATTTTGGCTCACAATACACCCAATTGATCGCACGCCGGGTACGTGAGCTGAATGTTTATTGCGAAATACATCCTTACAATAATTTCCCTGAACTGAACTCCAATATAAAAGGTGTAATTCTCTCAGGAAGCCCGTGTTCAGTACGGGACGAAGATTCCCCGCGCATCGATTTCGATAAGATCAGAAAGCACGTTCCTTTGCTGGGTGTGTGTTATGGTGCGCAGCTGATGGCAGAGGTGCTGGGAGGGGACGTGAAGCCATCTCAGCATCGCGAGTATGGAAGGGCCAGGCTGGAGATTGAAGACCGCGATTCCTCGTTGCTAGCCGGGTTGTCCTCTTCATCCCAGGTTTGGATGTCGCATGGCGACACAATCGTGCGTATCCCCGATAACTTTCATGTGATCGCTTCAACAGAATCGGTTCGTGTGGCTGCATTCAAAGTGCAGGATGAGCTTACTTACGGTATTCAGTTTCACCCGGAAGTAACGCATTCTACCGAAGGAAAACAGTTGATGCATAATTTTGTGGTGGGGATCTGTGGATGCAAGCAAAGCTGGACGTCGGAGTCTTTTGCAGAAGAAACCATACAAAACCTGAAAGTGAAGCTGGGTGATGACCGTGTTGTCATGGCGCTTTCCGGAGGAGTGGATTCTACGGTTGCCGCTACGCTGGTTCATCAGGCTATAGGGGTAAATTTGTTCTGTATTTTCGTAGATAATGGTCTTTTACGAAAAGACGAGTTCGAGCAGGTGTTACATTCGTATCAGGACATGGGTCTGAATATTAAGGGGGTAGATGCCAAAGATCAGTTTTATGCCGCGCTGGATGGTCTTTCGGATCCGGAAGCGAAGAGAAAGGCGATTGGGAAAGCATTCATCGATGTTTTTGATCAGGAATCACATTTGATACAGGATGTAAAATGGCTTGGGCAGGGAACAATCTATCCGGATGTGATCGAATCCGTTTCCGTTAAAGGGCCATCGGCAACAATCAAATCGCACCATAATGTGGGGGGATTACCCGACTTTATGAAATTGAAAGTGGTAGAACCGCTCAATACACTGTTTAAGGATGAGGTGAGAGCGGTGGGTAGAACGCTTGGAATTTCTGATCATATTTTGGGGCGTCATCCTTTCCCGGGCCCCGGGCTTGCCATTCGCATCCTTGGAGAGATTACGCCTGAAAAGGTGGCCATTCTTCAGGAAGTGGACGCTATTTTTATTGGCGGTTTGAAGAAATGGAACCTCTATCATGAAGTCTGGCAGGCGGGCGTGATGCTTTTGCCCGTCAAAAGTGTTGGTGTAATGGGTGATGAGCGAACTTACGAAAGTGTAGTTGCCTTGAGGGCCGTAACTTCTATCGACGGCATGACTGCAGACTGGGCACATTTGCCATATGATTTCCTTGCAGAAGTTTCTAACGAAATTATTAATAAAGTAAAAGGTGTAAACCGCGTGGTTTACGATATATCGTCAAAACCACCCGCTACAATTGAGTGGGAGTAAAAGGCGTTATTCACAGAAAAAGCGGACGTGAGCCCGCTTTTTCTTGTTATAAATTCCTGCGATCAGCGTCATGATCGCCCGACACCACCGCGTATCAAGCTGAGTACGAATAAAACTAAAAATACGAAGAAAAGAATTTTAGCTATTCCGGCTGCGCCCGCAGCAATACCACCAAATCCAAGTACTCCGGCAATGATGGCTACGATTAGAAATATGATTGTCCATCTAAGCATAATTGACAAAAGTTAAAGGTTATTAATATCTATATCGTTTGAAATACCAATAATGTGCCAATGCTTAGTTTGAAACAAAAGTAGCTACAACCTGTTAAACGCGCTTTTTATGCTGCTTTTTTGTAGAAAATGATTCCCAAATAGTCTGATATGCGGCTGATTTCTTTGTCATATAAGAAATCACACTGCTCAGGGGAAGTCGCTTTTTAAAAATACGCACTATTCCCGCAAATCATGATGTCCTCATTTCCTGAATATCTTCAATCATAATATTTTAATGAAAATTTTCCTTTTGACTTTTGTACTATTGATCGGTGCCGGTGTGGTCATGGCGCAAAACAGCTACTGGCAACAGCGTGTGAGTTATCAAATGGACATTGATTTTGACGTGACCACGCATAGGTACCAGGGTAAACAAAAATTGCTTTACACAAACAACTCTCCGGATACACTTAGAAAAGTCTATTACCATTTGTATCTCAATGCATTTCAGCCTGGAAGCCAGATGGACGTTCGTTCCAGAACCATAAGTGATCCCGATCCCAGAGTGCGGGATCGTATAGCAAAGCTGGATCCTTCGGAAATTGGATTTGAAAGGGTGGTCTCACTAAAACAAAACGGGAAGACCTTGCGGCATGAGGTGGTAGGAACCATTCTGGAGGTGTCGCTTGCCGAGCCCATTTTGCCGCAAACAAGGCATACATTCGACATGGAATTTGAGGCGCAGGTACCAGTCCAGATTCGAAGGACTGGCCGAAACAACCGAGAGGGGATCGACTATTCTATGGGACAGTGGTATCCCAAAATGGCAGAATATGATCAGGAAGGCTGGCACACAGATCCATATATTGGAAGGGAATTCTATGGCGTTTGGGGCGATTTTGATGTAAAAATAAAGCTCGATGCCTCTTATATGATTGCAGCAACGGGTTATCTTCAGAATCCTGATAAGATAGGTTACGGGTATACCAACAAGAAGGTTGTGCATAAGCCGGGAGACAAACTTACCTGGCATTTCAAAGCACCTGAAGTTCATGATTTCGTGTGGGCCGCAGATACGGACTACCAGCATGACATCGTAAAGGTTGACGAAAACCTGGACCTGCATTTTTTCTACCTGCCCGACAGTAGTTCGAATGTTTGGAAAGAAATGCAGCCTATGGCAGTACGAACATTTAAGATCATGAATGAGAAGGTAGGACGGTATCCATATAAGCAATACTCGATCATTCAGGGCGGTGACGGAGGGATGGAGTATCCTATGGCGACATTGATCATGGGCAAGCAAAAAATAGGAGCGCTCACAGGAGTGGCCGTTCATGAGTCGATTCACAGCTGGTTTCAAATGATGCTTGCCACCAATGAATCCAGGTACAGCTGGATGGACGAAGGATTTACAACCTTTTACGAGAATATCGTCATGGGCGAATTGTTCCGTTTTCCAATTCATCCACAATCCGAAACGAATGCCAGCTATGTAAAACTGGCCAAGTCGGGACTGGAGGAGCCGCTGACCACACACGCTGACCATTTTAATACAAATATGGCGTATTCCATTGCCAGCTACTCGAAGGGTGCTGTATTTTTGAATCAGCTGGGTTATATAATAGGTAATGAAAAGCTCGAAAGTGGAATAAAAAAATATTTTAATGAATGGAAATTCAAGCACCCCAATCCGAATGATCTGAAACGGATCATGGAAAAGGAGTCGGGGCTTGAACTGGATTGGTATTGGGAGGATTTCGTTGGTACCACCAAAACGATTGATTATAGCATAAAATCGGTGAATGCAAACCATGCAAAAACCGATGTGGTCGTAGAGCGCCTTGGTCAAATGCCTATGCCGCTTGATATTCTTGTGACTTATAAAGACGGTACAACCGAAACTTTCTACATACCACTGGAAACCATGCGCGGTGAAAAATCGGAGAGAATGAGCCTCAAAACAACAGTTTTGACTGATTGGGGGTGGACATATCCCGAATATTCTTTTGAAATCAATAAGAATATTCTTGAAATCCAGAAAATCATTATTGATCCTAGTGGCAGAATGGCGGATGTAACGCCGGACAATAACAGATTTCCAGGGACTAAGAAAGTACTTCCTCAATTAAAAGGAGAGCCAGTTAGGTAGATGGATGTGAAGCAGGAAGCTGTGGTGTTGGTTTAGTTTTTGCGTCCCATGGTTGTTTTTTAACCGGACCAACCGTTTTAGCAGGGGGCCACCTGACAACTGTTTAATACTTTATCAAAATCTGCAATACAGGGCTTCTAAGTTGAAAAAAAAGCGACGGGTCAATGATCCGTCGCTTTCTAACACTATTAGCCATGAAAAATCTTTATTACTATTTTATTGACAGAATTTGCCATTCTGATGTAATTTAGTTCATTAGCACCCTTTCCTGGACCTGACAAATGGAATTGACCAATGAAAGACCTGTAACTAAGGGCGCCGGGTTTGTTCTTTGCTTTCTAAAACGTTCAAAAAGTCATGACAGGTTCCCCTTGATCCAGTTTCCTGTATTTCTAACCATCAGGCTGTCTGCAAGCTAATGGTTAAATATACTTCCTTTTTCGATATTATGCCTAATCACATATGCTATCAGATTTTTTGCCTAAAATTTCTGTGCGCTCTACTGTGATAAATTTTTCGCCGCGGTGCGCCGGAGCGATAGCTTCCTGCTATCACTGCAAAACTTGCTTTGTTTCGTTTAAGAAATGAGCCATTACGAATTTTACAGTGCGAATTTAAACTGGCACTTAGCAGATAGAATAAATTTCCGCACCTTTGCAAATAAACTTCATCGCTATGAATAAACTGAACTTTGAAAAAAGGACACGTTATCGTTTTATATTACTTTTCTCTCTCCTTGCGGTGCTCATCGGTTCGTTGCTTGTAGCTACGTTCAGGGCGAATAACACGGAGAATCTGAACGAGATCATTAGCGAACTGTCCGGTAAGCGCCACGAGGTAGAGCAGGTTGAAAGTGCCATTAAACTGCTTTATGCGGCGGAGAACAACTTTCGCACTTTTGTTCTAACGGGGAATCGAGCCAATTTTAGGCAGTATTCATCCGACCTGAAAACAATAGAGAAAATTTTCCATAAAATTGAAAAAGAATTTGTGGAAAGAGATGATCTGCCCGGGTTGTTTAAAGATAAGATGATGAAAACCGGCACTTTTATCAAGGCGCGGCTTCTGGCGGATTCACTTATCAAAAATTCGGTTTCCTGGGATACTACATCTATCTACACCGGTCTTTACACGGAGCAATATAAGCCTCAGGCGGTTCTGATAAGCCGGGTGGATACGGTCATTTCATCTCCCCAAAAGAAAGTTGAAAAGAAAAGGCTCTTAGGGCGTCTTAAAGATGCTATTTCAAACAAAAAAAAGGAGGATAGTAACCGGAGCGATGTTAAAGTGATCAAGTCCACCGTCAGCAGTAGCATACCACAACCAGACCCCAATGCCACCAGGGTAAAGAAAGCCGGACAGAAGGTGATTGCTGATCTGAGGGAAATGACACTCAGCCTGAAGCAGAAGGAATTTGAGCTTCTGGAGTCCAATAACCGGCTATTTGGCGAAATCAAGGATTTTCTTGAAGAGCTGAGGCGTGTGGAGGTTGAAGCGAGCCGGCAGCGTAACATATCCCTGAGTAATAACGCAGGTTCAAGTCTCAAAAATTTAAGTACTTATAATACCTGGCAGTTTATTGTTATTTTACTTCTTATTGGTTGTGTGGCGGGTACTTTGTATTGGATATACAGGAATGATCTCAGGCTGATCAGGGAAGCCCGGGCGGCAGAGCTGTATGCCAGGTTGAAAACCGAGTTTGTTTCGACCACCAGCCATGAAATCAGGTCTCCGTTATATGTGATGCAGTTGTATACGGAACAATTAGCCGATGAGCACCTGTCTGACAGCCAGAGGAGCATGGTAACCGGACTGGTTAACTCGGCAAAAATGACCCTGGCAATCGCGAACCAGATACTCGATACGATGGAGGTGGAGTACAAGCAAATAAAACTCGCTCGGTTTGAGCCGGAAAAAACGATAGCGGATGTGATCAGTACACTCAGTATTTTTTCTGTTCTAAGGAATATTTCGTTAAAAGCGGACATCACTTTGCCATCTCAATTTGCGATCATTGGAGACGAATTCAAGCTCAGGCAGATATTGATCAATCTGATTTCCAATGCATTTAAGTTCACCAAAAAAGGGAAGATTGCGGTAAAGTGCAGCATGACAGATGATCAGGCAACCAATCTGGTGTGGCTTAAAGTAAGTGTTGAAGATACAGGGGAGGGCATACCTGAGCCATTTCTTAAATCCGTTTTTGAACAATTCACCTATTTAAATGACCCGGGAAAATCTGATGCCAGTATGAAGAGCAATGGCCTGGGCTTGTATATTGTCAAGAAGATTACCGATGAGCACGGTGGTAAGATCGGGATAGAAAGTAAGGTAGGTGTGGGGTCGATATTTACTTTTGAAATACCGTACCAGAAAGTGCCCAGTCGTGAAGCCGAAGCAATCGTGGGGTGATGTAACGGTAATTCAACAGTTAAGAGCACAGACATCGAAGTATATCAATCCACCAGGTGCGACCAGATGAGATCATAAACCTGGGTTGCTTCAATGGGGTCGGTGCTTACGGCCGTATCAGTGATGCAAACGGGATAATAGGCTATGGGCGTATGTGGAGTGCCGTGTGAACCCTTTATCAGGGTGGCGTCAAGGGGTATTACGTCCATCAGGTATCGAAATCCTAACAATTTTCTGGCGAGCTTGTATCCGGCCCGTAATTTGATAAAGGGATTTTTCGGATCCATGAACATTTCTACCGGGTCGTAGCCTGGTTTTCGATGTATATCCACCAGGTGCGCATAATCCGGCGCTTTGGCGTCGTCGAGCCAGTAATAATAAGTAAACCAGCTTTCCGAATCCGCTACAACAACAATATCTCCGGAGCGTTCATGATCGATGTGATATGCCTTTTGAGCTTCTTTGTCCAGAATCAGATCAATTCCGGGTGTATTCTTCAAAACGGCTAGTACCTGGTCTTTTACATTGGGGTCATTTAAATAAATGTGAGCGATCTGATGATCGGACACTGCAAACGCTTTGGAAATCCCCGCGTCAAGTAATTCGTACCAGCGCTCATTACGGACCGAAATCAGGCCTTCCTTCCTTAAAATCCGGTTGATATGAATAGGGTTATTCACCGGACTGATTCCATATTCTGACAACAAAATAACTTTAGCCTTTTTTGCCTCGTAAAAAGTTACAAGCTCTTCCACCACCTGGTCAATTTCGGCCAGTTCGTTACCGATTTTAGAAAAGTCTGGGCCAAATTTTTGTAAACAATAATCAAGATGAGGGAGGTAAATGAGCGTTAAGGTAGGATTGTGCTTGTCGTCCACCCACATGGAAGCATCGGCAATCCATTTAGTGGATTTGATGTTTGCGTTGGGTCCCCAGAAACTAAATAACGGAAACTGCCCGAGATCCTTTTGTAATTCATCACGAAGCTCAGACGGGAAAGAATAGCAGTCTGGTGCTTTCACACCATCTGCATGGTACTGTGGTCTCGGTGTAACGGAAAAGTCCGCAGTTGAGTACATATTATACCACCAGAACATCTTGGCGCAGGTAAACCCCGGATCCAGTTTTTTGGCGGCATCCCATATTTTTTCACCCTGAACCAGTTTGTTTGATTGTTTCCAGAACTTAATCTCCGAGTCGCTGTGGTCGTACCAGCCATTGCCGACAATGCCATGTGCGGATGGCCATTTCCCGGTGACATAAGTACTCTGAACTGTAGTCGTGACAGCAGGCAGAACGGGTTTTATTGATGTCAGATGCCGGCCATTCATGTATTTTTTGAGAAACGGCATTTGATCGCCGATCAAATTTGCGCTTAGTCCTACAATATCAATTACAACCGTTTTGTTCATCACGTCAAATTATTCAAACTAAAAATTGTGTTATTTCCCAGGCGGGGTATAGGAGATTTTTTATATGGCTACTGCCTATTGTCCAGCAGTTTTTTTACCCATTCCATTTCCCTCACAATCGACTCGCCGATTGGTTTTTGCATATCCTCCGGAAGCACACCCCAGGTATACGTTTCCACTTCCAGAAACGAAGAGAAGGGCTTGTGGCTGTGAAGGGCAAGTGTTTTTACGATATCACTTTGGGTGGAATCCAGAGCGCCATAGGACTGAATAAAGAGCGGTACATGAAAATGAACACGCCATTCCTGCTGTTCAGGACTCCAATTGGCGATGGCGTCGGGCAGATCGGGAAAGTGCGACTTACTACCATCCGCATTTCGGGTCACTACCTGGTGTAGATACACAGGTTCGTCAAAGGTCTCGATTGCTTTCCGCTTTAATTCTTTATTCGTGGCAAAATCAATTTTTAATGCTGAGCTCACCTGAATACGCCCCACCTTGATGCCATTTTCTTCCAAGGAACTCAAAATGGTTGCAGGTTCCTCAAATCCTACCGCGGCATGGCAAATGTCATAACAAAGCTGTATGTGTGTGCGAATAATTTGTCCAGCCCCTTGGGAATCAAGCTGGTGTTTTTCGGCCAGATGTTTGGTTCCCAATGGCAAAAGTAAATCTCTGTACCAACTGATAAATTCCGCTGTATTATCGAAAATACCGTCCGGCTCGGGCTCAATATCAAGGTGCAGGATTTTACCTGTTTCTTTTGCTATGAGCATGAGCTCATCCAGCAGGAGCAGAATGTGGCCAGTTGCCTGTGTGAGGGCGTTATTTCTTTCGTTGTCCGATTTCCACCAAAGACGATAGGACAGTGGTGGCGTGGATACACCCCCTTCCATTCCATCGGGGAGTAAGGCAGCAAGTATCCGCACGAGCCTTCTGGTATATTCCAGACGGTCCGTTGTGGTCCAGTCTGGAGTATGAACATGATCTTTTACGACTGTGTTGTGAAACCCACCGTAAGGAAATCCATTGATTACAAATACATAGATATCATTTTCGGTAAGCCAGTTTTTGAACGACTGCAGGGTGTCTGGGTTTGACAGTGCAATGGATGCTTCGTTGGCGACGCGCAGTCCTAATCCAAACGGCATCCCAGGAGCCAGCTGCTGCCTGATGAACGGTACGTTTTTACGAAGCGCCCGGAAATGATCTTCCCATTTTTCACCAGGATGTATGTTGCTGCAATAGGTTAAATGTCCGTATGGTGTGTTCATGGATTTAGGTGGAAATTTGTCAAATCGGGTTTAATACTTATCCATTATCTGAAACTGGGAAACCACTACACTTTTGCGGTGTGCAGATGCAGCATTTCAAGGTCATCAACGGCAGCGGCTATGATATTTGGGTCCAGTTCGTGGACTTCCACTCCTTTGCCGATTTTTTCTAGAAGCATGATCGTCAACCTTCCACCCAGGTGCTCACGAAATTCCTGAAGTCCTGTTCTCAGATTGATTTTGTCGTTCTCTGCCAACTTGGGGTGGTACAGATCGAATCCAAGGGTGTGTAGCACATCCAGGATTCGGTCCAGGTCGATTTTAGGAAGCATTCCGATTTTGGAGGCGTAAATACAATCAAGGGCAATTCCAATGGCCACCGCCTCGCCATGCCGAACCTGGAAATCGGTCAGAAATTCGAGTTTGTGCGCTGCCCAGTGCCCGAAATCAAGGGGCCTGGAGGAGCCAAATTCGAACGGATCGCCGCCTGCAATATGAGCGGTGTGCATTTGCGCACACCGATGGATGAGATAGGCCATCGCTTCCTGATCTCGGTGTGCAAGCGCCAGGGCGTGCTCCTCAATCCATTCAAAAAAAAGCATGTCCTTGATCAACGCAACCTTTATGGCTTCGGCAATTCCCGAACGCCAGTCCCGGTCATCCAGGGTTTTGAGGAAATTGAGATCGTTAAACACGGCAACGGGGGGAGCAAAAGTACCAAGGAAGTTTTTTTTGCCATGAAAATTAATGCTATTCTTGACACCCACACCCGAGTCGTTTTGTGCCAGCACGGTTGTGGGGATCCTGATTAATTTTATACCTCGATGCGACACAGCGGCAGCGTAGCCGACCAGATCCAGCACGGCTCCACCTCCAATTCCGATCACGAAAGAATGCCGGTCAATTCCGAAACGATCCACTGCATGAGCCAATTGCTCAAAGAGATGGGGGTCATTTTTGCAGGCCTCGCCTCCTGGTACTACGATAATCTCAGGTGCCAGATCTACATGCGTTACGTTTGCAGAAAAGTAATTCACGATGTCCGTTTGCAGTTTTGGGTGGTATCGTAAAAAACCTTCATCCACAACTACCATGGCTTTGCGCTGAAAACCTGTTTCACTAAAATTCTTAAAAAATTCACCAAGCAAAACGTTCGAAAGGTCAAATAAATCGGTTGTGAAGAACACGGCATAACTGTATTCTACCTGAAAACGTTGTGATATGGGTGGCAATGAAATCGACATCGGGCAATGGATAATAAATTGTTTTATTTAGTAAACGAGAATCAAAGGTTTAGTGTGTTACATAGACCTTCGAAACTTTTTGTTGATTATGACTCCGGCGCGGTGGATAGGGAGAATTCCCGGTTACACTGAACCAGATACGAAGTTCGCCTATTTTTTGATTCAATGAACTGTTTCGGGAAAACTCTTCAGGTAAACTCCGCGGTACTGCTCCTGCTCAGTTGCCGAAATGTTGATCAGGTAACCGCAAATAGCTTTGCTAAACGCATCGAAATGGGTAAAAGTGCCAGGACAGCCAATGCTACAGGCCACAGCCCGAAGGCCATACACCAGGACGCATTCATCACGATTAACGAAATAACCCCCGCCTTGACTGCCTTCCCAATTAATGGCCCGATCGGATTATGAATGGCATTAAGCAGCGGCCGGCCGATGAGCCATGCATGCAGTACGACAAAGGGAATGGTGAGCAGGATATTTCCTTTGTTCACGGCGATTACCAGTTGAACTGATAGGACGGCGAGGTACAGTAATGCAGCCGTGTAAAGCGTTCTCTTTTTGCCTCCGTGGACCTCATCCTGGCTGATCATCGTGATGGCGAAAATGTAGGCAATGGGAATAGCCGAAATCCAACCCCACTTTTCGAAGGATATGGGTAACACACTCATTCCCAATATGAGATTCCCACCCCGGCACATGCCCATGGTCAGTGGTCCCAAAAATGCATGGTGCTTTGCAAATCGGTTATAAATGATGGTAAGTATGCCTATGCCTATTGCCACAACGCCGCTTTGAAAGCTAAAAATCGTTGCAGCCAGTATGCCAAAAAATAGTAATGAAATTCCAAGCAGTGCGGCAGAAGCCAACTTCACTTTGCCACTGGGGATGGGTCGTTCGGGACGTTCCACCGCATCCAGTTTGGCATCAAAAACGTCGTTCATCACCACACCCCCACCATAAAGCCCCAGGGTAGAAAGAATCAGCCAGAAAGGAGATAAATTGGAAAAGGTGAATGAGGCGATAGCCATACCGGCAAGAATATCTGCCACAGCGGTAACAAGATTTGCTGGCCGGGTTAGCTGCAGATAAGGTTTTAAACTAATCACTTTATTGAATTAATAGTGAATTTGTGGACGGATCAGGTTGTTGGCCACCACGTAATATAGAATTGCCGTGAAACTTTGCAGTCTGATCCACTTCCGAGTCCGATGCAAAATCCGTTACATCAATCTGGCCACTTTTCCCGAATGCATTGATGGCATTCTGATAGGTTACGAGTCGAATCGTTTCATCCGGGATACCGCGCATTTTCATCAGGGCGGCTGTTTTGGGTATCGCCAAGGGATCTGAGATGCCCCAGTCGGCCGCGGAATTGATCATGATTTGTCCGGGGCCATACTTTTCCACCACCTTTACCATACGCTCATTGCCCATCTTGGTAAAAGGGTAGATCGTAAATGCGGCCCAAAATCCTTTGTCCAGAACACCTTTGACTGTTTCTTCATTGTTGTGATCCACGATCACCCACGAGGGATCCAGGCCATGTTCCAGCGCAATGGCCATACTTCTTTCCGTTCCCCTCTTTTTATCGCGATGTGGCGTGTGAATCTGAACGGGCAACTTCGCCTCTTTGGCAAGTTCCAGCTGTAGACGGTAATATTTTTCTTCTGCAGGTGTCTGATCGTCAAAACCTATTTCGCCAACGCCCACAACACCTTCTTTATAAATGTATAAAGGGAGTATTTCCATAACCTGCTCGGCCAGGCGCTCATTATTTGCCTCGCGGGAGTTGAGGCCCATGGTGCAATAGTGTTTAATGCCAAATTGTGATGACCGGAATCGTTCCCATCCTACCAGACTACTGTAATAATCCTTAAAGCTGGATAAGCCTGTTCTTGGCTGACCCAGCCAAAAGGCGGGTTCGATCAAAGCTACAATCCCGGCCTTGTACATGGCCTGATAATCGTCCGTAGTCCGGGAAACCATGTGGATGTGCGGATCAAAAAAACGCATTCCTTTGATCAGCTCACTGTACTCACTCCAGGCCATGTCCCGGTGCGCAGGCTGGTTTCGAGACTCGTCGCTATCTTCAAAGTGCGATGGGTTTTGTGGTATATCGTTGTGGTTAAGGCACATAATATTAGGGTTATTCAAGGTCAGCCCAGGAGAGTGCTCCGGAGCTAACAGATTTTTTAAGTTCGGGATAGGCAGAAAGCAGCGTGTCGGCAGGAGGATAACCTGATGCAAATGCTGCCAAAGCAGCTGCTTTTTGGTTGGACTCAATGCCTGATTCGAGCAGATACTTCAGATCCGCCAGGAGCACATCATTCAAAAACGGGCTTACCAATCTCCAGACCTGGGGCGGAACGGAGCGTCCCGCCGCCCATCGTTCATGAGCAAAGTCAGACAAAGTTATGGCAAGCTCCACATTGGTACGGGTGTCAATTCCTTCTATGAGATGGATGGGTTTGTCATTAAAAATCGTTTTGAGAACCAGTTGATTCCAGGCTGCCTCGCTGAAAAATCTTTCGGGATAGGGATTGTGCAACGCTATGGCATCAAATACAAAACCCATATTGGACCGCACGGCATCGGTTGCCCTGAATAGCCATTGTTCGGGATAGGCCAGCAATGGCAACGCCGAGTAAAGGGCCACGAGTTCATTCATTTCGGCCGTGTCGAATAGCGTTTCTATGTTTTTTACATATTCGGTTCTGTCCGATGCGTCTAATTGCGTCAGGAGCCATACTCTGGCAAGCCGAACCAGCGACCATCCATTTACTTTGAATCCTGTTGGTTCAGAATCGGGTAGCTGAATGATTCTTTTTGACAAGAATCGTGGAGCAGCTACGAAAGCAGTCATCAAATCCAGGGAATTAGCCTCACCTTTCTTCAGAAGCCATTCTGTCTCGCTCTCTGACGAATTTAGAACGATATGATCCCAGATTCTTTGTTGTATGAAATTAGCCATGGTACAAATTGAACTATTACAATTTTTGCGGCAAGGTTACCCCTGAAATTACCGCTAAAAATTCCTGAACTATAAACGGTATGTCTTTTGAGATGATAAAGTTGCCAAAGTACGAATTATAACGATTTTTAATACTTGTTTGTCCCTGGGTAGGGCGGGAATTTGCGGATTATTTGTGCCTAGGTGACAGCATCACTAGAAATCAAGTTCTAAAATTTCGGCGTCGTTGAGCAGAAAGGCTGTTAATTTCTCGTGCTTCTTTTGAGATCCCTGTAAGGTCCAGTTCCCGGTGATATGGCTTCCTGATCTATTCTGTTCTCCTCTCAGTATTTTCATATCGTAACTGGTAAAAAGTTCTTCGTACAGGGAGAGCGTCTTTTTTTGATAAATGCACATCAACCGGTAATTTCTGATCTGACTTTTCTTCCTGATGTATTTTTGAACGGGAGATAAAATGACCAGCGAGAGGCCCGCTATAATGAAGCAGCCCAGTGTAACTGCGTATAGTCCGGCCCCAATACCCATTCCGAGCGCAGCAGTGACCCAAACTATGGCTGCGGTGGTGAGTCCGACAACCCTGTTATTCTCACGAAAAATAATACCTGCGCCCAGGAAGCCAATGCCTGTGACAATGTTGGCAGAAATCCGGCCTGCATCCGGGCCGATTTTGGCGGATAGGATGGTGAACAGCGTCGAACCAACGGATATCAGAATCAGGGTTCTGAGACCGGCCGATTTGCTGCGATACTCACGCTCGGTTCCAATGATTGCACCTAGCAGAAACGATATCAGGAGTTTGATTATCTCCTCTGGTATAAAGTCCATACCGTAAAATCTATTTGATTAAATACCAAAGCCGGGGTTAATTTCCCGGCTTTAAAATGAGTATAAAGGTATAGTGGAAAATTTAAGGCTACGCCACAGCAGTGCGGGATTCTAGCCATTTAATAATGAATTCTGCTTCCTCCAGTCCGGTTGCCGCAAGTTTAGCACTTTTCGCACCATCGTATGCCATGTCCAAATGTAAAACCTGATACGCTGTCAAAAAAGAATTCAGCACCTTCTTGTCCATTTTGGAAAGGTGTGCCTTATACCATTCAACATCTTTTCTTCCTTTATTTTTCTTACCCAGGAAATCGTCCAGCGCCACCAGAACTCCAGCATATGCGGTATGTCCGGCGACTTTTACATACTTTGAATCCTGATAATAGCCATCTTCTTTAACGGCTTTCTCGCGAAGAATCTCTTTAGCATTTTCCATGTACCTCCTTGCCTCCTTAATACTGTCCATGTTTTCATTTGGTTTGTTGATTTTATCCAAATCTACGAAATTGAATGGTTCTATAAAACGCTTGTCACGAGGCGATTGTTTAAGACTTCACTGCAAATTCAGTTTTATCTATTCATCAGATACTCAATTTCTTCCGCCTCTATCGGAATGTTAGCCATGAGATCAATATTGCCATCGGCTGTGATGAGTATGTTGTTCTCTAACCGAATACCTAACCCCTCTTCCCTAATGTAAATTCCCGGCTCGCAGGTGAATACATTTCCCGGCTCAAACCGACGGTATTTGTTTCCAAGGTCATGAATGTCCAGCCCAAGGAAATGGGATGTACCATGCGGGAAGTATTTTTTATAGGCTGGCCAATCGGGATCCTGTTTGGCTATGTCGTCTTTGGTAATCAGGCCCAGACCTATGAGTTCACTCTCCATCACTTTACCCACTTCCACATGATATTCATCCCAGAGATTGCCCGTCACAAGCATGTTTTTGGCAGCATAAAAAACGCGCAGCACCGCATCATACACATCGCGCTGGCGCTTTGTGAATCTGCCGTTTACCGGAATGGACCGGGTCAGGTCCGAACCATAGTTGGCAAATTCTGCCGCCACGTCCAGCAAAAGTACATCGCCATCATTACAGGTCCGGCTGTTTTGAATATAATGGAGCACGCATGCGTTGGCGCCTGATGCGATTATAGGTTGATATGCGAATCCTTTTGAGCGATTTCGGATAAACTCATGAAGCAATTCGGCCTCAATCTCATACTCCTGGATGCCTGGTTTGACAAACTTTAAAAGCCTCTCGAAGCCGAGCCGCGTGATATCGCAGGCCTTTTGCATCAAAGCTATTTCGATGGGGTGCTTCACAGCGCGCAGCTGATGCATGAGCGGTGCCAGTCTGCATAGGGAATGCAGTGGATACCGTTCTTTGAATTCAATCACATACCTGGCATCGCGGGTTTGCACCGGAGAATCGTTTCGGGTATGTTCATTGGTATTGAGGTAGACGCTTTCCGCTTCAAAAACAATGTTCCTGAAAATGTTTTCGAATTGGTGCGTCCAGTAAACGGTTTGGATACCTGATGTCTCCCGGCCCTGTTCCCTGGTCAGTTTTTCACCTTCCCAAACGGCGATCAGTTCATTGGTCTCCCTCAGGAACAGTACTTCTCTGAACTTCTCATCGGGATGGTTTGGGCAGATCACCAATATTGTCTCTTCCTGATCTACCCCTGTGAGGTAAAACAGATCTGTACTTTGACGAAATCCCATGGAGCCATCCGCATTGGTTGGCATGATATCATTGGATTGGAGTATGACGAGCGAATGGGGTTTCAATAATGTCGCCAAACGGGAGCGGTTTTCTATAAAAAGGGATTTATCAATGGCGGGGTATCGCATTTTTTTATTTTTTGACTGGTAATTAATTACGCAAATTTACGTTTTAGATGTTAAATGAACTGTATGTTGGATGTTCTTAAGCCACGTTCCATTATATTTGGACTTTTGGCGAAACTTTCAAAATTCAACTCAACGTGTCATTTGTCCGCCTAAACTAATTTAAATAGTTCATGAAGAAAATTTTCCTGCTGTCGTTTTTATTAGGTCCTCTGTTTGTTTCTGCACAATCGAAGTACTGGATATATCTGAAAGATAAAAACGTCTCTGATTTCCCTGCCATTTCGAAAGCAACCATAGAAAACCGTAGAAACCTGGGTATTGATGTCTCCGATGACACGGATTTGCCGGTAAAAGCTGATTATCTGAAGCAATTGTCGGATCGTTCCGTTGCCGTGGTAAAACAATCCAGATGGCTGAATGCGGTTTCTGCTGTAATTTCCAGTGCGCAGGCGATGGAGTTGCGTCAGCTGGACTTTGTCAAGGAGGTGATACCCATGAATTCGGGTTTTTACATTGCTCAGACCAAACCCGTTGAACGTTCACAAATGGCTCCCGTCATGTCTCAGGTGCAGGCTGGCTCATTTGCTAAGGCGGGTATTTCAGGCAAAGATGTCACCATTGGAGTAATTGATGCCGGATTTTACGGCGCTGATTCTTCGTTGTCACTTAAGCACCTTTTTTCCAATAACCGTATTCTGGGTATCAGGGATTATGTGAAGCCTGACCGCCCCGGTGAGCTTTTGTACAGCACAGCTGAGTCCTTTTCCGATATGCATGGCACGGAAGTTCTGGCCGCTATTTCTGGTATAGATGATCAGGATCAGATTCAATATGGTACTGCTTTAAATTCGAAGTTTTATCTAGCCCGCACCGACTATTCTCTTCGTGAGTACCGGGGAGAGGAGGATAACTGGATTGCCGCTATGGAATGGATGGACAGCCTTGGGGTGCGGCTGATCAATACTTCTCTTGGTTACGCCAAAGGTTTTTCGGATCCAAAGGAGAATTATATCCCTTCACAAATGGATGGTAAAACGAGTGCCATTACCCGCGCTGCGCAGATCGCTTCCGACAAAAAGGGGATCATGCTGGTGGTTTCGGCTGGTAATGAAGGGGATGATAAGGCATGGGGAATACTATCAGCACCAGCTGATGCCAAGGGGGTACTTGCCATTGGCGCAACCAACAATAAGCTTTGGAACAGAATAGGTTATAGCAGTACGGGGCCTGAGTTTTTACCTTACATCAAACCCAACGTCTCTTGTTTTTCATTGTATGGTACTTCACTTTCCGCACCGGTGATAACAGGTTTCGCAGCTTGTCTTATGCAGGCAAATCCTAAGCTGACAAATAAAGAACTTATCGAACTCATCGAACGGTCAGCCCATTTGTATCCTTACGGGAACAACTTTGTAGGGTATGGTGTGCCTTTAGCTTCGAGAGCTTTGGCGCTGGCAAAGGCGCCGTACCTGCCAAGCTATTCAAAAATGGTTCTGGCGAAAGGACGTAGTTATGAGCTGAATGTTACCACAGAGGATGGCTTGGTAGCGATTTATAGAAAAAAGAATAAAAAGGACGTTCTTTCTCAACAGGTTGCCAAAGTACAGAACGGAAAGATCACCATCAAGCGTCAGAATGGGGAGCATTTTACGACCGTCGACCTCAAAGATTACGCGGTTGAAGTGCAGTGGGATTAACCCATTGCATTTCATATTAACAGTCTTCCTTTGTTCATGGCAGCCTAGGTTGCCATGAAGCGAGACTTGATCAAAATACAAAATCTTCTGGGTTCTTTAACCTTCCCTCATCCAGAATCCCGTAATCGGGCCTCCTCCAGGTCCAGCTCCCATTCCCGGGCTTTGAGGATTTCGTCGGAGTAGATTTGTTCTCGTTTTAATTTTTGCAGTTCCTGTCTTTTTACGGAAACAATTTCTACGAGCATATTTCGGTACTTAGGAAGAAAATCGGGCTTTGCGGTTTCGTTTTCGGCTTTAAGCAGCTTGTTATTGGCATTTTCGATCATTCTTTCGTATCGGTCTCTCAGTCTGTTAAATGCGTCAATGGCTCCCACTTCCTCGGGGTATGAGGCTTGCATGTGATCCAGACTTACCGTGGCCAGCCTTAAGCGAACTGCCGCCTCCTGCTCTTCCCTGTTTTCTCCGTCATCCTTGATTTTTAACCACTTAATCATGGCTGGCAAGCTAAGGCCCTGCAATACGAGCGTGAAAAGGATCACAATAAATGTGATGAAAAGGATAAGGTTGCGTTGCGGGAAAGCGGTGCCATCTGTAAGCGCCAGCGGCACTGCAAGCCCCGACGCCAGGGAGACCACCCCACGCATTCCACTCCATGCGACGATAAAGACGTTCTGCCAGGTGGGCCTGGACTCTGTTTCACGTATACGCTTACTCATGATCCTTGGAAGGTAGGTGCTGGGGAATACCCATATAATACGTATCAGAATGGTAACCAGGCTGATCACCACGGCATAAGAAATTGCATCACCAATGGAATATTGCCCCAGTCCGCTGATTGTTGCAGGAAGTTGTAAGCCGATTAAAATAAAGACGATACCGTTCAGCAGAAAGGTAACCGTATCCCAGGTGTAGGTAACCTGCATACGTGAGTTGTATCCAAATGTTTCGTGTGACCGGTAACTTAAAAACAATCCGCCACTAACGGTTGCCAACACGCCGGAGAAATGAAAATGCTCCGCAGTAATGTACATCAGGAAGGGAGCAATGAAAGAAAGCGCCGTGTCTATGCTGGGTGTGGTGGGGAACCTCCGGTGTACGAAGTAGAATAGATAGGCGATCACCAGACCAACCAGAACACCCATGGTAGCCACCAGCAGAAAATCAAGACCTGCTTTCCAGAAAACAAAGTTACCGGTAAGTGTGGTGGCCAGGGCAACCCGGAATACGATCAGTGAACTGGCGTCATTGACCAGACTTTCGCCCTCCAGGATTGTTACCACACGTTTAGGAACCTTTAAACCTTGTAGCACGGACGTGGCTGCTATGGCGTCCGGCGGAGAGATGATGCCACCCAACAAGAAACCCAGAGCCAGGGAGAAATTCGGAATCATGGCATTGGAAAGGTATGCAATGGTCAGCGATGTAAATATGACCAGACCCAACGCAAGCATACCGATAGAGCGCCTGTAAGAAAAGAAATCCTTCCAGGATGTATTCCATGCTGCTGAATATAACAGGGGAGGAAGGAACACGAGGAACACCCAGTCAGGCTCAAGGGTAATGTGAGGTATTCCTGGAATAAAACTGATAAGCAAACCAGCAATCACCAGAAAGATGGGATAGGCAACCCCAAGCTTTTTACTCACCATCGTAAGCATTAATACTGCAGAAAGAAGGGAAAGGATTAGTAAAAGATTATCCTGGATATGGGAGTGGGACATGATTCCGATTTACATTTTAAAAATGCAGTTACAGCCAAAAATAGCAAAGATTGACCATAAAAATTGAATGTTTTCGTTTACGGGTAAGTAGTAATTTGTCGTTGACTCATGCGGGATCGGAGGAATTTTCTTAATTTGTAGCAGAAAAACAGACAGATTTATTTAACTTTAAACCTTTGCTTAATTTCCGGAGTGTGGTGGTAATCCACGGGGAATTTATGTAAATTCTATAATCCTATAACCTAATCCCTGGTAAAAATGAATGCTTCTCGAAGAGATGTTTTGAAAATGGCGGGCGTGGCGCTGGCCGGCAGTGCGATACCCGCAATAACAATTATAAATCCCAACAAGGCGTTTGCCGGAGTAAATGCCGAAACGCTCAAAGTGGGGCTGATCGGTTGCGGTGGAAGAGGATCTGGTGCGGCCAATCAGGCTTTGAAAGCCGATCCCAATGTAGTGCTACATGCAATGGGCGATATCTTTAAAGATAAACTGGACTCTTCGCTCGCCAATCTTACGAAAGTTCATGGAGCTAAAGTACAGGTTGATGAGGGCCATAGATTTGTTGGTTTTGATGCTTTCAAAAAGGTGTTGGATTCTGGTGTTGATGTGGTGCTATTGGCTACTCCGCCACACTTCCGCCCCGAGCATTTGACCGCGGCCATCAATGCAGGGAAACACGTATTCTGCGAAAAGCCGGTAGCCGTAGATGCACCCGGCGTACGTAAAGTATTGGATGCAGCCAAGCTGGCCAAACAGAAAAATTTGTCTCTGATGTCTGGTTTTTGCTGGAGATATCATGAACCCAAAAGGGCCAGTTTCGGTAAGATTTTGGATGGTGCAGTGGGTGATATATCTGCTGTTTATAATACCTATGATACGGGTACCCTTTGGTCATTTCCGCGTGTGGCCGGATGGTCCGATGCCGAATACGTGTTGCGTAACTGGACTTACTACACCTGGCTGGCTGGTGATCACATTGTAGAGCAGGCGGTACACAGCATTGACATGATGTCATGGGCCATGGGTGGCAAACTGCCACTTTCTGCCACCGGAACTGGCGGGCGACAGGTAAGAACCGACTCGCTTTTTGGTAATATTTTTGACCATTTCGCGGTTACGTACGAATATGAAAACGGAGCAAAAGGCTTCCATCATTCACGGCAGCAGGCAAACTGTGAAAATAGCTATCTGGTAGAGACCATCGGTACCAAAGGAAGAGCTATGGTAAACTGTGCGCGTAATGTGCATGAAATTTTCGGGCAAAACCCATGGAAATACACAGGCGCTCAAAACGATATGTATCAGACAGAGCACAACGAATTGTTCGCTTCAATAAGAAGTGGAAAGCTTATCAATGATGGCGAATTTATGGCTCACAGCACACTTCTCGCGATTATGGGAAGAATGGCAGCCTATACCGGAAAAAGGGTAACCTGGGACGAAGCAATGAATTCAACAGAAAAACTAGGTCCGGACACATACAGCTTCGATATGAAGCCACCGGTTGTTGAAGTGGCACGTCCTGGTATTACCTCATTTTCATAAAGAACCTTTTGAGCGTTGACATCGGCGCCCATGTTGAGAAGTGTTGATTTGCCATTGAGTATGATGCATTTTTCAACATGGCATGCCGTGTCATCTGTCTTTGAATAAAGGTGCTTTTCTTCCACATGGTTATTTCCAAAATATATGCAAAGAAGAGATTTTCTTAAAAATAGTGCGTTGGCGACCACGGCAACTGTGGTTGGAGCCGGCGTTACGTCGTCTGTCATGGCTTCACCAGCCGGTATTTATATAAAACCAGTTGCGGACCAGAATAAGGCAGCGGCCCAGCCGATGGTTAAAAAGAGCCTGAAATGGGGTATGGTGAAGGAGGAGCTGTCGGTGATGGATAAGTTTAAGCTACTTAAAGACCTGGGTTATGATGGCGTGGAGCTGGATTCGCCGGATAAGCTGGACATGAAAGAAGTGCTTGCCGCCAGGGATAAAACGGGGCTGCTGCTCCCGGGAACCGTTAACAGCATGCACTGGAAGTTGCCATTATCCGACCCCGACCCTAAGAAAAGGGAAGAGTGTACTAAATCCATTGAGAAGGCATTGTGGGATACCAAAGAATATGGTGGTACTACCGTTTTGGTAGTTCCCGGCGTGGTAAATGCCAGCGTAAGTTATGCGGAGGCCTACGAACGCTCTCAGGCCGAAATCCGGAAGTTGCTTCCGGTCGCTGAAAAAACGGGTGTTAAAATAGCCTTTGAAAACGTATGGAATCAATTTTTGCTGAGTCCCCTCGAAGCGGCGCGTTACGTCGACGATTTTAAGCATCCGATGGTGGGTTGGTACTTCGACGTGGGTAATGTGCTCCGTTACAGTTGGCCTGCATCATGGATAGAAGCGCTTGATAAGAGAATCCTGAAGCTTGATTTGAAAGAATTCAGTTTCAAAAAACAAAATGATCTGGGCCTTTGGAAAGGCTTTGATGTGGAGTTTTTTGATGGCGATTGCAACTGGCCGGAGGTCAATAAGGCACTCAAAAAAATCGGTTATTCGGGATGGGCATCTGCCGAGGTGAAGGGTGGCGATCGAACGCGGCTTCTTACAATCCGAGAGAAAATGGATGAAATTTTTAAAGCATAATTTAAGCATATAAAGCAAAAAGCAGCGCCGACGTGGTGCTGCTTTTCGCTTTGTGAATAGGTGTGTGCAACGGGATGTTGCTACCTGTCATTTTTTCCGGATCCGCGTCCTCGCGTAATGTTGTATTGTTTTTACTCGCAGCTGATTCTTTTTAAACGAAACTTCTTTGTACGGTTTGAATTCCCCATCCCTGCCTTTGAAGCCCACAATACAAGAAAGGGGAGCCTGCCCTTTTTGAATTTCTACATTAGGTGTGATGCCAAAATTAGGAATCACAACCGTATCCGATTCATTAAGTGTTTCATACTGAATTTTCATGAGAAACTTAAACGTCTCACGCGTCTCGTAGAGATGAACGGCAAAGCGCCAGTTATTCAAAGTGTCCTTGGTTTTTTCACTGTAACTGGCTACCGACTCCGTTTTAACCTTCGTACGCAGGGTCGGTATCGTATCGTTGACGTTAACATCCGAGATTCTGGTGGTTTTTTTTTGGTCACAGGAAAACAATGAAACAAGAGTCAGCAGAATTAAATATTTCATAAAAGGATAAGGATGAATCGAACTCAATTTTTCAAAAATACCAAAACCCATGAAATGTGACGGCATTGTGCATTGATATATTGTGCGAAAGTTAAAGACTGTTATCGCCAACAAATATTTTACTTCAAATACATTGAATTAAGTTTGCGCAATTTATCCTATTTTAGATTTCTGATAAAAGTTTAGGTGAACATCCATTTTATGCGCAAAGTTTTACTGTTAATCATGACGACCCTTCTTTTTTGCTGTCCGGCATGGGCGCAGGATAAGGATAAGTCAAAGGCTGAAAAGGCTTCTGAAATAAAAAAAGAGGAAAAAGCATCACAGTCCCGGACCTTACAGAATGACAAACAAATTGTTACAATCGCGAATGCGGTGATTAAGGGGCAAAAGGTCCCCTACAGAGTAACGGTGGGTAGTTTGCCAGTTTGGAATGAAGAGGGGCAGGAAATTGCCGGCGTGTTTTTCAATTATTTCGAACGGACTGATATCTCCAATCAAGCCACCCGTCCCTTGGTGTTTTCGTTCAACGGGGGGCCGGGTACTGCATCGGTGTGGATGATGATCGGTTATACTGGTCCTCGTATACTCAATGTCGATGACGAAGGCTATCCTGTTCAGCCTTACGGCATGAAGGATAATCCGCACTCGATCCTGGACGTTGCCGATATCGTTTACATAGATCCGGTCAACACCGGATTTTCCCGTCCGGCGAATAAGGATGTTCCCGGGAAATTATTTTACGGAGTCAATGCCGATATAAAATATCTGGCAGATTGGATCAATACATTTTTGAGCAGGTATAACCGATGGGCTTCACCGAAGTACCTGATCGGTGAAAGTTACGGCACGGCGCGGGTCTCAGGTTTAGCCCTTGAACTGCAGAATAGCCACTGGATTTACCTGAATGGCGTAGTGCTGGTTTCACCTACGGATCTGGGCATCGAAAGAAGCGGGCCTGTGGCGGCGGCATTGAAGTTGCCATACTTTGCCGCAACGGCCTGGTACCACAAGGCTCTGGCGATGGATTTACAACAACGGGACCTGACAGATATCCTGCCCGAGATTGAAAAGTTTACGATTGAGGAATATCTCCCTGCGGTGGCGATGGGCGGAACTTTGGGCGAGGAACGCAGGAAGGCGATTGTATCCAAGGTTTCCCGTTATTCAGGTCTGTCTGAGAAATCAATTAGTGAGCAAAATCTGGATATCCCGGCAAATTTTTTCTGGAAAGAGCTCCTGAGGGAAAAGGGCTTCACGGTGGGGCGCCTGGATTCCCGCTATCGGGGTATCGACAACAAGAGTGCTGGAGAAGGGCCCGACTACAACGCGGAGCTAACTTCCTGGCTGCACTCCTTTACGCCCGCCATTAATATTTATCTTCGGGAGGAATTGAAATACAAAACAGATCTTCGGTACTACATGTTTGGCCCGGTTCATCCCTGGGACCGAACCGGAAACAAAACTGGTAACAACCTTCGGGATGCCATGCTGTCCAATCCCTATTTGCATATATTGGTACAATCCGGTTATTATGACGGCGCCTGCGACTATTTTAATGCCAAATACAATTTATGGCAAATGGACGCCGGTGGCAAGCTGAAGGATCGGATGGATTGGGCGGGTTACAGAAGTGGACATATGATGTACCTTCGCAAACCGGATATCGCCACAAGTAATGAAGATCTTAGAAAATTCATTCAAAAGTCACTTCCGAAAACAGGGCAACCAGCAAAATATTAAAGGGCGGCGGCGCTCAGGACAACGTTCTTTAACCATCTATGGCTCTCAATTATATTTTTGTAGGTTTTTTCGTGATCGCCTTTGTCATTGCGGTGCTCAAATTTCTTTTGACCGGCGATGTACTTACTTTCAAGACCATCGTGGAGGGCATGCTGGACATGTCCAAGGTGGCTGTGATGGACATTGCGTTACCGCTCACCGGCGTGATGACTTTCTTTCTGGGTATATTGAATGTGGGGGAAAAGGCGGGTATTATCAACGGACTGGCCCGATTGATAGGTCCCTTTTTTAATAAGCTATTTCCAGAAGTGCCCAAAGATCATCCGGCGAATGGTCAGATGATTATGAATTTTTCGGCCAATATGCTTGGACTGGATAATGCGGCGACGCCCTTCGGGCTCAAAGCCATGCAAAGTCTTCAGGAACTAAACCCGGACAAGGATACAGCCTCCAATGCACAGATCATGTTTCTTGTCCTGCATACCTCAGGTCTGCAGATCATTCCGCTTACGATTATAGCCCAGCGGGCCATACTGGGAGCCGCAAGCCCGTCGGATATATTTATTCCATGTGTTGTCGGAACCTACGTTACTACTGTGGTGAGTATGTTGATAACCGCCGCCTGGCAGAAGATCAACCTTTTCAACAGAACGGTCATGCTTGGGTTGGGCAGCGTTACCGCGGTAATTGGGCTCATGCTGTGGTATCTTTCAGCGCTACCCAAGGAGCAGATCGAAACAATTTCTATTGTTACAGGTAATTCCATTCTACTTTCTGTGGTTGCCGGCTTCCTTTTTTGGGGGCTTTATAAAAAAGTGAATGTCTTCGAATCCTTTATTGAGGGTGCTAAGGCTGGGTTTACCACAGCTGTGACGGTCATTCCCTATCTGGTAGGATTGCTGGTGGCGATCAGCGCCTTTCGTAATTGTGGCGCCATGGATTATTTGATCGACGGGCTTAAAACCATCATCGCATTTTCGGGGGTGAATACCGATTTTACGGATGCTTTGCCCGTGGCCCTGATGAAACCGCTGAGTGGCAGTGGAGCCCGTGCATTGATGATCGATACAATGAAAGAGTTTGGCCCTGATTCTTTTGTAGGACGTCTGGTGTGTATCTTCCAGGGTTCGGCAGACACCACACTTTATATTGTTGCCTTGTATTTTGGTTCAGTAGGGATCAAAAATACACGCTATGCGATTGTAGCAGGTCTTATTGCAGACTTTATCGGTGTACTTGCCGGGATATGGCTGGGATACCTGTTTTTTCATTGACTGGTAACTTTACAAAAATCACCTTTGAAACCCGTTCAGCAACCGTCCGTACTAAATGGATGGTTGTTTTTTGTTACATGCATTAATATTGATCATCTAACTTGCTAAAGCTTATGTTTCATTCGTTACTGAAATCTGCATTTTTGGTTGCCGCATTTGCCACTTTTCAACCTGTTTTTGGGCAAACCAAGGTTCAGCAACCGCCCAATACATACTCGCTGGAGGACTGTATCAGGATCGCTCTGGAAACGAATCCCCAGGTGAAGATATCCGAATTACAAGTGCAGACCGATGGAAATTTGGCTGCCCAGTCGCGCTGGCAGCGTTGGCCAAGTCTTGGCTTCAGTGCAGGTCAGGGATTTAGTTCCGGTCGTAACATTGATCCCTATACCAACGTGTATGTACAGCAGAATGTAAATTCCAATAACTTTCAGCTGGGCTCTTCCGTGGTTCTCTTCAACGGATTTCAATTGAGAAATTCTGTGATACGGAATGATATCAATGCCAGGGTCAGTCAGAAAGATCTGGAGGCTGCTCGTAATGATATTATGCTCAATGTAGCGTTGTCCTATCTCCAGATCATCAGCAATGAAGAATTGATAGAGGTAGCCAGGCGCCAGGTGGATGCCTCGGTGCTACAGGTGGAACGTACGCAGAAACTGGTTGAAGCCGGTACGCTTGCAGAGAGCAATTTGCTTGATCTTAAGGCGCAGCTTGCCAATGATGAACTCACCCTGGTGAACAATCAGAATAACCTTGAAACATCAAAGCTTAACCTGAAGCAATTGATGAATATGCCTGGAAGTGAGCCAATAAATGTGGTCAAAGTGCCGGTTTCGGACCCGACTTTACAAGCTTATGAAGCCACAATACAGGAAATATTCGACATTGCAGTCGGAAATCTTCCGCAAATGAAAGCGGCTAACCTCAGGATTGAGTCAGCCAGAAAGGCCGTGGAGATTGCCCGCGGAGCAGGGATGCCCTCATTATCACTTGGTGCAGGAATTAGTACGGCTTTTTCGTCCGCAGCTCCCAAGCAACGCTTTATTTCAGATGGCACCGGTAGCACTACCATCGATGTACCGTCTACTACCAGTTATGTCACCTATGGCGGTGTTACCTTGCCGATCATTCAGCGGGTTACCACGCCCAATGGAAGTATTCAGGACTTTGGTTATTTTAATCAGCTGGATGGTAACCGTAACTCGTACCTTAATTTTAGTCTTCGTATTCCCATATTCTCAAATTTCCAGGTAAAGTACAATGTTGCCAACGCGAAAGTTCAGCAGAAAGGTATCGAGTATCAGGCGCAGCAGGTACAACTCACAATTCGGAAAAATGTAGAACAGGCTTATATAGACATGACCAATTCGGCTAAGCGCTATTCTGCTACTGCCAATCAGGTGAGGGCGCTTACAGAGGCTTTCCGGGTAGCCCAGGTGCGGTTTGACGTGGGTGCGATTAACTCCACCGAGTACAACATCGCCAAAGCCAATCTGGACAGGGCAAATGGGAATCTTGTTCAGTCCAAGTACGACTATGTATTCCGTACCAAAATTCTGGATTTCTACATGAATAAACCATTGTCTGATTTTTGATTCTAAAATCAGAAAGGTCTTTCACAAGGACATGCGTTTTAGGTAAGTGTTAAGATTTAGAAATTACTCCCGCAACGATCAAATAAATCAATCAAAAAATGGCGCGTAAATCTTCAGGTAAATTATGGTGGATTGTTGGCGGAGTGGTAATCCTGCTCGCTGGCGGCCTTTTCGGTGCTAAACAGGCTGGATGGATAGGAAAGGTGAAGCCCGTAGAAGTGGAATTCGCGAAAGTGAAAAGGACCGATATCGTGGAACGTGTGAGCGCGTCGGGTCGTGTACAGCCGGAGGTGGAGGTAAAGCTTAGCCCCGACGTATCCGGAGAGATCATCAGTCTGAATGTAGCCGAAGGGGATTCGGTGGTAAAAGGGCAGTTACTTTTGAAAATCCGACCTGACAACTATGAATCCTTAATGGCCCGAGCCGCTGCTGCCGTGAATTCCAGTAAAGCCAGTTATGAGCAAACCAAAGCGATGGTTTCGCAGGCTGAGGCCCGCCTGCTGCAGACAAAGGCCATTTATGAGAGGAATAAGAAGCTTTATAACGATAAAGTAATTTCTGCTTCTGACTACGAACAGTTCCAGTCTAATTATGAAGTGGCTCTTCAGGATCTGGCGTCATCAAAAGCGAATGTATCTGCGGCCCTTTTCAACATCAAGAGTGCCGAGGCAGGCATGAGAGATGCCGCAGAAAATCTTCGTAAAACAACAATTTTTGCACCAGTGAGTGGCATCATTTCTTTGTTGAACGTGGAGGCGGGTGAGCGCGTAGTAGGAACATCCCAAATGGCCGGTACGGAAATGATGCGAATTGCCAACCTGAGCAACATGGAGGTACGGGTAAATGTGAATGAAAATGATATTGTGCGTGTCATGTTGGGCGACACAGCCGAGATTGACGTGGATGCATACAGTGCCTCGGGACGTAAATTTAAAGGTATCGTGAAAGAAATTGCCAATACGGCGGCCGGACTGGCATCTTCAACCAGTACATCCAGCAGTATTTCTGCTGATGCTGTTACCGAATTTCAGGTAAAGGTCAAGATACTGAATGAATCTTTTGATGACCTGATGAAAAGTCGCAATAAGAAATCGTATCCTTTTAAACCAGGAATGACTGCTTCGGTGGAGATCATCACTGAGCGTAAGAATAGTGTGGTGTCGGTGCCTATTGCGGCTGTAACTACGAGGAGTAATCAGCCGGCTGCCGGAGATAAAAAGGACGGGAATCAAAGTGAGACTAACGGAGAAGATGCGCAGAAAAAGTCAAAAAAAGAAGAAGTTATAAAAGAGGTGGTCTTCGTGAATGTGAATGGAAAGGCTGAAATGAAGGAGGTGAAAACAGGGATAAGTGATTTTGAGAATATCGAAATTCTCTCCGGATTACAGGATGGAGAGGAAATTATCGCTGGTCCTTACCTTGCGGTTTCTAAAAATCTAAAGGTTGGAGATCTTGTTGAGAAAAAGAAAGAAGAAGCGAAAAAAGAAGACAAAAAATCAAATTAAATGAGCGATCGGTACGTTGTTAACACGTAATAAGTTCGATTTAGTTTAGGTTAAAAAAAGAAATTCCTTGCGGCCTTGCTGCAAGGAATTTTTATTTAAACTTAAAACGGAATACAATTTTCATTTGTAAATCAGTGGGTTATATGCATACGGGTGCGTTTAATTGCTGACACTACGAGCTCCTCAATGAAGGGCCACGTCGTATGATGTTAAACTTTTCACGCCATAGCACCCCCCATCTTTCCACCCAACGCAGCCCAAAGGTTTTGTGTAATTTTACGGTCTCCATCGCCGGAATTATGAATGAGCTATACAAAATGGTTTTTAAAAGCTTTTCTGAATTTTTAGTTCTGGTAAAATTAATTATAACTTAGGCATATGAGCCACAAGATTGATTCGGAAGATGGGGATTCAAAACGATAGGGTTCGGAATGGAGAAGAAGCGTTACGGGCTTTCCGTTAACCGTTGACCCGTTCCCTTTAACCCGAAGTTTCAAACCAACAATTATGAGTTTTTTAAACAATACAAAAATTGCAGTAATAGGCGGCGGAAGCTGGGCAACTGCTCTGATAAAAATTTTGAGCGAACAGTCCCATGTACAGGTTCGCTGGTGGCTACGCAACCAGGAGGACATCAACCACATCCGTAGATTTCACCACAATCCCAGTTATCTGAGCGATGTGAACCTGTCGCCCAAAAAAATTAAAGTTTTTGAAAAAACAGCAGATGCAATAAAGGGTGCCGACTACGTAATCCTGGCGGTTCCTGCGGCCTTTGTACAGGATGCGCTGGCTGGACTGTCTGAGAAACATTTTCAGGGCAAGAAGGTGGTCTCAGCAATTAAAGGTATGATCCCTGACGAGAATATGCTGATTACCGATTGGATTGCCGGGAGGTTTAGTATTGACCTCAGGGATACCTGCGTGATTGCAGGTCCCTGCCATGCGGAAGAGGTGGCATTGGAAAAGCAATCTTATCTGACAATCGCCTCAACAGCACTTCCGACCGCTGAGGACTTTGCCAAACTGATGACCTGTCGCTACGTAATGGCCAACGCGCTCGATGACCTGTATGGTGTGGAATACGCGGCTGTCATGAAGAATATCGTGGCGCTGGCATGTGGAATTACCCACGGACTGGGGTATGGAGATAACTTTCAGGCCGTGCTGGTTTCCAACGCCATGCTGGAAATAGGTCGGTTTGTGACAGCACTGGACCCCAGAGAACGCCAGATAAGCGCTTCCGCCTATCTTGGAGATCTCCTGGTTACCGCCTATTCACAATTTAGCAGAAACCGTCTTTTTGGGAATATGATTGGCAGAGGGTACAGTGTAAAAGCCGCTCAACTGGAAATGAAAATGATCGCGGAGGGATACTATGCCACGAAGAGCATCATGCAGATGAATACGCAGTATCATGTGCATATTCCCATTACTACGGCTGTGTATCAGGTGCTTTACGAGGAGCGTGCTCCGACCATGGTTATGGAGGAATTGAAAAAACAACTTTTGTAAGTGGCCCGAACCAACGAAACCATTGTATCACGGTGAAGAGAATATATCGGTCTCTTAGAATAAATGGATACCAAATAACATTATCAAATTCCTTTATGGTACTTAAAAAAAACTTATCTGCTGTTTATCTGATAGGCGCGGCTTTTGCCATCATGTCCTGCGATACCAAAAAGACGGAGTCGTCCGATCAAACGTCAACGGATTCTGTATCTGTCGTGAAAGACTATGTTTTCGGAGATGAAAGGCCTTTTGCACAATGCCATGCATCCACCCTGGTTCGCCTGGACGACGGGCAGTTTCTGGTGGCCTGGTTTGGAGGGACTGAGGAGAAAAACCCTGATGTGGGAATATGGATGTCCAAAGGTGTGCCCGGAAAATGGACTGCACCCAAGGAAGTAGCCAAAATACGTGAAGACGCCCATTGGAACCCTGTCCTGCAAAAGACGTCAGACGGGAAAGTGATTCTATATTTTAAAGTAGGAAAGGAAATAGCCCCATGGGAAACATGGGTGAAAACGTCAGCCGATGGCGGAGAGACCTGGTCTGATGCTTACGAGCTTGTCAAAGGAGATAAAGGAGGGCGCGGTCCGGTGAAGGATAAATTGATTGAGCTTTCAGACGGGACCTGGCTTGCAGGAGCTTCCAATGAGGTAAAGAACTGGGAAGTATTCGTAGACAGAAGTGAGGACAAAGGCAAAACATGGACTGCAAGTCCGTACTTTAAAATCGACACCATGGAGATCAAAGGGAAAGGTGCCATTCAGCCGACCCTGTGGGAGTCCAAGCCTGGCAATGTGCATATGCTGGTGCGTACCACGGGAGGGGTAATAGGCAGGAGTGATTCCTACGACAATGGGAAAACATGGTCTCCAATCAAAAAAACGGATATGCCCAACCCCAACAGCGGGATAGATGTAACGAAGCTTACTGATGGTACGCTGGCATTAACCTACAATCCGGATGGTAAAAACTGGGGTTCGCGGTCACCGCTGTGCCTAGCCCTGTCATACGATAACGGTAAAACCTGGCCGGATAAATTCGATCTGGATAAAGGCGGCAAAGACGATGAGTATTCGTATCCTGCCATTATCAGCTGGGGTGACTCAGTGGCAACAACCTACACCTGGAACCGGAAAAAAATTGCCTTCTGGAAGGGAAGCAAGGAGGAGATCATAAGTCTGGCTGCAAAAAAGTAGCAAACAGATTCTTAAAAGACATTGAATAAAGCTGTCTCCCGACAAAACTATGCGCATTGAAATTGAACCTCACTTAGGGCCTCACAGTACAGGCCTCCGGGAAAGGAGGGGCAAAGATTATTCTGCGAAGTTTTATTAGGAGACAGCTACATGTATCATTTACATGCCGGGGCTTATCTATTGCTCCTCGTAATGGTAGGTTAGCCCTCCGTCGACAAAATAGGTGGAACCTGTAACATAGGCCGCGTCTTCACTGGCCAGAAAAGATACCACCGCAGCTACATCCTCGGGTTTGCCCAGCTTTTTCATGGGTATATTTTTCAATACGCTTTCGAGCTGTTCCTTATTTTCAAGTAAGCTTTTATTGATTGGCGTGGCAATGGCACCTGGGGCCACGTTATTGATCCGGATATTGAGCGGCGCCAGCTCGGTAGCAAGGTTTCTTGTAAGCATTTTGAGAGCACCCTTGCTGGCGCAGTAAGGGGAAAAATGTGGGAAAACTATTTCTTCGTGCACAGAGCTCATGTTTACCACTACACCTGTACGCTTTTCGGCGATGCAGTATTTTACATAGGCCTGAATCCCAAAGAAAACACCTTTCAGGTTGGTGTCCATGACGAAGTCGTAATCTTCTTCGGTCACCTCCCAGAAATTGTGATTTTTTTCAACGCCGGCATTGTTAACCAGGATATCGAGCTTTCCGTAGACTTTTACGGCGTCATTAACCAGCTTAACTACATTGTGATAATCGCTCACATCGGCTTCCAGGAAGGTGGCTCGCTGACCCATATCGGTAATCTGCTTCAAGATGCCGTCTCCTCGTTCGTCCAGTTTTCGTCCATTCAATATAATGTCGGCACCTTCACTTGCGAGTCGCAGTGCACATGCGGCACCAATTCCCTGGCTGCTTCCTGTGACAAGCGCCACCTTATTTTCGAATCGTTTCATTTGTTTTTTTGTTTATTAAGTCCAAACAACTGCGTTCTGACGCTCGTTATGAAACCATAAGAATTATGCCCGACGATTGGGAGGGGCGCATTCTAAGTTATCCGTCGACAGGGCTGTTTTATCTGATCATTCCGTATTTTGCTCGGGCCTGCTTTTTAGACATGCCGTCAAAATGCCACCATTCGGTGGTATTTGCAGTGAATCCGGCTTTGACCATCACGGTCCGCAGTATTTTCCTATTCGCGATTTGCTTCTCACTTAATTTTCCATTTTTCAACATTTCCTGTTCCATACGCGGGTAAGCAAGTGGTCCAAAAAAATCATACGGAGTGCCCATATCCAGCGGTTGCCCGTTTTTGTCTACGATTGTTAAGTCCACAGCACAGCCAAAATTATGATTGGAACCGATGGTCGGATCAGCAACATACATCGTTTTTTTGCTTTTCGGAATCTTCATTTCATCCAGCGCGTCCCAAAGAGCGTACTGCGCCGAATTGGGGCGGGCGGCATCATATACAAGTAATTGATAACCGGGCCAGGAATTCTGCAGGTACTTGCTGGCACGGATTAATTTTGCCAACATTTCCGGTTGCAGATAGGCTCGGCTGAGGTCGCCATAGACATCTTTTTTTATGAAATTGTCTGTGGAGGAATATTTAAGATCAACGAGGATTTCGGGATTATTTCGTTGTATGTCCACCAATCCCTGATCTTTCATCTTTTGTTCCAACACTGGTAATGGGTTGGCTTTTTTTGTTTGAGAGAAGGAGGAATATCTTTGGAAGGAGAGTAGGACGATGAGTGTTATCCTGAATACATTCATAGAGAAAAGAAAAATTGAATCACAAAAATGCCGCTCCTGATCCATATTGGCAAGAGCGGCTATTTAATTTTTAGCTGACGATGAGTTAATATCGTTTGATGTTTACGCTGGTCAATCCGCCTTCGAAATCGATGAATATTTTCTTTTCAGCCTTTTCGAAATCTGCCGACCGGTATAGATTGTTGCTCACTTTATCCAGGCCATCCAGACTTTTCGCGTTCAGCGCCCCGTCTATTCGCATTTCGCAGCCAACAGAAGAAGGTATTTCTATGGTTACAGAAGCTACACCCGACTCAATTTTTAGATTCGCTACGGACATTTTGTCTCCCATCCTGATATCCATATCGGCCACACCGGTACTTACATTTAAACTTTCTACTTTATAATCGCTGAAATCAAAGTTACCCTTACCCGCACCAATACCCAGGTCCACTTTCCAAACGGGTTTGTGGTTCAATTGAATTTTTGCTTCGTTTTTTATCTCCCCATTTTTGATGGAGATGTCGCCTTCCTCCATTTTTAAATTAACTGTGGCCGAATTGTCAAGTTTATTCACCGATGTGCTGGAAGTGAAGCCAATCAGATTGCTACGTGTTTTGGCTTCGAAAAGCTTGTCTGTATTTCCCTTCAATGTAAAAGATCCGGCGCCACCTTCCAGATTAAAGCTTGCCTTTTCGATGAAATCTTCCATCTCGTATTTGTAGTTGCCGTTCAGAGCCTTGGTTCCCTGGTTGTTGCTGTGTTCTCTTGCATAGTCTTCATCACGGTCTTCATGATGTTCGTCATCATGATCATCCTCATCCCACCGATCATGATCATTCCACCCAAAATTCCAGTTGTCAGTGTCAATGGCACGGTCGGTTTTATTTACTATTCCGCCCAAAACCGCCATTGTTATCAGTAGTCCAACAAGGCCGCCGGAGGCATTACGTTCTTTCGCACCAAGCAAGAGTATAATACCTGCAAGAATGAGCAGCACAGGCCAGTATGGCAGGATCAGGCTCCACTGAATATGAAGCAGGTCCATGCTGCGTAGAAGCCAAAGGACTCCAAGGATAATCAATAAACCTCCCCAATATATGCCTCTCGAATTTTTCATAACAGTCTAAATATTTGAATGGTTGGATGAGTTGGCATTTACATAGTTACGCAGCAGGAGTAAGCCGCCGGAGGCAATCATGATAATGGGCCAGAAATAGCGGCCAAAATCAAAGTTGGTAAGCTCTTCCACCAAAAATAGAGTACCTGCAATAATCAGGACGACTCCCCAAAAAATGTTTCTGAAGTTCATGGCTATAATTTTTTATGGTTAATTGATAAAGGTCAATTTGTTTGAGAGAATCAATTGACCTTTATGATCTGGTCGTCATCTTCCTCTCCGGGTTTTTTCATTCCAGGATCTTCCGGGAAATGAGTGGAAGAAGTATCGGTTGTAAATGGCGTATAAGGTTGTGGGTCGGGTTCAACTGGCGTTGGGCCGGCCGGTTCGGTGGGAGGGGGCGTGGTTGGGTACACGGTTGTGTTACTTTCATGATTTTTGTCTCGTTGACGCAGAATCAAAAATGCTCCCACAGCCATAAGGGCTATCGGCCAGAAATATTGCTTGATCTGGTACCAGATCGGGAAATCATCCACCAGCATCAGGGCGCCGAAGAAAATCAAGACGCCACCGAGTATCATGATCGTCTGCTCCGAACGCTTTTTGTCACTTGCTGGGTCGGAATTCCCTGAGATAAAATCAAAGCTAACGGTTTCACCTGATCGAATGGCCGGGCCTGTAGGAAGTACAGCCCATAAAATGATATACAGGAAACCGGTCATCCCAAAACCCGGAGGGATTGGAAGTAACAAAATGACCACAAATAATACTCGGACAATGACTACATCAATATTGAAGTATTGGGCGAGCCCCGATGCAACTCCTCCAAATACGGCCTGTTCAGGTATACGGTGCAATTTCTTTTCCATGATTCATTTTAGCGTTTATTTGTAATCAAAGGTAGTGGGTAATGCAAGATACTCCAAGCCGAAAACTTATTATCGGTTATCGGGCGTGTTGAAAGGTTATTTTGGCGCGTTTTTTACGAAAGGGCTCTGGGTTAACGGAAAAACAAAGAGATCCGTAGCGTCTAGTTTTGAATCCCGTGACTTCAAGTTCCCTTCGTGGCCCCTTTGTCTCTACTTTTATTGTTCTTCCAATGCTTCAAGAATATCCATCATGCTGCCAAAATCCTTGAATCCTGGCCGTATTTCTTCACTTCCCCGCAGGGCAATTCCTATTGACGGGAAAAGCTCGGTGAGGGTGATCACCGGTCTTTCATTTTCCAAGCCAAAACCTATTAGCAATGAGTGTTCTTTTGAAAGCGCTCCTATGATTTGTATCCATTCGTCGGAGAGCTGGGTGTCCTCATCACTTTCCAGCAAAAAATGGGTGACATCAGAATCGTATCGATCAATGATAGCGCTGATTTCGCCGGCCTCATACGTGTCTACGCTGATGCGCAGAATAAGGAGCAAATCTAATTCACCATGCAGGTAATTGAGCAGGCCGGGAGATTCTACCTGAACTGCGTGTACCGGATATTGACTTAGCGTTTGCAGGATAATCTCGGGATCTGTTTGCGCTGTTTCGGCGACGAGCGTCACCCCAGATAGCCAGGAGCAGATATCTGCAAATTTTTTTGGTGATATGTAGTTGGGCGAATCTTCATCAATGGAAAAACCAAGCATTTCAACACCCATACCTGCACAATAGCGTGCATCGGATAAATTGGTGACGTTGCTAATCTTTACGGTTCTGGTAAGCATGCGAATGGTTAATGATGTATGGCACAAAGATAAACCTCAAATGTAAAAGTTGGGGTTTATCTTTTGCGATTAGTGAGAAAAGATGTTTGTGTTTAGTCCCTGGAAGAGAAAATGACACCCAAATATTCAATACCTTTTGTACTTGGGATGGCATGATTTGTATCCAAATTAGTCAATATTAATACAAGAACACCCTGAATAATCATGATTATTCAGGGTGCGAAAATTTAACCAGAAAACCTTACTTCACTGAAAAAGTATACTTTGTAGAAGTCCTGTAAGTCTCGCCCGGCTTTAATGTTGTGGTAGGGAATTGGGGCTGGTTCGGTGAGTCGGGATAATGTTGTGTTTCAAGGCACAGTCCAAATCGTTTGCCATAAGTAGCGTTTTTGCCTTTTAGGCTGCCATCCAGGAAGTTACCGGTATAAAACTGAACCGCAGGCTCCGTTGTAGACACTTCCATAAATCTGCCGCTCTCAGGATCTCTTACCGTGGCAAATGGGATCAGATCATTGTTCGTCCTGTTAATCACCCAGCAGTGATCATATCCTCCACCATTTTTGATTTGTTCATTCTCGGTTTGATCTATTCTCTTCCCAACCAGCGTTGGTTCCCGAAAATCAAAGGGGGTGCCAGCTACGGCCATCAATTTACCGGTGGGAATCAACGTACCGTCCACGGCAACGAGGCTGTCGGAAAGTATCGATACTTCATGACCTAAAATATCCTTTTTCATGCCGGTAAGGTTGAAATAGGAGTGATTGGTGAGGTTCACGATGGTTGATTTGTCGGTGGTAGCTTCATAGTCAATCAGAAGACCGTTGTCGTTGGAAAGGGTATAGGTGACTTTTACATTCAGTTTTCCCGGAAATCCTTCTTCACCGTCGGCACTTTCATAGGTAAGTTCAAGTCCCACAATGGAATCATTTTTGATCTCGATGGCATTCCAAAGCTTTTTATCAAACCCTTTGATTCCGCCATGCAGTGAATTCGGGCCATTATTGATCGGTAGCGAATATTCCTTGCCGTCCAGCGTAAATTTGCCC
Source organism: Dyadobacter sp. 32 (assembly GCF_902506755.1). Lineage (GTDB taxonomy): Bacteria > Bacteroidota > Bacteroidia > Cytophagales > Spirosomataceae > Dyadobacter. The sequence continues at coordinate 2,928,380 of NZ_LR735258.1, read as the reverse complement.
CTCGCGATTCTGTTTCCATATCGACCCACCAGCGCTCCGAAAAATGGATGACCGTTGAGATACGTTGACAGCGAGTCGAATCCCAAAACTACATCTTCCCATTTTCCATTTTTATCAGCAGCGGTCAATTGGGTGATGATCCCCCCATAGTTACAGATTCTTACCACCATTCCATTCCCGTTGGTCAGGGTATACAAATCTGCCTTTTTACCATCCGGCAGTTCTCCAAATTCTTCTTTTGAAATTGTACTGGTCATCTTTTTTTCTTCTTTTTGAGTTTGGTTGCAACTTGTCAGGGCTATACCTATCAGTGCAGTGAATAACATGCTTATTTTTTTCATTATTCTGGTTTTATGATGTGTCGGTGTTCTGGAATTGTTAGACAAACTATAAAATCTCTTCGGTGCCATTTGTTATTTTAACCCGGTAGCATGGCAACTCAATGCTATATTGTTTTTTATATGCTTCTTTCATAGTTGCTTCGAAATCTTCTACCGCCTCAATTCTAACCAGATTGATCGTACAACCTCCAAAGCCTCCGCCCATCATGCGTGATCCTACCACATCTGGATTATCACGGGTTAAATCCACCAGAAAGTCAAGTTCCGTACAGCTCACCTCGTACTCATATTGCAAACCATCATGCGTTTGGTACATTTTCTTTCCAAACGATTCCAGGTTGCCTTCGTTAAGGTAATCGCATGCCTGTTGTACACGTTGAATCTCTTCGGTCATGTACTTGCATCGACGATAGATTACATCTCCAAGTTCATCTTTATGTAATTCTACTATTGCGATGGATGCGTCCCGAAGGCTGTTTATTTCGGGATTGTATTTTTTGAGAATCTTTACCCCCGCTTCACATTCGAGCCGGCGTGTGTTGTACTCCGAATCCTCCAGAGAATGTTTCACTGTTGTGTCGCAAAGCACAAGCAGATAATCCTTCATTGGAAATGGGAAATATTCAAATTCAAGTGATCGGCAATCCAGCCTGATCACCATTTGGTCTTTACCAAAAGCAGATGCAAACTGATCCATGATCCCGCACTGCACACCCACATATTCATTTTCGGCCTTTTGCGCCATCTTCACGATGGAAAAGCGGTCCAGATTCAGATGGTTCAACTCATTTAGAGCAAATAAAAGGCAACATTCCAAAGCGGCGGAAGAGGACATACCGGCACCTACTGGTACATCCCCACCAAAAGCGGCCTGGAAACCGCCGATGGTCAAACCGCTTTTTTTGATTTGATCAATGATTCCAATCTGGTAATGTGGCCAGGATTGGTCTGGTTTGGACAGGTCGTTCAGAGAAAAAGAATAAGTCTCGCCGAGGTCTGCAGCGTACAAAGTCACCAGATCCCCGGCAAGCGGTGCAATAGCGAAATAGACCGCTTTGTCGACACTTGCGGGTAGCACAAAGCCATTGTTATAATCCGTATGTTCGCCAATAAGATTGATCCGGCCGGGAGAACGGAAAACCCGGGGTTCCGCGGAATCTGTTCCAAATTTGCGCAGGTACGCCTCTTTTATCCTGTCGGATGTTTTTGATTCTGCGGATTGCATTTAATATGTATGGTTTCGGGTACTCGGACTGTTATGTTGTTGAATGGGGAGGGAGGATCAGGAAGGTACTTTAATAACCTTTGGAGAGTGTTATTTCATCTGCAATATTTCCCCTGTTTTCAATAGCGAAGATGTTGTTCAGAAACAGATCTACCTTCCCAACGTGTTCGTTTGCGTGTCCGCCACCGGTATGCTGGGTAAGAATTACGTTGCCCATTTCCCACAAGGGGCTGTCAGAGGGTAGCGGTTCCACTTCCGTAACGTCCAGCACTGCGCCTGACAAATGTCCTGAATTGAGCACTTTTATCAAAGCTTGCTCGTCGGTGGTACTTCCTCTGCCAACACTGGCGTACACACTGCCTGCTTTCATAGCTGAGAAAACGGGGCCATTTACAAAGTGTGTTGCGGTTCCGGGGAGTGTGTTGATGAGCAGGTCAGTGGATGGTAAGTGTGCCAGGAGTTCTTCCATACTGCGGATCTGCGCTTCCGGTGCGGTGCGAGCCATGAGTTGGGTATTGCTTCCCAGTCCGTCAAGTATTGCTTTTACCGACTTTCCGATGGTACCAGCACCCAGTACGACCACGTTTTGCTGATACAGCATATGCAGGCGTGGGCGCAGCTTTGCCCCAACCCATTCTTTTTTTTCCTTCAGGAGCGTCAGTTTGTCAATACCCCGATAAAGGGCCAATACTCCTCCGATAATGCTCTCTGCGCAGGGCCTTGCAAACCAGTTACCCATATTGGCCACTTTTACATCATCCCGCAAACGTACCACTGCGTACTGGTCAAATCCAGCCGAATCCAGTTGCCAGAATTTCAGATTTGGTAATTCTTCCGAAAACCAGTCAACCGGCGGATTACCCAGGGCGTAATCAGCTGAGCGAAATTTCTCCCTGGCGTCCTCTTCATTAAGCTCTGACCCGAAATGTACGTTGTGACTGTCAGAAACCGCTGCAATCAGTTTCTCCTGAAGTGGTTTTTCAAACCTGGAATGGCAATAGATAATCATATCTTTTAATGGTTAATTGGGTAAAAATACAGGATTTACCCAATTATCATTCCAATTAGCATAAAAATTGCGAAGCGATCAGCCAGGCATACTAAAACTCCCTGGGGAAAGCACCACAGGGCAAGCTACGCGAATTGTTGTTCCTTGTCCGGGTTTCGAATCAACGGATAATGTACCTTCAAATGAGGCGGTTCTTTGTCTCAGATTGAAAAAGCCGTTGCCACTGTACTTTGGATTTTCGGCATCAAATCCGACACCATCATCCCTAACAACCAAATTAAGACATTCATCGCTTACAAATATATCCAGATAGATATTTTTTGCGTTGGCATGCCTTACCGCATTGTGTAAAATTTCTTTAAATACCAGGAACAGGTGTCTTCTGAATTCGTTTGGGAGTTGGCTGTCAATGTCGTCTTCAGAAATATTAATGTGAATATCAATGGGTTGATGTTCCACCATGGCATACATGGTTTCTTTTACTCTTATAGAAAACTGGCCCACCGAGTCCTGAGACGAATGAAGACTCCATACAATTTCCCTCATTCTGGCGATCACCTTTCGGGAAGTGTCTCCAATTAAAGCTACCGTATCCTGAACTGAAGATTCCTTGCGCTTTATTTGTCCGATAGCGGCATGGCTCATGACACTGATACTGCCAAGGTCTGCTCCAAGCTCGTCGTGTAGGTCTCGGGAAATGTCGTCACGAATACGCTGTAACGCGGCTTGTTTTTTTTCATTTTCCCTGAGTTGTTCGATCAGCTCCGCTTGCGCCTTGATTTTTTCAATTTCATTTTTTCTATTCAAAATCGACATACCCAGGGTAAAGCAGAGCACTTCCAGTACTACCCCGAATTCCATGTAGGTGACCGGGTAACTAAATGGATTAGAAGGGTTTCTGTTAAATATATCCAAGGCGAAATTGGTGCCCAGCGCGAAAAGGCATCCGACAATAAAGAACATAGATCCCACAATGAAGTAGGAAACGGCCTCCTGCCTGACTTTGAGTATTCTTGGAACAACCAGAAGCGAGCCTCCGGCAAGGACACAACGGAATACGATGTAAGTGTTGCTTCTTATCTCAGGGCTTGTATTCAACAGCATAAACGCAAAGTCAATGGCCATTTCAATGACCAGGATTCCGGCCAATATCTTAAGTATGCGATAACTGAATGGATCGAGCCGGGGAATTTCGATGAGTTGAATAGCAAACCGGATGTAGAGCAGGAAAGCCATGGACTCAATCAGAGCAACCTTAAAATTGGCTCCAGGTATATAATCCGCTTTCCCATAGTCGATGTCATCAAAATAAAAAGTGATGACCATGCATAAAATGTAAAAAGCATATTGCCAGTAAATGGCTTTTCTATGCTGAAAAAACGAAAAGATTGCATACAAGGCCATCATGCATAACATGCCGTCGAAGAAAACACGAAGCTGAGGGTAGGAGGTAAACCAATCGGGCATGAGAAGGATTCCTGGTTGCGCTTTGAGACCGTAAAATCGACTTGAAGTCGGAATCTACAATTTACTATAAAAGTAATAATTTTAGCCAAATTATTGATACAATGCGCATTGGCATATTTGAATCAAAAAGACATGGCTTTCTTTCGCAGTGCTTTTAATATTTTCTTACCACGCGACTTGTAGGCCGCAGTTTCCAATTCCATATTTTCTTCTATAATTATTCTAAGCTCATTTTCAATCTCTGGATATACCTTCGACAGGTTAAAAAGAATCGATAAGGAAAATGCTCTGGCGGCAATCGGGACATTTCTGTTCTGAATGAAACCGAAGCAAATATGCATTATTTCGCCATGAAATTCTTCTGGTATTGATAGTGCTTCCAACACACCCAGGCTGTTGCGGATCACAGCATCATGGACGTCTGTTCTTTGCAGCTGACTCACCAACATGCCGATATTGGGCAGAATGAGATCGGGTCTTTTTGCTGCCGCCCATCGTACGCTCCACGCCGCCCGCTGGGCCAGGACATAATCAGCGGATACAAAGCAGTCCATCAACTCTTTAAAATTAGCCTCGCTAGCACATGCGAAATCTGCAACACGGACAGCCAGTTCCTTAGATTGCAGATGATCCGACAAAAGTTGTTTGCTAATGTTCATGAAAAATCACGCGGGGATGGTAATAAACAACACTCAGGTTATTTGATAGACTGATAATTCATTTGAAAAATACCCTAAAAAACAGATACCGGTTTATTGGCAATAAGGTCAACTTCAAAGGTCTTTGATCCATATTTTACGGTCTTTTTTTGCGCGCCGCCTGATGTAAGAATGGCCGAGATCAGTTTTCCATCGGCCCATTTCATATCCACTGTTACATTGCCCCGGGCTTTCAGGCCGCGAACCTCGCCAGCCTGCCAGGCATCCGGCAAGGCAGGCAGCAATTCTATTACACCTGTCTGCGATTGTACCAACATTTCCGCGACACCCGCCGTGGATCCCATGTTTCCGTCAATCTGGAATGGTGGATGGGCACAAAGCAAGTTGGCGTAGGATCCACCCCCATTAGCCATGTTGGTTCCTTTGCTCACAACCGGTCGCATTACACTTCTGAAAAGTTTGTAGGCCCGGTTTCCATCCTGCAACCGTGCCCAGAAGTTTACCTTCCAGGCCAGAGACCAACCTGTTCCATCGTCTCCGCGCGCATTCAGACTCACCTTGGCGGCTTGTGCTTCGGCTGGTGTTTGCGTCCAGGATATTTGTTTTCCGGGATGTAAAGCAAACAAGTGCGAAACATGACGGTGAGTGTTGGTCGAATCATCCAGATCTTCTTTCCATTCCTGTAACTGCCCCCATTTCCCAATCTGCAGGGGCAATATCTTGTCTCTGATTTTTAGCGCTTTTGCCGCAAAGTCGGCATCCATATTCAATACTCTGGCCGCGGCAATGGAATTGGTGAGTATATCCCAGGCGATTTCATGATCCATTGTCGCTCCGGTGGAAATACCTCCTTGCTCGGGTGAATAAGAGGGAGAAGATACCAAATGACCCTTGCCGTCCTCGGATAAATATTCCATCCAGAAAATTGCGGCTTCTTTCATTACAGGGTAGGCAGTCTTCCTTAAATATTCTTTGTCCTGGGTAAATGCATAGTGCTCCCACATGTGCTGCGCCAGCCATGCGGCTCCTCCCGGGAAAAATCCCCATGGGAAATCCCATCCGGGTGAAGTGTAGCCATAAGCATTGAGCATCGTATTTACAGTCCAGCCTTTTGTGCCAAAGAACTGTTGTGCAGCAAGTTTGCCAGGTTCTACAATGGATTCGGTAAAGTCGGATAGAGGCAGATAACATTCTGAAATATTGGTCACTTCTGCGGGCCAGTAGATCATTTGCACATTGATGTTGGTGTGATAATCATTGGCCCACGGCGGATTGGTGCTATCGTTCCATTTCCCTTGCAAGCTCATGGGCATGGTGCCAGGCCGTGATGACGAAATCATCAGATAGCGGCCGTATTGAAAATACAATTCCTCAAAGCCCGGATCAGGTGTACCTTCAAAATATTGAATCTGGCGTTGATTGGTGGGTACATCAGAAGCCTCAGCGCTTCCCAATTTTAAGTAAACGCGATCAAAAAGGTTTTTGTAGTCCTTTTGCTGCTCTTTGAAAAGCACTTCATAGCTTTTTTTAGTAGCCGAGCCCAGTACTTCTCGATTTGCCTTTTTATAATCATTGCCCTTGTAGGTTGGGAATTTCATCAGGTAATCTGTGGCCGCGGTGTGGGTAACAATGACGGAACGGGCATTTTTGATTGTTACAACACCATCTTTATAACTGATTGCCCCATCGGTATTCAAGTGATAAGTGGTTTCAAATTCCTGTTTATTGTCTTTGAGGCTTCCTCCAAAAATGTATCGGTTTTTTTCGAATGTTTCGTATTCCTTTTTATGCGGGCTGATGAGCCTGATGGAATAGGTCTCCCGTGACGTTGACGTGAATTTGTAAACCATCACTTTGGAAGGATAATTTCCGAAATATGTACGCTCGAATTGACTCTTATCTGCTTCGTAGGTGATTTTCGCAACAGCACTTGTAATATCCAGTTCTCTGCGGTAGTTTTTAATAGCTCCTTTGTGGGAAACACTTACGAACAAGTCCCCCATGGTCTGTTGTGCTCCGAAATCCGATGAAGGCGTATTTTCCTTCTTATCATGGATTAATCCAGTCATTTCCGAATTGGCAAGCTTGTGCGCCTCGTTGAATTTCCCTTGTGCGAGCAACGCTCTGATTTTGGGTAAATTCTGGTAGGCATCTTTGCGCAAGCCAAAATTGTAATCCGCATTCGCTCCTTTTCCTCCAGCCCACAAGCTGCCTTCTGAAAATTGAAGCCGCTCTTCGCCGGGATCGCCAAAGAACATTACGCCCAGGTAACCGTTTCCGATGGGTAAAGCCTGGGTCATCCAGTCAGTGGCTGGTGCGTCGTACCAGAGTTTAAGCGGGGCGTTTTGATCATTCTTTTGGGAGAAAGATGACAAACTTGTCAGAAAAAAAGTGAGAACAAAAAGGCAGGACCTTAGAAAAGAGTTTTTCATACGACGATTTGTGAATTCGGAATGCAAGGTAAAACAAAAAGCCCCACGCCGAAACGTGAGGCTGTATTATTGTGAGGTCTCAAGCACAGTAATTTTGGTCTCGAAAGACATTCTCTAGACAAAGGCCGCGAAAAGATTTACCCTCGTAGTTTCTACCCTAATCGCGTAGCGATGGTATATTGGTAGAAATAGAGCAAGTAAAAGATAAAATCCCGTTAAGGATGTAACATTCCAGATGCGTTTGTCAATGTGTTACATGTCTGCCGCATTTGTAGATATATCCTTCGCATGGGAACTAGAAATTGTTATCCCCAACCATATCCTCAGGTCTCACCCACGCATCGAATTCCTCAGGCGTAACGTATCCCAATGCAACCGCCGTTTCCTTTAAGGTTGACCCATTTTTGTGGGCTGTCTGCGCTATTTCGGCAGCTTTGTAGTAGCCGATTTTGGTATTCAAAGCGGTTACAAGCATCAATGAATTGTTGACATGTTTGCGGATATTGTCACGTAAGGGCTCAATGCCTATGGCACAATTATCGTTGAAAGAAACACAAACATCGCCGATCAGGCGTGCAGAATGGATGAAGTTATACGCCATTAACGGTTTGAAAACATTCAGCTCAAAGTGTCCGTTGGATCCACCAATTCCGATCGCTACGTCATTGCCCATCACCTGAGCAGCCACCATGGTCATCGCTTCACATTGTGTCGGGTTCACTTTCCCAGGCATAATGGAACTTCCCGGTTCGTTGTCAGGAATATGAATTTCACCAATTCCCGAACGGGGACCAGAGGATAACATACGAATATCGTTACCGATCTTCATCAAACTTACCGCAACGGTTTTCAATGCTCCATGTGCTTCCACGATGGCATCGTGTGCTGCAAGTGCTTCAAATTTATTTTCAGCGGTGATAAATGGGAGGCCGGTCAATAAAGCAATGTGTTTGGCCACATTTTCCGAGTATCCCGGAGGCGTGTTAATTCCCGTTCCAACGGCTGTTCCCCCCAGAGCGAGTTCTGAAAGGTGCGCCAATGTGTTGTAAATGGCACGTAAACCGTGATCCAATTGAGACGCGTATCCCGAAAATTCCTGTCCAAGGGTAAGCGGCGTTGCGTCCATGAAGTGCGTCCGGCCAATTTTTACGACATCTCTGAAAGCTTCCGCTTTTGCCTTCAGGGTGTCGCGTAGCTTCACAATGCCTGGAATCGTTACATCCACCAGTATTTTGTATGCCGCAATGTGCATTGCGGTAGGGTAGGTATCATTGGACGATTGTGACTTATTAACATCATCGTTGGGGTGCAGAAATTTGGTCTTATCGGCCAGGTCACCGCCTTGTAAAACATGTCCGCGATAAGCGATTACCTCATTGCAGTTCATGTTGGATTGTGTTCCAGAGCCTGTTTGCCACACGACCAACGGAAATTGATCGGATAGTTGGTCGGTCAGGATTTCGTCACAGACCTCACCGATCAGATCACTTTTTTCTTTTGGTAAAATGCCTGCTTCATAATTTGTGATGGCAGCGGCTTTTTTCAAAAAGGCGAAGGCCTTGATAATTTCCTTCGGCATTTTATTGATATCCTGGGCAATCGGAAAGTTCTGAATAGAGCGTTGTGTCTGTGCGCCCCAATATACATGTGCGGGTACCTGCACTTCGCCCATGGTGTCTTTTTCTATACGGTATTCCATTTTTTGAATGTAATAAATTTGTAAATAGTTAAGCGCCTGGCGGCCGGTGCCGTCAAACAAGCTTGAATCCGTAAAGTTAGGGTTGGCGTATGAGTTTTTGGTATATTTAGGGAATAAATGTTTCTTGTGGGGAATGCTTGACGATTAGAACGTTGTAATATCACTGGAAAGAATTTAAATTAGGGCCAAGGACGTTTAGATACAGAATATCATTTATTCCAGACACGATAAGCATGACGCATACACGGATCATTGAAACAGAAAACGAAAAGGATTTTGGGTTGATCAAAGGACTGGCTGACAGACTTGGCCTTCCAGTGAAGGAAGGACATGCAGAAGGGCTGCTGGAAAAACAGAAAACGGCCTTTGATAATCTTGTGGGGAGTTGGGTAGGTGAAGAAACCGGAGATGAGATGGTCGCCAGGATTCGTGCCGCACGCAATGGTGCGCCTCGTGAGGTAGAATTATGATAGTATATTTACTTGATAAAAATATCTGCATCCCAAAAGTCAACTAAACACATCTTACTTCCCAATGCCCCCCCAAATCAGCATTTACAACGATTATGAATCCATGAGCCTGGCAGCGGCAACACGAGTGATCGAACTCCTGAAAGAAAAACCGACGGCAGTAATTTGTTTACCTTCGGGGAGTACGCCGCAAGGAATGTTTCATCACTTGGTCGCGGCGCATCGATCCGGTCAGACCGATTTTTCTCAATGCACTTTTATCGGTTTGGATGAATGGATCGGACTGGGTGCAGCTGACGATGGAAGTTGCCGGGATTTGCTGGATAAGGATTTTCTGTTGCCGATTGGTTTCACAGAGGATCAGATTGTGTTTTTTGATGGACTTGCCCAAGATCCACAGGCTGAGTGTGAGCGCGTAAACGAAGCGGTGGATGCACTTGGAGGTCTTGACCTTATTGTGCTGGGTGTGGGTATGAACGGACATTTGGCGTTAAACGAACCCGGAACTCCGTTTGATTTGTACGCCCACGTTTCAGAACTGGATCCGGTGACGGTACAGGTTGGGCAAAAGTATTTTAAAAAGGAAACCCAGCTTACCAAAGGCATAACGGTGGGTATCAGGCATATGCTCGAAGCAAAAAAAGCCGTTCTGATCGCATCCGGGATCTCCAAAGCCTCGGTAGTTCACAAGGCTATTTCATTGTCCGTTACAAAAGATTACCCTGCAACTGTTTTACAAACGCACCTGAATGCTGAGTTTATTCTGGATAGGGAAGCAGCCCAGTTGCTTTAACAGAGTAGATAAAAAAATACTTTTGAGGACTTAATTTGCGATTCAAAAAAGATAATTTGTCTTCCCTAAATCTAAATTTTATCCATCTCCACTTAATTAGGCCTGTAACCAAACAAATCGAAAATAACCCCACTATCTTTGCCCTGTTCTTTTGAGAACACCCGTCAATCGGGATAGTGGTTTTCGCTTTGGGCCCCTCATCCAACAGCAGAAATTAAAAAGGAACCGTGTGAAATTCACGGACAGTCGTGCTACTGTAAGTGCCAGCCTGTTTAACGGGCAAGTTTTTACCCTCGCGTCCCATTGCTTGTAGCGAGAAGGGCGGTAAAAATGGTACAAGTCAGGAGACTTGCCTCTATCCTCAATGGCTATTCCTTCACGTCAGGGGTCTCGTCACGCATTGATTTTACAAATTTTATTGGCAGTTGATCAGCGAATTACATTCGCGAAGGTTCGTGTAATGTTTACATGGCTTTAAGCTGCTGTGAAGAGTACTGCATAGTGAACAATGTTGAAACATAGGATGATTCTTCATTCTTAATTCAAAATTCTTCATTAATTCAGGACGGGTAGGGTGTTTCCGAAAGGTTTTTTTAATCTTTTAAACACAAGTTTTATGTTATCACACAATTTGGGCTATCCGCGTGTGGGAAGCCAGAGAGAACTCAAAAAGGCCAGTGAGCAATTCTGGGCTGGTAAAATCAACCGTGATGAACTGCAAAAGGTGGCACGGCAAATCCGTCACCGCAACTGGGAGGCGCAAAAGGAGGCAGGTATTGATCTAATACCCTCCAACGACTTCTCTTTGTATGATCAGGTACTTGATACATCATTTTTAGTCGGTGCAATTCCGCAGCGTTATCACCAGATTGTGGATGGAAAATCTAACAATGAACTGGATCTGTATTTTGCAATGGCTCGTGGTGTACAACGAGATGGGCTGGATATCAAGGCGATGGAGATGACCAAATGGTTTGATACAAACTATCACTACATCGTACCTGAATTTGTGAAGGACCAAAAATTCAGTCGCTATTCCGATAAGGTCATTCTGGAGTTTGAGGATGCCAAACAAAAGGGAATCCTTACCAAACCTGTTCTGGTGGGGCCGGTTACTTATTTGTTACTCGGGAAAGAAAAGGAGGGTGGTTTCAATAGAATCGATTTATTGGACAATCTTTTGCCCGTATACATTGACATATTAAAAGAACTGAATAAAAGAGGTGCTGAATGGGTACAACTGGACGAGCCATGCCTTGTTTTGGATTTGACTCCGGGGGAGAAATTGGCAATTGAAAGTGCTTATGCGCAGATTAGTGAGGCGGTTCCTGATCTGAGGATTTTACTAGCCACTTATTTCGGGGCGTTGGAGGATAATCTGGTGTTAGCAACCGCCCTTCCGGTTTCTGCGCTCCATATTGACCTTACAAGAGGATCTGAAACTTTACCGGCCATTCTGACCTCCGAAGCATTCGTTAATTCCGGGAAAATCCTGTCTCTGGGCGTTGTTGACGGAAGGAATATCTGGAAAAATGACTATAAAAAATCGCTGAAATTTATTGAGTGGGCAATTGCTGTTTTAGGCGTAAGCCGGGTGATGGTTGCACCTTCCTCCTCCTTACTACACAGTCCGCATGACCTTGACCTTGAAAAAAATGAAGAAGTTCTGACTCCGGAAATTAAAAACTGGATGGCCTTTGCCAAACAAAAGCTGAATGAAATTTCTACCCTGGCCAAACTTGCCGTTACCGATTACAGCACCTGTCCGCTTTTTGAAGCGAACCAGGTTGCGGTTGAAAGCCGTCGCACATCCACTTTGATTCATAAGGCTGCTGTAAAGGATCGCGTAGCGGCTATCAGATCGACTGATTTTGAGCGGATAAGTGTTTTTTCGGAAAGGCAGCAGATTCAGCTTGAAAAGCTAAAACTTCCACTGTTCCCGTCCACGACGATCGGCTCCTTCCCGCAAACGGATGATGTACGTCAACTTCGGGCAAACCTGAAAAAGGGAATATTGTCTCTGGAAGAATATGAAATAAGAATCGAGGAGGAAATAGTGAAATCACTCCGCTGGCAGGAGGGGCTGGGTATCGACGTGCTGGTGCATGGAGAATTTGAGCGTAATGATATGGTGGAGTATTTTGGGGAAAGTTTGTCAGGATTTGTTTTCACCCAAAATGGCTGGGTGCAGAGCTATGGCAGCCGTTGCGTGAAGCCTCCGATTATTTATGGGGATGTAGAGCGTCCGCAGCCGATGACCGTCAGGTGGTCTGCATTCGCACAGGCAAATTCTGAGAAACTCGTGAAAGGCATGCTGACCGGCCCGGTTACGATATTGCAATGGTCATTTGTGCGGGATGACCAGCCAAGAAAAGATACAACTTTCCAGATCGGACTCGCGATCAGGGATGAAGTTGTTGATCTGGAAAAGGCAGGAATTAAGGTCATACAGATCGATGAACCTGCCATTCGGGAAGGGTTACCATTGAGGAAATCGGCATGGAAAGCATATCTGAAATGGGCGGTTGATGCGTTCAGGCTGAGTGCCGCCGGAGTTGCGGATCAAACGCAGATTCATACGCACATGTGTTATTCTGAGTTCAATGATATTATAGATTCCATCGCTGCAATGGATGCGGACGTGATTACAATCGAGACTTCCCGATCCCAGATGGAGTTACTGGATGCTTTTGCCGATTTCAGTTATCCAAACGAAATAGGTCCCGGCGTGTACGATATTCATTCGCCACGCGTGCCTACGGTTGATGAGATTAAATCACTATTGGAAAAGGCATTGCAGGTAATTCCTGCACGTAACCTTTGGGTGAATCCCGACTGTGGTTTGAAGACCCGAAAGTGGCCGGAAACTGAGGCTGCATTGCGTAATATGATTTCGGCAGCTAACTTGCTGCGTGAAGAGGCGCTTGCGGAGCATTGATTTTTTGCCTTGATGTCTAAATTGTTGTCAGAGTGAGCGGAGCCGAACTCTGTGCAAATTCGTTAATTTACTTAGAATTAGATTCTTAACAACGGAAACGATCTTATCTCTCAGACTAATGCAGTTTAAGAGGTGTTTATTGTGAATTTAACCTGGTGGCTCGGCCTTCGACTCCGCACAGGCTGACAGCATTTTGGCAAATCCGAACATAACACCAAACATTTATAGTTTTGACATTAGAAGAAAAAATAATCCAATCCGAAACCCGAGTTTTTAAAACCGTTTTTCCAAATACCACCAATCATTACGATACACTTTTCGGCGGAACTGCATTGTCCATGATGGATGAAGTGGCTTTTATGGCAGCTACACGCTTTTCACGTCTGCGGTGTGTTACCGTTTCCACAGATAAGATTGATTTTACACATCCGATTCCTGCCGGGACGATCATCGAACTGGTTGGAAGAGTGGAACACGTGGGTAATACGAGTATGAAGGTTCGTGTAGATATTTTCGTGGAGCACATGTATGAGGAGGGGAGAGAAAAAGCAGTTACCGGGATTTTTACATTTGTGGCTATGGACGAGAATCACAAGCCCACGCCTGTACTCCGGTAATAAAAGCAGGATGATCCAGGGATTTAAAAAGTTTTTCGGAGGCTAAACCGAATAATAGATTCAGGATTTTACAAGTGCCCGGATTTCAGGGCTTATTATAATTGTCCTATATTTGCTGCTCGATAGGAGCTGATAGTTCAGCTACACACGTAATTAAATATTACTGAATGAAAATTTTAGGTATTTCAGCCTTTTATCACGATTCGGCAGCAGCATTGATTGATAATGGAGAAATCGTTGCAGCAGCACAGGAAGAGCGATTCACGCGTAAAAAACATGACCCGGGTTTTCCATCACAAGCCGTAAAATTTTGTCTGGAATACAGCGGGCTTACGCTCAACGAACTGGATGCAATCGTATTTTACGATAAGCCCCTTTTGAAATTTGAACGTCTTTTGGAGACCTATTATGCATTTGCACCAAAGGGAGTAAGATCTTTTTTGACTGCTATGCCTGTCTGGATCAAGGAGAAAATGTTCCTTAAAAGGCTGATTAATGAGGAATTGGTAAAGCTAGGCTATGATAAGAAGAAGCCTGTAAAGCTGCTTTTTCCTGAACACCATTTATCTCATGCCGCTAGTGCTTACTATCCCTCTCCCTTCGAAAAATCCGCAATTCTTACCATTGACGGAGTAGGCGAATGGGCAACAGCTTCTATTTGCCTGGGGGAGGGCAAGGATATCACCAATCTGAAAGAGTTGCGGTTTCCTCATTCTCTTGGTCTGCTTTATTCCGCATTTACCTATTTTCTAGGCTTTCGGGTCAACTCAGGAGAATATAAGCTGATGGGGCTGGCACCCTACGGCGACCCATTGTCTCCGGATATCAAACGTTACGAAGAGATCATTCTGAAAGACCTTATTGAGTTGAAGGAGGACGGGTCGGTATGGCTTGATCAGGAATATTTTGATTATGCTACCGGCCTCAAAATGGTTAACGAGCATAAATGGGAAGCTCTGTTCGGATTCAAAACCAGGAAGCCGGAGGATGCTCTGGAAGCAGTTCATTGCAATTTGGGACTGGCGATCCAGAATATTACGGAAGAGGCGGTGCTGAGAATGGCGCGTGAAGCCCAGCGGCTGACAGGTGCTGATTCCCTTTGCCTTGCAGGAGGTGTTGCGCTGAACTGTGTTTCAAACGGAAAGCTTCAGAAGTCCGGAATTTTTAAGAACATTTTTATTCAGCCTGCTGCTGGTGACGCGGGCGGGGCTTTAGGCGCTGCCCAGGCTGCATACCATATTTATTTTGGCCAGGAAAGAAAAGTAACCTGGAAAAACGATGCCATGCGCGGGTCTTATCTCGGGCCTACGTTTTCGGATCTGGATGTTGCACTTACGGCCAAGAAATATAAAGCCGTGTACACGCATTACGAGAATTTTAAGGATTTGGCCGTTGACGCAGCCCAATTGCTTTCCGAAGGAAATGTAGTTGGATGGATTCAAGGCCGCATGGAGTTTGGCCCACGGGCATTGGGAGGCCGAAGCATCCTTGGCGATCCTCGTAACGCAGAAATGCAGAAAAAGCTGAACCTGAAAATTAAATACCGGGAGTCATTCAGGCCATTTGCCCCGTCGGTGCTTGCCGAAGACTGTGCGGAATACTTTGACTACGACGGAATATCTCCATACATGCTTTTGGTACATCCTGTCGCGGAAAGTCGTCGCAAACCGGTTCCGACCAATTACAATGCACTGGATTTAAGAGAAAAGTTATATTTCGAAAGGTCTGATCTTCCGTCCATTACACATATTGATTATTCGGCCCGGATCCAGACGGTACACAAAGAAACTAACCCTCGATATTATCAATTAATCGATGCTTTCAAGGCATTAACCGGGTATGCAGTCGTAGTCAATACAAGTTTCAATGTACGTGGGGAGCCGATCGTGTGTACACCAAATGACGCTTACCGCTGTTTTATGCGTACCGAAATGGATTATCTAGTGGTCGGTAATTTCATTTTTGATAAAAAACAGCAACCCGAATGGCAGGAAAAAGACAACTGGCAGGAAGAATTTGTTTTGGATTAATAGTCCTTTCTCTTATTATTCATACGATATATGGCATCGAAAATAGTTACTAGTCTGGTTCGGATTTTATTCCTTTCCTTACTGTTCTTTTTTTTATTTTACCCGGATAAGCTGCACATCAAATTTGATTACCCAGGTTTTCCGCAGAGCGACAGCGTTTATGTGAGAATGGCCAAGCTGGCCTTTTGGCTGTTGCTGATCATCGAAGTGCTTCGTATTTTTTACTATGGTGTGGTTAAAAGCAAAGCAAAGGGCTTGCTGGCCAATGTCACCACCATCGTAGTGCCTCTTCTGGTGACGCTCATTTTCCTTGAAATAATTTTCATGTATATACCCCAAAGTCATGAAGGAGTGCTTTCCAAAGCCTCTCAGATCTGGTGGGAGAAATACTGGCATCCTGTTAATGCACTCGGCTATCATGATAAGGAGGTGGTTAACGAGACGGGCAAGAAAAATATCCTCGTGATTGGTGATTCTTTCGCGGCTGGGCATGGGTTAAAGGATGTAAGTGAGCGTTTCTCCGACATGCTGGGGGCCTCCCTTGGTACGGAAAATTACAATGTCTACAATCTGGGTGTTTCGGGTGCAGATACGAGAGATGAGGCGGAGCGATTGACAAAATTCCCTGTTAAACCAGACGTTATTATTCTACAGTACTTTCCAAACGATATTGAGAAGGTGGGTAGGGAAAAAGGCCTTACCCTGACGGGATCAGAGCCTTATGCGGATCTCAAAGGGCCGATGGCGACTTTGGTGAAACGCTTTTATCTACCCAATTTCATCTATTGGCAACTACCGCATACGGGTTTCAGCACCTTCGATAAATTTGTCCAGAAAGCTTACACAGATACGACCATATTGAATGCGCATTTACGCGATATGTCCCGGATTGTGGATTACAAGGATTCTACCGGAGCCAAAATGTATGCAGTTTTCATACCCTTTTTGTTTCAACTAGACAAAAGTGCGGGTTACACCAAACCGGTAGAAGATTATCTTAAAACGCATGGTGTTACCCTTGTGCCATTGAATGATGGAATTGCGCAAATACCGGATAAAGAGCGGGTAGTTGGCAAAAACGACGGACATGCCAGCGCCTCCGTAAATGCTTTAATCGCCGAGCGGTTGGCAAAGGTCATCGGAAAGCCCTGAACTTTTACGGGACGAATAGCACACCTTGTTTTCTAATGATTTAAATTTGTATTTATAAAAATAACTTAACATGGATTTTTTAACAGATTTGTTTGCCTTTATGAAGGAACGCAAGAAATGGTGGCTTGCACCGGTGATCATTGTGTTGCTATTGATAGGCGTACTCATTGTAATAGGTGGAGGTTCTGCTGTTGCACCTTTCATTTATACCTTGTTTTAGGAAGTAGTCTTATCTCATCCACAGGAAGGAATGGGCTTGCAATTGGGCAATGCCTTTCCTTGCATACTTTTACACCTCATGAGTGAATCAGAAAAAACGAAGGCTCAACTGGTAATTGTTACCGGGCTGGTCGTTTTGTATTTTATATTTAGCTCCAAATATCCCTATTTCCTTATAGCCGCCGCCGCCATTGGTGTTGTGAGTATTGCTATTCCTGTTGCAGGAGACCTCATTGTGAAAGGCTGGTACAAAATTGCGGAAATACTGGGTGCGATCAACGGCCGTATTTTGTTGTCGCTGGTGTTCTTTGTAGTGCTGGTACCCGTTGCTCTTTTAGCAAAAATGGGCAAGAAAAACCCTTTAGCATTGAAACGGGAAAGTAAGAAATCTGTTTTTGTAGACAGAAATCATAAATACACAGCCAAGGATTTGGAGCAAGTCTGGTAGGTTGAAAAAAAGCTGAAAATTAAAAGGTCTGGGTCAGACCTTTTTTTTGCGACAGGACCTATCGTAGAGTAGTTGCAGCATACCGTCTTTCAATCCTACATCTGGGACGTGCATGATTTTAGCGCCTGCCCATTTCATAGCTGAGGTGTAGATATCTCCAGCAGGCACAATCACATCGGCGCGATCGGGGTTAAGCTGTAATTTGTTGATCCTTTCCTCGAGCGAAAAACCGGAAATGTAATCACGCATTCGTTCTATTTCTTCAATGCTTGTGGAGCTTTCGGTCAGTTTAGACGACAGGTCAAACAATTTGTTGATGTTCCCACCCGTGCCCACTGCCTGAATTTCCTGATTGAAATCTACATGATCCTGGATCCATTCCTTGATCTTAATCCAGGAAGTTTTGGATTCTTTTCCCTCTAACAGTCGCACCGATCCAAGTTTGAAAGATTTGGCTGCAATTTTTCTTCTGTCCTGATACACGTTCAGTTCAGTGCTGCCGCCTCCTACATCAATGTGAATATATTGTCCTTCTCCAAGAGACTTAACCACCACATTATTTACCAGTTCAGCCTCTTTCTGCCCGTCGATGATCTGAATGTGAATACCTGTTCGCTGCTCGATATGCTCACGCACTTCATGGCCATTGGATGCTTCCCGCATGGCAGAAGTAGAGCAAGCCATGTAGTCCTCAATTTCATGCAGTTCCATCAGCAGCTGATAGGCTAGCATGAGTTTCATCATCCGGTCTTCACTTAGTGCGGAGATGCGTCCTTCCGTGAAGACATCGTGTCCGAGGCGCAATGGGAAACGGACATATTCTACTTTCTTCAAACGAACCACGCCTTCGTCATGCAATACCGAAGATATCTGCATACGTGCGCCATTTGATCCAATATCGATTGCTGCGAATTTCAAAAGCTTTGGGTAATGAGGGAAATGAAAAGCCAAAAATAGAACATTTCAGGAACAACTTACTAGTTATTGTTGATGAAACGCAATCCTTTTTGGTTACATTTTCTTGCCAATCTGGTACAGAAGCTTCACTTTGAAACCAGGTCCGCTGCGGGGGTTCAAAGGGGTAAGTGGTTTAAAATAACTATACATATAACCTTCCGCTTGCACCACAATCGGGTGCCATGCCTTCTCAACGCCCAGGGAAAAATTAAGAGAGTTGATCGGAGATATATCCATTTTTCTCTCAAAAGATTGTGTTAATATTTCCTGCTGGGGTTTTGGAACAATACAGCTGAAGGAAATTTTTTCATTGGATTTAACTGTGACATTGGCTCCTGCTGCTACATAGTAAGCCCAATTGTCCTTCAGCTCATTTCTGAAAGCGACCGTTAACGGGATTTGCATCATGGTAGGTTCTATCTGAATATTCGTTACGACGAATGCTGCAGGAACCTGATTGGGATGGGTTTGTTTAAAATCACGTTTGTTAGCCTCACGAAAACCTTTTTCGTTGAAAAACTGCATTTGTTTCAGTTTTAACCAACTCAATCCAGCCGAAATGGAAAATCTTTTTCCCAATATAACTTCTCCCGTGACTGTTTTGGCCTGGACATTTTTTTGCCACTCCATGCCCGCGCCAAAGCGATAGGGCACTTTTAGGTTTAGCTGAGGGATCACGTTTTCGGTCTGTGTAATCTGCTCGGCTTTTTTTCCGGAAGTTGGGGCTTTGTAGGAAGCCGCGGTGCTGGCCATCCATGTTTTTCTGATTTGCCTGGCCGACAGCCTGCTCATCAAAGCTCCCTTGAGTTGTTCAGTCCTCATCGCTGGCGTCAAAGGGGATTGTGTGCTGATGTTCTCAAAGCGGGCACCTAGTGTTTTTGACGCCAATACCCCATTTTCCGGGGTGCTTAATGTGGCCGTATTTGTGGTATTGAGGATGGATTCGGAAGCATTGCTTTCGCCGGGATGTAGCGTTTCGTCTTCTTTTTCGGTCTGGATGCCAACAAATTCAGCAGCGCTGTTTTTGTCTGAATAAAGAATTTGTTCCTGCTGAATACGGTTTTTTTCTTTTTCTGTTGTTCTATCTGCATCCGGCGCGGAAGCTACTGTGTTTTCTGCTGCTGATTGTTCATGATTCGTAACAACTTCTTCAGCATCAATAGTAGTGTATGCCTGAGACCGATCTTCCTGGTTGGAGGATACCGCGTCACGGAGAACATAAATTGTATCTACCTTCGGAGTAGCAGCAGGATTTTCCTTGATGGTCGCTATTTGGCTCTGCAGTGATTTTACATCACGGCCCAGCTTATTGTTCTGTGAAAGCTGGTTCACATAAAGGAACGCCATGACCGATGTGACAGATGCGGCGGCCGCATAGCCCAGCCAGGAGCCGTATTGCTGCCAGAGGGTGGGAGGGGTGTGGGCATGCATATAGTTTTGCATTTTTGCCCAGTCGCTTTCCTGAAAGTCTGGTGAAATACTCTCTAATTTCTGGCGTATAGTTTTTTCAAATTTGTCAGTTTTCATTTCCTTTGAATGCCTTTACAGCCCAATCACTTGGGAAGAGATGTGGGTAATTTTGTTTTATCAAATGCTGCAATCTGGCCCTTGCTCTCACGTAATGCGACCGCACGGTTGCTTCATTAATTTGTAACAGATCTGCTATTTCCCGATGATTATATCCTTCTACTACATACAACAGAAACACGTTTTTGTAAACAGGTTTGATCTGTTGAATAATCTGTAGAATTTCATCGGCTGTGATGCGACTTACGATATCTTCCTCGAAGCGCGGGTAAGGCGCATCTTCCAGCGCAACGGTATCTTCATTATATCTTTTATTTTTCCGGTAATGGCTGATGGCCGTGTTCACCATGATGGTTCTGAGCCAGGCCTTAAACGGGTGAGCCGGATCGTATTTCGCCAGATTGTTAAAAACTTTCAAAAATGCCTCATTAAGTACCTCTTCTGCTTCCTCAGTATTGGAAGTGTAACGAAGGCAAATACTTTTCGAATAGCTGAAAAACTGCTTATAGAGGTAGCGTTGCGCCTGACTGTTGCCAGCTATACAGGCAGTCAGCACCGACTCGAAGTCGTTCTCATTAAAGGATATTTTTCTACCAAATAGCAAAGTTTGTTTGTCAAATTGTTAGGGAAATGTCTCTGATAAAATGATACGCTTCCACGGTTGTTTGTGTTGCACACTTTTGATAAATAATTTAGTATATACCTGATGAATTTCGGTTGTTGCCTCATGACCAGGTACTGGTTGGTTTTTAATCAAACCCATTACCACAAGTGTACTCTGGTTTCAATTTATGAAAAATTTGGCAAAAAATGGACATGATCCCGCTGCGCCGAGCTATATTTGCATAACATTTCAATGATTCTATATAAATGCAGGGAAAATTGTGGGGAAGAATGGCCGTCTCAAAAATATTTTTAAAAATTATTGAGTAGCTGCAACAAGGTCGGAAACCAGGGCGTAATGACACTTAACAAGATTATTACGCATCCACTTTAAACCGATCAGTTGAAATGAAAAAAATGATTGTGATGTTCCTGGCCCTGAGCGGGCTTTGGATTGCAGGTTGCCAAAAGGACGATTCCGGAGTCACACCAGGTGATGAAACGTCCGTTTTAGAAAGTGTAACATCAGCGGCTGCAAGGTATTCGGTTTCTACCGACACCGCTACTGTAAGGAAATGCAAAGGGAAGTTAACCGAAATCGCAGCGGCCGATTTGTCGGAAACCGTTTCAGCGTACATTAATACGACCTATGCTGGTGCTACTGTTAAATTTGCGGCAAAGGATGCAGAAGGTAAAGTGGTTGTAGCTATTACTTTAGCGGATGGTACAGCGAAAGGATTACTTTTCAATGCAGATGGTACATTTAATTCTGAATTGAAGCAGCATGCGCACAAAGGCAGGATAACTAAAATAGAAATAAATACATTGCCTGCGGCTGTTACGGCTTATATTACAACGAATTATGCTGGTTCGGAAATAAAACAGGCGGGAACAAATGCAGACGGCGAGTATTTTATTGGTATTCTGATAGCCGAAAAAGTGAAAATATTGCTCTTTAATGCGGATGGCAGTTTTAGCAAAGAATTGGATAAGCCTGCCTTTGGTCCTGGCAAACCCGGGAAACCCGGCAAGCGTAAATAAAGGTTTTAAAGAATTTTGTTAGGGGTGAGTTGGAATACGGTGCTGGATTTTCCGGTACCGTATTTATTTTTTGTAGTCGAGCATTTCGAGCTCCGATGAATTTTTGATTTCACCCATCACAAAGAGACTGTGGGTGCTTCCAATGTTGTCCAGGGATCCAAGCTTTTGCATTAAAAATTGCTGGTACTGAGACATGTCTTCTACAACGATCTTCAGCAGGAAATCATAATCACCCGAAATGTTGAAACATTCCAAAACTTCGGGCATCGCTATGACCGCTTTGACAAACTTTTCACCCATTGTTTTAGAATGTTCCTTCAAGGCTATGTTGCAGAATGCCATTAGTTTTTTCCCAACCTTCTCCCGGTCGAGGAGCGCCACATATTTCTTGATAATGCCCTCTTTTTCAAGCCTTCTTACCCGTTCGTAAATGGGCGTATACGAAAGGTTTAGTTTTTCAGACAATTCTCTTGTTTTGAGCGTAGCATCCTGTTGCAGATAATGCAGGATTTTGCGGTCTGTTTCATCCAGATTGGCCATAGATAGAATATCTTTCAAGTCTTTAAAAGTGGCCCAAATATAGATAAAATGCATAAATGTAAGTAACACGGCAGACGATTAGTCTGTTTTTTTTGTCATTGCTAAATAAAACATCTATTGCATTAAATTTGTATCCGTGTAAAAGTGTGAAATCTTCTGCACAAACTTTTATTCACTTGTAACCAGAGGTAATGGTAGCTACACAACAAAACGATATTCGTGAAATTTTGAAAAAACGAATCCTTGTACTGGATGGTGCGATGGGAACGATGATTCAACGCTACAAATTAGAAGATTACGATTACAGTGGGGAGCGTTTTAAAGACTGGCCTCACGACGTGAAAGGGAACAACGATTTGCTTTCGTTGACTCGTCCCGATGTTATTAAGGAAATCCATGCTGCTTATTTTGATGCCGGTGCCGATATTGCAGAGACCAATACTTTCTCCGGAACTACCATTGCCATGGCCGATTATGGTATGGAGGAACTGGTTTACGAGCTGAATTTTGAATCCGCCCGTTTGGCCAGAGAGGTTGCGGACGAGTTTACTGCACAAAATCCCGACCGGCCCCGCTTCGTCGCAGGTTCTATGGGGCCCACAAACCGCACGGCATCACTCTCACCTGATGTAAACAACCCGGGCTATCGGGCTGTAAGTTTTGACCAACTGGTTGAAGCATATTATGAACAAATAAAAGGGTTAACCGATGGCGGGTGCGATTTGCTGCTAGTCGAAACCGTGTTTGATACCCTGAATGCCAAGGCCGCGTTGTTCGCGATAGATAAATTTTTTGTTGATGCGAAAGAGGGAAAGGTGGAAGTGCTGCCGTCCTGGAAAGTGAAAAAAGGGGAGGTTCTGCCGATCATGGTGTCGGGTACGATTACGGATGCTTCCGGGCGTACGCTATCCGGACAAACCACCGAGGCTTTTTTGACCTCCATTTCGCATCTTCCATTACTTTCCGTGGGTTTGAACTGTGCCCTGGGTGCTGACCTCATGCGTCCTTATGTTCAGATTTTGGCGAGTAATTCGCCTTTCTACACGTCTGCCCACCCGAATGCGGGCTTGCCGAACGAAATGGGGGAGTATGACGAATCACCTGAGCAAATGGGTGAAGTCATAGATGGATTCCTGCGGGATGGTCTGATCAATATCATCGGTGGCTGCTGCGGAACCACGCCGGGACATATTCGGGTCATTGCAGATCTTGCCGCAAAATACAGGCCGAGGCCCCTTCCCGAGTCGGAACCCGTTTTGAAGTTGTCGGGCCTTGAGCCGATGAACATCACCGCACTCACCAACTATGTCAACATTGGGGAGCGCTGTAATGTATCCGGGTCCAAAATGTTTGCAAGATTAATACGTAACGGAGATTATGATGCAGCCCTGTCGGTTGCCAGAGATCAGGTGGAAAACGGCGCTCAGGTAATTGATGTGAATGTGGATGAGGGGATGATTGACGGGGTGGAAGCGATGAAGACATTCCTCAATCTCATGGCTGCTGAGCCTGACATATCCAGAGTACCTGTGATGATAGATTCATCCAAATGGGAAGTAATCGAGGCCGGTCTGAAATGTGTTCAGGGTAAGGCTATTGTCAATTCTATTTCCCTTAAAGAAGGAGAAGAGAAGTTTAAAGAGTCGGCCAGAAATGTACTTCGGTACGGTGCAGCCGCCGTAATCATGGCGTTTGACGAAACCGGCCAGGCAGATAACCTGGAACGAAGGATTGAAATCTGTAGCCGTGCTTATAAAATATTGGTTGAAGAAGTGGGTTTCCCACCGCAGGACATCATTTTTGACCCAAACATCCTGACCGTTGCGACGGGTATGGAAGAGCATAATAACTATGCGGTGGACTTTATCAATGCCACACGGTGGATCAAGGAAAATCTGCCGCATGCAAAGGTATCAGGAGGTGTCTCCAACGTCTCATTTAGTTTCAGAGGTAACGAGCCCGTTCGCGAAGCCATCCATACCGCATTTCTGTATCATGCCATTCGTGCCGGAATGGACATGGGGATTGTAAACGCTGGTCAGCTAGGGATCTATGATGAAATACCTAAAGAGACCTTGGAGCTCGTGGAGGATGTGCTGCTAAACCGCCGTCCGGATGCAACCGACCGATTGATCACATTTGCAGAGACCATAAAAGATAAGGGCAAAGTAGCCACCGGCCCGGACCTTACCTGGAGAACACTCTCCGTGACCGAACGGATTAGCCATGCCTTGGTGAAAGGAAATGCAGATTACATTGAAGAGGATGTGGCAGAATGTTTACCCATGTTCAATCGTCCGCTGGAAATAATTGAAGGACCCTTAATGGATGGAATGAGCATCGTGGGGGATTTGTTCGGGGCTGGAAAAATGTTCCTGCCACAGGTTGTGAAATCTGCCAGAGTGATGAAAAAGGCAGTAGCATTTCTTCAGCCATTTATAGAAGCCGAAAAGCAGGAAGGCTCCTCTTTTGCCGGGAAAATCCTGTTGGCTACGGTGAAGGGTGACGTCCATGACATTGGTAAAAATATCGTGGGAGTGGTTTTGGGATGTAATAATTATGAGATCATAGATCTGGGTGTGATGGTTCCCACAGACAAAATTCTGGCGGCAGCTTTGGAACACAATGTGGATATAATCGGCCTTTCGGGCTTGATTACACCTTCGCTTGATGAGATGGTAGGTGTGGCGAAGGAGATGGAAAGGCGGAATTTTACCATGCCGTTATTGATAGGTGGTGCCACTACCTCCCGTATTCACACCGCGGTGAAAATAGACCCGAATTATTCAGGACCAGTCATACATGTGCTGGATGCATCGCGATCGGTTCCGGTTGCAGGAAAGTTAATCCAAAGCGATGCGAGCCAGGCGCAGGTATTATCTGACATAAAAGGTGAATATGCCAAGCTCCGTGAAGATCATGCGAAGCGGGGCGGAGAAAAAGCACACGTTCATATCGAGAAGGCGCGTGATAACAAGGCGAAGATTGACTGGAGTAATTTCACCGCTACGAAGCCCCAGTTTTTGGGGACCAGAATTTACGACGATTACGATCTGGCGGATATTGCCAGATACATCGACTGGACGCCGTTTTTCCAGACCTGGCAGCTTCATGGGAAGTATCCGCAGATCTTTGAGGACAAAGTCGTAGGCAGTGAGGCCATGAAATTGTACGAAGATGCGGCGGTTCTTCTTGGGCAAATTATCCGGGACAAAAGTTTGAAAGCGAAAGCAGTGATTGGTTTCTGGCCAGCTAACGCCATAGGGGATGATATTGTATTACATCACTTTGAAGAAAACACCTTGTCCGGAGAAAGTCATGGTACACGGGATCATATTGAATATAAAATAAGTCGGCCGGCTGGTGAGCAGGTTAGTGCAGGGGAGTTGATTGCAGATACGGCAGTTGTATTGCATCACCTTCGTCAGCAAAGTCAAAAGGCCGCCAATTTGCCCAATTATTGTTTGTCCGATTTTGTAGCCCCATTGGAAAGCGGTCACATGGACTACCTGGGTGGTTTTGCCGTTACTGCCGGTATAGGCATCGAAGCTTTGATTGAGAAATTTGAAAAGGATCATGATGACTATAATAGTATCATGGTGAAAGCGATAGCGGATCGGTTGGTGGAGGCCCTTACAGAGCTTATGCACGAACGTGTACGGAAGGAGATTTGGGGATATATGCCTGATGAGCAATTTACAAATGAAGAGCTTATCAAAGAGACCTATCGCGGAATACGTCCCGCTCCGGGCTATCCCGCCTGTCCTGACCATACAGAAAAACGAATGCTTTTTGATTTATTGCAAGCAGAGCAATTGGGGATCACATTGACAGAAAGCTACGCCATGTATCCTGCAAGCAGTGTAAGTGGCTGGTATTTTTCTCATCCGGATAGCCGATATTTCCCTGTTGGTAAAATATTTAAGGATCAGGTCGAAGATTATGCAAGGAGAAAAGAGATGCCTTTAGAAGAAATTGAAAAATGGCTTTCTCCGGTTTTAGGATATTGATACCTGCTTTTAAACAGACAAAATGCCTCATTTCGAAAGAAGTGGGGCATTTTCCTTTTTACGGAAACCGGTCATTTCTTGTCCATTCAGTATGATTATTTGCTCAAAATTTAGATTTGTGGAGGTGGATTTCGAGTGAATTGTACGTGTAGACGTTAAGGTTATGCTTAGATACCTTAAAATCAGGTAATTGTACGCTATTTTATATCAAAATTTTATTGAAAATTTGTAACCATAAAAAATTTTCGGTGACTAATACCGTTATATTCTCTGATGAGGCAGTCTCTGAATTAATTGTGAACTGTTATATAAATCGATAAGAATAAATTTACACACAGCTAAGTATGAAAAATAATGTTGCAGTGTTCATTTTGATTATGCTGGTTGCATCTTCATTCAAATACAAATCAAAAACTGCAGGTGAAGGAGCCAGGGTGGATGAGGAAAAATTTAACATTTTTCCTGAAAGCACTACTGAGCCGGGATATGAGCATCTGATTACCAAAATGCAAGAGGCAAACAGAGCATTGACCAGCGGAAATCCAGAAAAAACAAGAGCGCTTTGGTCTCGTAGCGATGACGTAAGCATTTTCTGTGGTTCAAGCGGAATAGAGGTAAAAGGCTGGAATTCAGTAGAGCAGAGGCTTGAATGGTTCGCGAGTCAGGTGGCAGAAGGGAGTGCTTATTCCTATGAGCGGATCTCCTGCCAGGCGGGTGATCATTTTGGATCTCTTCAGCAAACCGAGCATTACAAGTCCCCGGACGGCAAGACAATGGATCTTGGCGTGACTGTCTTATTTAAAAAAGAGGGCAAAGAATGGAAGATTATCCACCGGCACGCAGAAACACTGAATACGCGAATAGCTTCGATGTAAAACATAGCAGGCGCATTTGTTCGTTATATCCAATTAATTCCAGGACTTTTCATCTTCATATAGGTTGTCCCGTCATGAGTGGTTCCGACTCGTAAGGGCTTGTGATCCCGACAGATCAGTTATTTTCCATGCGTTGGCGCTTACTTCTGATAAGTTTGCTATTTTGCAGCTTTATAGGAGACTGCTTAAAATTCATTCCTTAATTTGTTAGAGCTATTTTTATACTGCAACCGGGTGATGGGCGTTTCGTTCTGGTTTTACGAACGTTCGCGTGTGATGGTTTTCAGCTATCCATGTTACATTTGACTTAGGCTATTAAAAAATGACTCATAACCTATTTTACATTTCGAATTTCAACAGGCTCTAAACTGGCATCAACTTATTACACATGGAAAGATTTACCGGGCTGATTGGTATTGTATTAATTTTAGGAATAGCGTATGCCATGTCCAACAATCGTAAAGCGATTAACTACCGGACGGTGGGTGTGGGCCTGGCGATACAATTTTCTTTGGCTGTTTTCATATTAAGAACGGATATCGGGCAGGCTATATTCCAATGGCTTGGTGCTAAGGTTCAGAAACTCCTTTCATTTTCAGATAAGGGTGCCGATTTTGTTTTTGGTACATTGGTTCGCCCCGATCTGATGCAGCGCGCCTTTGGGCCTGGAAATGACTTTGTGTTCTTCTTTAAGGTTATTCCCACTATCATTTTTGTAGCTGTATTGGTGAATATGCTCTATCACCTTGGCATCATGCAGCGGGTTGTATCTGTCATTGCACGTGGCGTATACTGGCTTATGGGTGTAAGCGGCGCCGAAGCGGTATCCAATGTAGCCAGCACATTTGTTGGGCAGGTAGAGGCCCAGATCATGATAAAGCCCTATCTTAAAAATATGACCAATTCGGAGCTCATGGCTTCCATGACGGGGAGCTTTGCTTGTATTGCCGGGGGAGTGATGGCCGTTTACATTTCTTTGGGTGTGCCTGCTCCATACTTAATTGCAGCCAGCCTCATGGCCGCTCCCGGGGCTTTGGTTATCTCCAAAATCGTATTTCCGGAAACAGAGCAATCCAATACAAAAGGGGCCGTGAAGCTGGAAATTCAGAAAACCCATGCCAATCTGCTCGATGCGATTGCAGCCGGGGCGGGAGAGGGCTTAAAAGTAGGTTTCAATGTAATTGCGATGCTGATCGGCTTTATTGCCCTGGTAGCACTTTTGGATTACCTGCTCGGACTGGTAGGCGGTATTTTTTCATTTCCGCAACTGAGCTTTAACTTCCTGCTTGGAAAGGTATTCTCTGTTTTTGCATGGGCCATGGGTGTACCTGCGAAAGATATTGAGGCGGCCGGTTCCTTGATGGGTACCAAAATGGTGATCAACGAATTCGTAGCCTACCTTGATTTGGTAAAACTGAAAGATACACTGGATCATAAGACGATTGTAATTACAAGCTTTGCGCTGTGCGGTTTTGCCAATTTCAGTTCAATAGCCATCCAGGTGGGTGGTATTGGCGAACTTGCCCCATCGCGGCGTGCGGATTTGGCAAGGCTGGGATTTAAGGCCTTGATATGCGGTACACTTGCGTCATACATGTCGGCTACGCTTGCGGGCTTATTGCTCTAATTTGTGCGTTTCCAGGAGTCAAACTGATTTATCCGTACCGGAGTAATATCTATTAATACCTGAATCCTTTTTGTAATTGGCTTTCTGCCATCCCTGGTATGAAAATTTTGTACCAAAACGGATAGCGTATATAACACAAGCCTTATGAAAACAATAAAACTTTATATTTCACTCCTCAAAGATACCGCTAGCGAATTTCTTGAAGACAATGGTCTCAAGTTAAGTGCCGCCTTGTCTTACTACACGATATTTTCGTTGGCACCCATGTTGCTGGTCATCATTTCGGTACTGACGTTCTTTTTCAAAAACAATGACATTCAGGGAGAATTGTTTGGGCAGATTAGTGGACTGGTAGGGGCTAACGCAGCGTTGCAGCTTCAGGAAATTATCAGGAATGCCGAGTTGTCCAACAAGTCGGGCGTGGCGGCGGCAATCGGAGTAGGGACCTTGCTGATTGGTGCCACCGGTGTTTTCGCCGAAATCCAGGATTCAATCAATTATATCTGGTCCATTAAATCAAAGCCCAAAAAAGGCTGGTTGAAGTACCTCCGGAACCGGCTTCTTTCTTTCTCCATTATCCTTACGCTTGGATTTTTGTTACTGGTATCACTAGGCATTAATGCCATGGTGGACCTTTTGAGCGCAAGGCTGGAAAGGGTATTTTCTGAGGCGTCGGTAATCATCTTTTACATTGTTAATATGGCGCTGGTTCTCGTCATCATCACAGCCTTATTTACAGTGATTTTCAAAGTACTTCCAGATGGATATCTTCGCTGGAAAGAATGTATTGTGGGTGCCACCTTTACGGCAGTCCTGTTTTTGATAGGCAAATTTGTGATTACTTTTTACATTGGGCAGGCTGATTTGGGAGCCACGTACGGAACTTCGGCGTCTATCGTGATTTTGCTTACCTGGGTTTATTATTCCTCCATAATCCTCTATTTTGGTGCAGAATTTACAAAGGTCTACGCCCGTTTAGATGGCGTGGACATCGCACCAAATCAACATGCCGTGCTCATAACCAGAAAGGAAATAGACACCAAGACGGGAAAAGAGGCTTAGCTGCTGTCTGTTCAGAATACGCGTAATGAAAAATCCCTCCGAACCAATGGTTCGGAGGGATTTTCTAAAAAACGTGGATTTAGAACCTGTTTCGGGGTTACCGTATGACCAGTTCGAATGGCATCCGAGTTTGCAGGCCACCCATGTTCATTAATTTTTTATACGTTTTTGCATATTGCGCCAGCTCACCCAATTGGCTGGTCATCAATTTCTCTTCCGAATCACCCATCATCTTTTCGAAGAGTTCTTCAAGCGGTTTTTTCTTTTCAGGGAAGTATCTTACCCGGTACTCTCCGTCTTTTAGCTTTGCCGCTTTTGCAGCAATTTGAACAGCGTCGTCGATGCCGCCCAGCACGTCTACCAAGCCATTTTCCTTGGCTTCAACCCCCGACCAGACACGGCCCTGCGCCAGACCTCTGAGCTTTTCTACCGACATTTTTCTGCCGGCCGCTGCCTTATTGGTAAAGTTAGCATAGCCTTGATTAACACTTTGCTGAATACGCGATTTCTCGAAATCGGTCATATCACGCGTGGCTGTGGGCCAGTCGGCATGCGGGCTGGTTCCTACGCCGTCAAACGTCACACCGAGTTTATTATTCATGAAGTCGGTGACATTCATGATCAGTCCAAAAATTCCGATAGAGCCTGTGATGGTATTGGGCTGTGCAACAATGGTGTCGCAACCCATGGCCATGTAATATCCTCCCGAAGCAGCAACATCCGACATGGACGCGATGATTGGTTTCTTTTTAGAAGTGAGCTCTATCTCTCTCCACATAACGTCCGATGCAAGAGCACTACCCCCTGGTGAGTTGATACGTAACACAATGGCCTTCACTTTATCGTTGTCACGTGCCTTTTTCAATTCTTTCACAAAAGTTTCGGAGCCGATGGATTGATCCCCACCTTCACCTGATGTGATTTCGCCCTCCGCCACAATCACTGCCACACGTTTGTTGAAATCGCCATCTTCCTTTTTGAGGTCGCTTTTCAAATATTTACCCAGACTGACATAGGTAACCTCTTTTTTGTTTTCCAGTTTCAGATCCTTCTTTAAACCCGTTTCAAACTCGTCCCAGTAACCCAGATTCGTCACGAATTTATACTTCAGAGCGGATTGAGGGTCTTCCACTGCCAGCGAGTCGGCAAGGCTTTTGAGTTGCTCAACAGATATTTTCCGAGACGCTGAAATGTTTTTCAGCAGGTTGCCATTGATTGCGCCAATGAGTTCCGATGATTGTTTTTTGCTTGCTTCGCTCATGTCCTGGCGCGAAAACATCTCGATCGCACTTTTAAACTCCCCTACACGAAAAACCTCCGGCTTGATACCGAGCTTATCAAAGGTTCCTTTAAAAAACTGATACTCGGCAGATATCCCGTTCCATTCCATTCCTCCCGCCGGGTTTAAATATATTTTATCGGAAACGGACGCAAGGTAATACCCTTTTTCACTGTATGACTCGCCATAAGTGACAATGAATTTGCCCGATTTTTTGAAGTCTAAGAGCTGGTTTCTGATTTCTTCCAACGTGGCCCATCCAGCCTGTGGTCCTTCGGTTTTGAGGAAAATGCCGGAGATGTTTTTATCCTCTTTTGCACTCTTCAGAGCAACCAGGATGTCGTTTAAGCCGATTACGTTCTCGCCGCCGCCAAAAGGGCCGCCTATTTCAGCAAAGGGATTTTCTACACCTACTTCCTGGATGGGTTTATTAAGATCAAGTCGTAGTACGGATTTTTCGGTGAGCGCTACTTGCTCCTCAGAGGAAAGCATGGTGCCAATGCCGGCCAGGAGAAAAATGGATAGAAAAACAAATAAAATCAGGCCGACAAAGGTGGCCAGTACATATTTAAGGAATTGTAACATAAGTATTATTGGTATCTGTATTTTTGAATAATTGATGTTTTGCCGTATTCCGAAACCTTTGAATTGAACCTTACCCTTTGTCCAAAGCGCACCCGGGCCGCGATTTAACATACAACTTCAACAAAATTAAGTATTTATTGTCCCAGACTATTGGTCAAATAGTGTTCGAAGGTAATTATTGATAATTGAATGGTTAAATACATTTACCAAATATTATTTACGGCTTGTAATTGAACAGACTCATGCAGATTGTTTATTTTTGGAAAATTTATGACGATGAAAAAAAGGCTTATTCTGGTTCGGCACGCAACAGCCGAGGATCAGACAATGATGATCCGAGATTTCCAAAGAGAACTGGTCGGTAAAGGGAAAGCCGATGCGCTGGTCATGGGCAAATGGCTGGCGAATAATGATGTCGTTGCAGATATCATTGTGACAAGTTCGGCTCCCAGAGCGGCACAGACGGCCGTAATATTGGCCGATCAGATTGCGTTTGATTCTCAGTCCATTATTCAAAAGCAATTACTTTATGACGGAGGCCCCCGGGCCTACCTCGGTGTGATTAACGACATTGCCGATACGACAGGAACCGTCGTGCTGGTGGGTCACAATCCAGACATTACTTATTTTGCCGAATATTTATCCGGTGCAGATATTGGGTCCATGTCCAAATGTGGTATTGTGATTCTGGAAGCCGATGGCCTGGGCTGGAGTGAAATTTCTTCGAAAACATTAAAATTTATATCCTACACCACAGCCAGGCAGATCAGAGAAGTGTCATAAGATGGAGAAATCGAACAGGAATCGTCGTGTTTTTATAATTGTGTTTATTGCCTTTGTAAGTTTGTTTGCCTACATCAGTTATGACATGTCCAGCCGGACCACGGCACCATGGAACAAGTCCAAGCAACTGGATCGTGCATTGCCTGGTGCCTTGCCTGATTCGGACTCTTTAAAACTGGACTCTTTGCTTAAAGATGCAGAAAGTAATTAGGCGTTTATGCCCGTAGGTGTTACTTCAATTTTAGAATTCGACAAGGGAGCGGTAAGTACCGTGAAATATTTACTCTATTTCTCCGCTGCCCAGAATATAGCATTTTTAAACAGCCGTTTGTAGTCGGTACTTTCGAACAGCATCGGGGAATGACCCATGAAAATATAAACATTCCTGGCCTTCACGTTTAGGTTGGACCAAATCACCGGATGGTCGCCCATTTTGATCTTCGAGTCGGGTGTGTAGGTATTCTCGTCCACACTTGCGAGCACCTCCACATTGGGTCTGGGACTTTTGTCGTATACGTACCATTCTTCTTGTTTGACAAAAAATGTGGAAGGAATTCCCTTCATGACCGGGTGTTTATTGTCTTCCACTATTACCGTAGCGGCGGCGAAATCAGCGATGTAATTTTTATAGCGAATGCCACCCATGAAATCGGAGAACCAGGGCCAGATTTTGTATCCGTCAAATTCGCCTAAAAGGGTTGCATGGTGAAAGCCGATCCAGCCACCTCGTCCTTCAGTAATATATTTTTCAAAAGCGGCTACTGCTTCAGGTTTCCAGGCATAGGGAACAAAGTCCAGCTGTATAAAAAGCTGATAGTTTGACAGGAATTCCGCGTTGATCTTATCGGTGTTTTCCAGGAAATCAATTTTGAGATTTTCTTCCGCTGCCAGCTTATTGAGCCAGATCTTTGCCTCTTTCGAATATGCGACATGGTGTCCACCGCCTTCGGCAATAGCAAGGACGTTGAAGCGGGCTTTTTTCTGAGACCCCTGGCCAAAGCCTGCTGTATGGACAGCAAGCATCAGAGCAAAAAGCCACAAAACGTTTTTTATTCTCATTTGAGGGTTTGTGTGATTTCGTTCAGGAGATATCCTTTGGCGTCGGAATCGTATTCCCAGAACATCACGCCTGCCATTTTTTTGTCCATCACATACTGGCATTTTCTCCGGACTGATTTTTCGTCATCGAAGCTGATCACCGTTCTGGTGGCCGCATTGTAGATATAGGGCACGTTGGCGAAGGTATCCCGGTCTTTTTTGTAACCTCTCTGGTCAACAAGGCTGTCTTTAATGAATGTATAGCCGTCGATGTAAGCCTGGGATACGAATTTTTTCCCAATGGGAATGTCGGCGTCCTCCTTCAGGGTGAATGACCGGCCATAGAAGGGGATGCCCAAAACCAGCTTTTCTACCGGAACCCCCGCAGCAATAAAGGCATTCACACAATGATCCGCATTTCTGTCTGAGTTATAAAACTTGGATTTATAAAGTCCGGCATGATTCACGGCCGTGTCGCCCACGAAAAGGTCGTATGTCATCAGGTTCACATAGTCGAGATACCGGGCAGCCTTGTCCATCTCAACAAACGGCAACCATTCCGCAAAACCGGCTACAGCGGTGGTAAGGAGTTTTTTCTGTCCCGACTCTTTTTCCAGAAGATCGAGTTCGTTTCGTATAGCGTGAAACATTTCGGTGAAATTCTGCTTGTCCTCAGGCCTGAATACGTTTCCCTCTTCACCGGGCATTCCGGGGTATTCCCAGTCGATATCGACCCCGTCGAGTTTATATTGCTTGATGATCGCTACCGAACTTTTGGCAAATACTTGTCGGGCCGAGTCGGTAAGTACGGCATCGGAAAAGTTTTCGCTCCATGCCCACCCGCCAATGGAAATTAATATTTTCAGGTCGGGATTGTCTTTTTTGAGAAGATTTAGTTTTCGGAAGTTTGTGGAATCCGTTTTTTCATTGGAAAGAAAAGCTTTGCCGTTTTTGATATCCATAAATGCGTAGTTGATATGGGTAAGCTTGTTGGCTTCAATTCTTTCGGTTTTCAGCAAGCCATGAAACCCACCCACGTAGCCAATGACCACCGGTTTTTGAACATCACTGGCGTCGGTATTATTTTTGCTGTTACAGCCGCCGAGCATCATGAGGCCGACCAGTCCGGATAAGAGAATATTTAACCCTTTTGCAGTGGTTTTTTTCATTTATAGGGTATTTGAGGTTTTTTAAAAAAGAAACATTGTGTGCCAACTTACTTGAATAAAGATGCATGGAGGTATAGTCCAATACTCTCCAAGAGGATATCTGCAAATATACGCCCCCGCTCAATAAGATCATTTGCTTTATAATGAATAGTGATATGGCACGAACCTTGGTTTTTGTTCGTTAATGATGACCTTGCAATCAGAAATCAAACCAATGAAAGGGCAGGGCGTGTTGCATGTACTGCCATTCCTAGAGTGAATATGATAAACAGATTATTGTTGATAACCATGCTGGCATTGGTGGGACTTGATGCCGTAGCCCAGAATAAGTCCAACCCAGGTGGGGCCATTAAAAAATGTGATGCCGGACCTAAAATTGTAAAGATCTACGACATTACTCCCGAGCAGGCGAAAGTTCAATTTTACGGTATCAATGTATTTGGACTGGATGCGAGCGTTTTTGATAGTCAGGGCAAAAAACTGATGGTATCCAGGATCGTCCCGACCTCCCCTGAAATCACCGTTCCGCTCAATAATCTGAAACCGGGCAAGTACCGGCTGGTTCTTTCCGGGACTACCTGTACCGGAAGTTCGGAAATGGCATTCTCTGTTTTAGCCGGGGCATCGGCTCGTGCCCTGGCCAAGTGTGAGGCAGGTCCTGATATTATGGAAATCTATTCAGTTAATTCTGAAAGAGCAAGGGTGCAGTTTTCGGGTATAAACGTGTTCGGGATTACCGCCAGCGTTTTTGATAGCCAGGGTAAGCTTACGGTATCGTCTTCGATTGTACCCGCTTCATCCGATATATTGGTGCCGCTGAATAACCTGAAACCAGGTAAATACAAACTGCGCCTGGCAGGAAATACTTGTCAGGGCGCATCAGAAAAATTCTTCACCATTCCTGCCAGCAATGCCGGTCTCCGAACCTCCGGGCAAGGGCAGGTGAAATACATAGCAAGAGGTTATACCAAACATCTGGATCTGGTTATTACCGGTACATCCGAAAACTGGATCCTCAATGACGAAGCCACAGACAAGCCGGCAGCGGGTTACGAATTCCGCTATTTGGTGAATGGGGTGTTACTCACCCAAAGCACACCTCTTAAAAATTACAGATATCAGAGCAACAATCCGTTGCGTGTATTAAAAATGCAGACCAAGCCAGGTCTGGAGTCTTTAGCCAAATGGTCGGACCGGGAACGCTCGTATTTCTATGATCCCCAGGCCGGACATATATTCAACGAGGGTAATACGGCGGCGTTGAGTACGGTGGTGTTCAATGTGGATAGCCCCGCCGGAGGTTTTATCAATCCGATACCCAAAATCTACAATCCCGAAACGCAGCTTACCGCATGGGCCGACGCCGCTCCGGATATGAAATTGCCTAAGGGGCACTTTTGGGTCGCAAAAAAGGGTGAGTGGAGCACGGAGACCGTTTTGAAAAAGGGTGTTACGCACCTTTCCAAATATGAGATCCAGCATGAAAGCGTTCCTAAAATAGAAAAGCTAAAAAACGCCGGCATGACCTATGACGAAGTGCCACGGCCCGAGGCATTTATGAATCTGGCCGTGAAAGGTGAGGACAGGTGGGTTAGCGGACATAATCGTAAATACTGGCCCACCGGGCCCTTAACCGAAAAAGAAGCCATCCAAAAAGCGGAGCAGGCAGATGCCGGACATGCATTGTGGATTGGCGAAACCATGGAAGGATCCTCCTACATGGCGCCTGGTGAACCGATGTGGGGGCATTTTTACAAACGATTCAGGCAGCGCTATGAGGCCAATTTTGGCGCCCGTGGTATTCCGTATTTTATAGGTCATAACTATTTTATGTTCTGGCCCGATGCATTCAAACTGGGGGATGGGAACAGTGCCTCGGAAAGGGCGAAGAAAAAAAGTTTGTTCAAAATTCCTGTGAGTCAATTTCCCCGGACCGATTACAGTCCTGGTGGTACCCTTTCTTCCACCAATCTGATTACGGAAGCCATTTACCTGAATGCACCGGACAACCTGAACGGGGCGCTGTTTGGTAGCTTATACCGGATGGAGCTTTATAAAAGAATGGGCTACAAGGCCGGTATATTCCTCTTCGCCGTGCACGAATGGAAACCCAACAATGCCTACCAGTACTGGTACAAGGATGGGCAGTATTACTTCCATGACAAGCTGCCTCTCGACCCGAATCTGCTGATCGCCTATGCATTTCTTTCTCAGATTTATGGGAATTTGTATGTAGAGTGGGGTGGGACAGGCAAACAAAGCGCCAAAAACTGGGATGACCCCAAGGGGTCCTGGCATCCGGATGGCTCACGCATTGCGCAACCCGGCTTTCCGCACGTAGCCAAAGCCAATGAGCCTGGATACCATGGATACAATGGCGGTTCGGATCTTTCTTATTTTGGCATCAAGCTGTACAACGACACTTTTGGTGCAGTGGACGGAGGCGTCAGGCAATATCTCAAGTTTCGGATTGATGGCAAAGCCTGGATTGTTCCTGATTCCATTGCCGGCAATAACATTGTAGATGCACACTACGACCGCCGCGGTATTGTTTTGAGCCAGTCGAAAAATGGTAAAACGGCCTGGTTTTACATCAACCCATACGCCGACAACCTTGCCCACAAGCTGGAGGTGGTCATGCCTGACGGAACCGTGGTTACGGAGAAGGTCGCTGGCAATGGGGTGCATGTGAAGGTGAGGTAGAAACTGTCCTTAATCACAGCTCCACAGCCAGAAGGTCAGAGCCAAGTTTATGCAGCGCTTCTTCAATTTTCTTCTTCTGCGCCGGGCGTGGTCTTTTTAATCCTGTGGCATAATGACTAAGCTGTCGCTGATTGATACCAGTAATCCGCTCCAAAGCGGCGGCGGTGAATATGCCTTTGTAGTGACTGATAAGACTCTCTACATCCATTTTCCAGATGATCTGGTACTCCGTCTTAAGAGAATCGGGAATATTGTCTTCTGTATTATACTGCGTGGTTAGCGTGATCGCATCCAGAAACGACTGCTTCGCTTCGGCCACACTTAGCCCCTCACCCCAGATTCCCGGCACATCGTCACTGTACGCACTAAATGTATCCGTACTCGCCCCGATCACCACTTTGATTGTATTCATTTGCTGTTTGTATATTTTGAATTGACGAGCTGCTGCCGTTAATTATTTTAGATCCATCTCTTTCGCAATCCGCTTCCTAAGGCCCTCATGAACTTCTTTTGCTCCATGGAAAGGTACCGGGTATCGTTTTCCATCTTTCTCATAGATGTAGTGGCTCCCACTCGATCTTAGGACAGTCCACCCATTTCTCTGGATGAGCCGGTGAAGCTCACTTGATTTCAATATTCAATGTTGTTTTCTGTTGATGAAAATATACGTGCACGAGGTTAAAGGTATTATTTTTAATACCATTTCCAAAATTCCGCCCCGCCAAAATTTCCCAAAACCCCAAAAAACAAAAAAGCCCGCTAAAAGCGAGCTTAATTTTGTAAAATTTTCGTGAAAGAAGTTACCCTCTAAATGCACGGTTTTGTGACCCATAGGGTGTCACAGGAAATATTACTTAAACAATTGATATTTAGTGGTTTGATATTAATCCTAATCTGGTATACTGAAACAAAACTGAAACAAATAACCGCTTTCGTATATTTTTAGCCATGAATTTCAAAATTTAGTCAGCAATTTTAAAACCGTGCTCCCTCAGAGATCTTTTATATGAGGTAATATTCATGACGTAAGCCAGTCGTACCTTCATAACATTTACACTTGGTACGCGCCTAATAGCAAGACAAAGGTAGGTTTCTCGTGATTCATCGATGATTTTCACGGCAAGTACGGGATTAACTATCGGGGATGCCACCAAGAAAGGTGTTTCTTCTATGACAAGTTTTTTCTTAAAGGATTTGCTGATCTTAAAAAATAGACCTTTTTTGTCGATGAATTTTTTTAGTAGCTCCGAGGGTGTTTCATATTCATTTCGAACAACATCAGATGAAAAAATTCGCCAAGCAGCAGAAAACATCAATATGTCCGCATTTCTTTCGACATGAACTAAAAGTGTGTAGGTTTCATCATTTGATTTATTCTTCAACTCTTTAACAAAAATCATAGTTGACTTATCTTCATCAATATTAATGATCTCATTAAGGTGTTCGGAAAGATCAGGATTAGAGATTGCATCTTCGATCTCTAATTTAGTCATTCCTAGTTGTTCAAACTTCGCAAATTCAAATTCATAACTGATGAGAAATTGATTGAACGTTCTTTTTTGCTGTATTCGATTGAGCGCATTCCTCTTTTTGTCCACTGATAGCACCAGGTCGGAAAGCTCGCTAGAAAGTTTCTTAAGAATAGCAGTTTTAGCAGTTTCCGAAATGTCATTTTTATTTAACCCACTTTTTCGCCGAATCTCACTCAATACAGCATTGTGCAATGGGTTAGTTGTTTCTTGAATGGTCGGATCAACAAAGGGATTTGGCAAAAGGCTTTCGGTTAACTTAACCAAAACCATTTCGGCAACTTCCTTTTTTGTATTTGATAGTGAAGTAAGCATACTACAACTCAATTATTTGAAATTCAGCTCCCTTTAAATCTTGCAAAATATACTCATTCCCTAGTCCGGCTCGATTAGTTAGTGGTACCAGCTGCAACCTATTTTCGACGGGGGGGCGAGGAATAATATATAAAAGTGGTCTCCAAAGGTCAAAATCCCATCTGTCAGATAATACATAAATTTCGTCCTTCATGTCCTGCGTGATTATGCCCGCATTTTCCCATTTAGTCGCCAAAAGTTTCAACGAAGCTTGCTGAGAAATAATTTTAGAACTATGTCTATCTCCCGAAGTTACATCTCTTTTTAATTCCCGATATATGTCAGCGGGATTGGAACTTGCGGGAACGAGGGAGCCAATACTGTATTTCGCAGCCGACTTGCTATCAAAGTGTTCACTACACCATACATAATGGACATCTTTGAAATAATTAACTTGAATATAGTGTTTTAAAAATACGTTAGTGGAATACATTAGCATAGTAACCTCAGGGGGGTTAATCGTCAAAATTCTCAAATCATATTCCTCTTAACCAACCCCTTTACAAAACATCCTATCTCCGCAGGCTTCGGGAAGTTCGAAAGATTCTTACTTCAAAGTTTCACAAAAACTCAAACAGATTCTGTAAACCTCTTATTACAAATCTAATACAATTTTATATAATTTTTTTTCATTGAAATATGTGACCGTCATAACACTTGGTCGTAAATACAATACTGTTAAGACTGCCCTGGCAGATGCACATCAGCCATTTTGGACTTGTTCAAGCCTTTTGCGAAGCTCCTCATTTGCTTCTTCCTCTCGTTTTAGCGCTTTGCGTTGAAGTTCAATAAACTCGTCTTTGGAAACATACATCATGTCAGGCCGGGATCCTTCCGTCACGATGTCTTCTCCAAGGAGAGCGGATACCGTGGTTTTGAGAATATCTGCAATTTTTCGGATATCTGAAATAGTCGGCTCATTCTTCCCGGTTTCCCAGTTCGAGACCGTTCCACGTCCAGATTTGCCCATTTTAATTGCAAATTCTTCTTGGCTCATGCTAATCGCTTCCCGGGCTTTCTTGATGTTTTTTCCTATGTCCGTCATTTATTTTCGTAAAATGTATTAAATAGCTTGACAAGTGTACATTTTAAATATACATTTGCATACCTCAATTAAGGTTTACGCAAATTACAAAAGCATGGAAGAAGTAACAAACGCGACTGACTCAACGGTAATCCCGATAAAAGAACGGTTACTGGCGAGGTTTGGACGGGCCAAGGAAGTGGTAGGAGGGAACTGGCGAAATGAACTGGCAGCGGCGGACAATTTCTTTAACACCAAGATGGGCGTGGACTATATGCGCTCTGTGGCTCAGGCCTACTCCAACGCTGGCCGTGGCCACGTGGACCGGATAGAGCGGGTTACCGTTGCCCTTGAAAAAATTGCTGGTATCATCAACCCACCCGTAGTATGAACACGACCATCGCCCTGAGCCTGCCAGCGGAGCAGATAGAACTGCTGGAGGCATTGAAGTACCAGAACGACCGGATCCTGAGCATGCAGAACCGCTCGGCTTACCTCACGGAACCGGAAGCATGCGAGCGCCTGAAAGTTTCGCTCACTACAATACGGAAGTGGCGCAAGGATGGCTGGCTACGGTTTTTTGCCGAAGGCGACAACATCCGCTACCGGGTGGATTACCTGGATGCTGATTTTGAAAAACGGGCCATGGTAATGGCTCCCATGCATGGTGCGAATCGAATCAACAATTCTAAATCGGCGTAAGCCAAAACTGCAAACCTATCAGCTGATGAGTGAAGTTGTGACTGAAACAGACATTCTTGTTTTTCGGACGGAACGCGATAATAGACGAAAGAAACATTGGGATGCCATTTATCACCCAGAATGGCAAACTAATGAAGTTTTCTTCTTAGCATCCCGCAATGCACTGAGCCAGTTTCCCAGAACAGATGGCTGGTATACATCAACGCAAAAACAATGGAAAGAAGGGATACGCAAGTTGGTGGAAGGACTGGGCGTAAAAGGTTATGAACTCAGGGGTAGAATCGATTTTAATTTGAGAGCCATTGGAGTGATTGATGAACATGACGGTAAATGGCTTAATACAATTCATACCGATTGTGGAACCGATATTCGGTTAATCATAGATTTGATTGAGGTAATGGCGCCTATTGGTTTAATAATACCTCGCGATTTGGAGAGGTTATCTCTTATAGAAGTGGGTGTATTATTTAGCAATATTTTCATCGCTTGGCGAACAGCAGACCTTGGATTGGTAAGAGTAGACGGAGCTAAACCACAGTGGTAATTTCTAAGATCATTCCGGAGAGCCCCTTCTTCAAAACACAGTGATACGGAGTGTTGCCTTTAAGATAAACAGGCTCTTCGAGCTTGAACTCGGTAATGTGCGACAGAGAAGATTCTTGAAAATCAGAATCCGCAGACAAGGGGATTGAAAGTATGGTGGCAGCTACTGGCTGGTAACTTGCCTTGAATAAGAAACTGAATTTTTGAAAAAGCAACTTGGGTAAATCGTCATGATAGTGGAAAACAACAACAGAATTTTCAGAGTCTCTTTCGTCATAGATAAGCCCCGTATTGTGAAGTTTATTTATTCGCGCCCAGCGCTTTTGCCTTTCAATTTCAGAGTCGGCACCTTGGAGAAACTGAGAACAGGAGGTTCCCTTAACGCCCAAATTCTCACAAATAATTGCCAAATATTCGAGCTCGACAATGTCATAAGACGCGAAGTTAACCTTGTCAAATCCAGCTACAAGATGGTTTTGAATGTGAATGGGCTTTTGCGAAAGCATAGCGATTTAGAAGTTACAATGTATCAAACCCAAAACTAGTAAACCTATCATGAATCCCAAACAAACCCTTTTGATCGTGCTGACTATTGTACTTACTGGCGAGGCCGTGGCGGAGCTGATCAGCGCCAACTTTGCATACCTGGCAGCGGCCGGCTGCATCGCTATTTTCGGCGTGGTGGTGTATTCCATCAAAAAACGGTCGGCAAGATGATCGGAATTGTCCTTTATTTAGGCTTGTACCTGATGCTACTTTGTAGGGGTGGATTAATTGCTATGAAGGTGAAGGAAGGAGGTGGTGGAAAATGACAAATCGTGAAAGGTTTCTGGCTGGTGAGACATTCTGGTTTCATCAAAAGCCCCACTGTTATCGATTTGACAGGATAAAGGAAAAATTAGAGCGGAACATCAACGACAGTGTGGTTGATTTCGCCCCATATGCCTGGGTAGAATACATTGGGGAATTGGACTTTGATGCATTTGTAATGGATCCTCAATGCAATGTCCTGAGTCATCATTGGGTGTTTGAAGATTTGGTTTTTGACCGTTTAAATCCTGCATAAATGACCTGGAACTACAAATGGACGGAAATTAATGAGAGGCTGTACGCATATATGCGCTACCGGCTTGAAGATACGCTGGACGGGTTTCAGAAGCCGTACACGGAGGTGCTTGCATACGTGCATGACAAAGGTGAAAGAGGGAGCTGGGAGTGGCATGCTTACAGGCATGTGGTGGACCAGGTTGAAGAAATGGACATTTCCAGCTCGCTTTTACTAATCATCCAGAATGAAGTGGCAATACTTTTAGGATCCGGTGACGGAGGGAAGATATTCCTGCAGTAACGACAGTTGCGGCGGGATGATAGAGGAAGAGGGTTTACGTGAGTGAGACTGGCGGCAGCTGATGGCTGTCGCCAATCTAAAAAAGGAGATGCGGCAGCTGGTGCAAACCGGTAGTGGGCTGGCAAACGCAGGGGTTCGATTCCTCTCGTCTCCGCAAGGTAGAGCAGACTTCTACAAATGAGGCCCCGAGCCGTGTGTGGGTAGCTCCGCACACGGGGTAAGGGGAGGACTGTGCGGGTAAAGGTTGCTATTAGGTTCGAATCCTAACCCGCAAACAAGTGGTGTAGCATTACACCATAACGGCAAGGTGCCGTATACCCATAATCGTCATGTGCTGACGGGTAAGGGAAATTATGTTTTTACAAATCAAATTCTTAGCGGAATGCTACAAAGAATTGAGACTAGCGAGGTGATGAAACGTGCCACTGTGTTTTTTGATGAGCACAATGACAAATGCCCCACAGTGGAAGTGAAAAGGAAATTGAAAGACTCGGAGCAGATCATTAACCGACGCGTGGGGCTGATCCCGGAGGCGGTGACGACTACGTTTCATACGATACTGACGGAATACGTGCACAGCTACAACCGGACGTGCTCGATCATGCCGGAGGGAATGTACACCATGGAGGACTTGCCGGCGATGCATACCAACTGCGTGCGACTGGCCAAATACTGTCGCTGCACGGACAGGACGGTTCGTAATCATATAGGTCGACTGCGCGCTTTGGGCATGATTGAGACCAAATTTCATGGCAATAAGAAGGCTTTTGAGCTGTGGATAAGCCCTAAATTTCTGTTTGAGCAAGGGGCGAGCGGTGAAGCTGGAAGCCCTCAAAAACCGCCAAAAACCGCCTTTTCCCCAGAAGATTCGAAAATTTTTCCGCATAACAGTACCCACAGAGAGATTTTAGGAAAAGAAAAAGGGAATGCGGATATGTTGATTAAGTACGGAGAGAGCATTCAGGGACAGAAGGGTCGAGCAGACGGCCCCGTGATGGCCCTCAATGACTGGGTAGAGCAGCAGGGACAGAGCCAAACTGGGGGGGCGGCGCGGCGCGAAAAATCGGAGATCGTGGCTGAGAATGACCGAAACCGCCGAGCAAAGGCCACTGATATGCTGGAACGCTGGCGAGAGGGCTGGGCACCGGGAATGCCGAAAGGACTGGAACCGAGATTCCGCGATATGCTCATGAATTTCTGGCTGTATGCCTGGAAGGTGGTGTATCCGCACCGGGAATTCAGCAAAGAAAAGCAGGAACTGGCCATAGTGGCGATAGCAGCTGGTGTATTCAAGAACTTTACGGATGTGCGATCGGAGAAGGAATGGCTGGATTTTTACCAATTGCAAATGGACAAACTGGACAAAGCTGGCCGGTATTATGACAACCATCCGGATGCTTATCGCCCTGATCCTTATGCGGTTCACATTCCGGGAAAGGGGTATTTTGACTGGGAGAACACCAAGGGGTTTGTAGGCATTGAAGCCTGGATAAAGAAAGATTCGATAAGACATTTCCGGCAACGAGAGGCTTATGCGGACAAGCAGGCAGAAAAAGTGAAACGGTGTGAAGCGCTGCTGCGGACGGCCAGGCGGGACTTTGAGAAGCTACGGCAGGATATGAAGCCCAGGAAAGAGGTGGATGGAAAGAACCAGATTGCCCTGTTCCAGCACTACAACGTCATATTTGCCGGTCAGGGTAAGAAATGGCAGGAGGCATTCTGTAACCAGTACCTGGCTCAGCAAGCGGTGGACTTTGAACCACCGAAATATTTGAAACCGAAACGCCAGCGACAAATGGCCGATCGCACGCCGGCTACGGTGGTGGTAGTGGAAGATTGGATGACTTATGGAGAGGGATTCTATTCGGAATAGTAAATCATTTAAACCCAATATATTATGCAAACGTACAAGCCTAAGAACCGATTCAATGCGCAACGCCCAGCATTGAAACCAGAGGATAACAAAAAAATGATAGACGATTCCAGGGCATTGTTGATTGTGGAATTTCATGTTCAGGAAAAGCCCGGAGGTAAAGCATTTTGGAGCA
This sequence comes from Dyadobacter sp. 32, assembly GCF_902506755.1. Lineage (GTDB taxonomy): Bacteria > Bacteroidota > Bacteroidia > Cytophagales > Spirosomataceae > Dyadobacter. The sequence continues at coordinate 2,883,534 of NZ_LR735258.1, read as the reverse complement.
AGTGCGGTCAGCGAAAACACAAGAATATGAACGACGCAATTAATTACCTTATCTGGCTGGTTTCTGGCTACGAAAAATGGAAGGGAAAAGTACTGAGGGCTGCAATATTCGACACACGAGTCATTAAAACTGGACATGGAGCCAATAAGATTTATCAATTCGATAACGGATTTTGGCAGGCAGATCAACCTTTTACCTGGTAACGCGATGGAACCATTATCGATACGACTATCCGAATTTGAGATGCGCGCCTTGGCAGATATTGTGGCATTTGCTTATTACACTTGTGCTGATGCTCCCGACCATAAAAAACCACTCCTTACTTCGGGATTGATCATACTGGCGGAGTTTTATCCGGCATGGAAAAAGCGATGTGCAGCGGTGCCCTTGAAAAAGACCAAACTCAATCCGCTTTGCAGAATACCAATATCAGTGGCACAGGTGCTTCATAGTCGGCTGCAGCATAGCCCACAGACGCAGGCCAATCAGTGGCTGTTGGAGAACCTGGATTTAGCCCTGGTAAACCGGTCGCTTAGACCTGTAACTCCCAAACCAATCGCTTAACACAAACTTCCATGATTTTACTACTATTTATCATAAAATGCCTGAAGGCATTTGGCTGGACTATTGCCCTTATTTTGACGGGGACGGTGTTCTCGATCGTGGTGCCGATCGGGATGATGGTGAGTTTTATCAAGCATGTAGCCCTGGTGAGCCATGGAGAGTAACGCCTACTTTGGCGGTAAGTCCGGGAGTGGAACTTACCAGACCATCATCAATCAGATTCCACCCCACCGGGTGTATGTGGAGCTGTTTGGCGGGATGCTGGGGATTTATCGGCATAAGCGGCCAGCGCAGTACAGTGTGGTAATTGAAAAAGATGCGGATGTATTTTCTTCCTATGCCAAGTTTGGATTACTGGATATCACTAAGAAAATGTATCGACCCCAGCAGCGTATGGAATCAAAAAAAGGAAAGGGACAGCACTGTTTTAATGGGTGTGCTTTCGATTTTATGAATGAAGAGAATATGTTTCTCTTGATGAACAGGGAGGATACATTTATTTATGCTGATCCCCCGTATCCGCAGCACACTCGTTCTTCCAATACACGTTACAAAAACGAGATGAGTGATGATGATCATCGGGAGCTATTGGAATATCTGTTGGGTTTTAGCGTTGCGAAGGTGGCGCTGAGCACTTACCCCAATGACATCTATTATGAATTCTTTGAAGGCCGGGACGAATGGCGGTTCATTGAGTTTGAAAGCCAGACCAGGCATGGCCGGGCGATTGAACAGTTGTGGATGAATTATCCGGAGCCGTTGGAGCTGCATGATTACCAATACCTGGGTGATAACTACCGGGAGCGGGAGCGGATCGGCCGGAAGCTGAACCGCTGGGAGGCGAAGTTTCGGGATCTGGCACCGCTGGAACAGGCGGCCATGATACACAGGCTGACCGTGGTGATGGATCCTGTCGGTGTAATTGGCGAGAGGATATCATGAAGAACTATTGGAATATAAAAAACTGGCAGTAACCCAAAACAATAACTAATGGGACTCTTTAACTGGATGGATAAAAAAATGATGAATCCAATGATAGAAAAATGTAGCCTAGCTTACAAAGCAGGAAAAGGAGGAATAATATGCAACCCATCCACGTGTAACACCCCTTGTGACAAAGGAGAGGTTGTTCTACCATCACCTCCTGGAAAGAAAGAAAATTCTCTAGCGCAATTGAATGGCCATTGCAGCATAGAAACTTCGGGGCGATAAACATAAACTGCTCGCGATGCATTGATTGCGGAACAATTTTTGAGTACCAGACTGAAAGAATTTATCATCCACAATTTTCCCATATCTGGGTAATGGTGGGAAACTTTAACGATAATGAGCAAACAAACAAAACAGGAATTGTTGGAAGCCATCCCCGACTCAAATACGGAATGGGCGGCACAGCAGATACTTATCAATTTCTCGGATCCACAACGAATGGAGTTGGAAGCATGCTTTGCAAAGTTGAACGAAGCCCTTTACAAGAGCTGGGGAAAAGATATGACGTTTGCAGAATTGCATGAGGCTGTGAAGATGGTGCAGGAAGTTCGTTATCGATAATGGGGAGTATCATTTCTGCAATTTACGATGAGATAAAATTGCATGGTAGCTGGGAAGATGCTTGTGTGTGGAGAGATCGGGAGAATCCTTACATTTGCAAGGATGATGAACCGACCGACAACCAAGCGAATTTTGCTCACGATCATGTGGGTAATACTGAACCTCACGCTGTACCTGGCGATGATGGCCGTGGATAAAAACAATGGGCCTCACCTGGCTTTTGTGGCGCTACGGGTGGCGCTGGTGACTAGTGTGGTTATGATGGTGCTGGTGGGAGTTGGCTTGGTGAAATTGGCTAGGTAAAAAAAACACCCCGTCGGCAAAGCTGGCAGGGTGTTTGGTCATTAAGCAACCAGGGCCTTGGCCCTAGTGTCGTAGGTGCGGGTCTGATAGGGTTGGTCCTTGATCAGGCGCAGATTATTAAGCTCTGGAATTACCACCATGCAGGCATCGGGCACGACTCCCCTTGCGATCCAGTTCTGAACGGTAGAGATGGATTTGGTGTACTTTTTCGCATAACTGACCGGTGTGAGCCACTCGGAGAGCTTGTACTCGTTGCCGTAGGCGATGACTGAGGCGTTGGAGAGTTCGTTGAACAGGTTCTGAATCTCATCCAGCTTGGCGTGAATTTCTTCTTTTGTTTTCATATCAATTTTTGGCGGTTAAGGGAGGGGTGCCCCCTCCCGTGCTACTACATCCCTTGTACTAATTGAAGCATCTTCTGGTATTCTTTTAGTTTTTCGATCCAGGCCTGATACTGCTTGTCGGTTGTATCGGGCGGTGTGTCGATCAACCATTGCTCAACTTCCTTAATTGCGGTTTCGAGTTGGTTGATAAGTTGTTGTTTTCTATCCATGTATATTTTGCTTAATGACATAACAAATATACTAGATGTGTAGTTACTACACAAGTTTTTAGGTCTTTATTTCCCCCAATTTTTGAAAATAAATAGTGTCGAAATGACTTGGATGTCGGGCACGTTAGTGCGTACTTAGATGTAACAATAACGCAATTAAACACCTGATATACAGATGATTATTTTATTAGACAACCCAGAAAGAGGAGACAAAATAACAATAACCCGCGAATACGAATTCGGCAAAGGAGAGTATACCGAGGTACGGACGATAGTGGTGGTTTGGAATGGAATTATTACCCTGGACGATGGATACAAATTCAGATATTATGAGAAAAGGTAATTTCTAAGGGACAGAAATTAAACCGGTGATGAGCCGGTTTTTTTGTGCGAAAATAGTGCAGAAATGACTTGCATGTCGGGCACGTTAGTGCGTACTTAGATGTAACAATAATGAGTTTAAAACTTTGATATACAGATGAATACGCAATTTATACTAAGCGATACAACGACTACAAAAACCGAAAAAATTCGCCAGCTGTTGGCTTTGGGATTGACTAGAAAACAAGTAAGTGAACTTGCAGGCTGCGGATACGGATTTGTTCAGAATGTATTTGCTAAGCACTGGCCAGAGCGAGTTCAGACGAAACAATTAAGCTTTGTTCCTTTCAACCGCAAATTTGGGATCGAGATTGAGGCATACGGGATAGATAAACGTGAGCTGGCGAGGCTCATCACCAGCAACGGAGTGGAATGCTTGGTGGAAGGCTACAACCACACTACCCGCAGCCACTGGAAGATAGTAACGGACGGAAGCTTGAGAGGTGATAACGCTTTTGAGATTGTAAGCCCGATTTTGAAGGGCCTTGAAGGACTAAGACAACTTGAAGTAGTAAGCGCAGCGCTTACCACGCTGAGAGCAAAAATAAATAGAACCTGCGGACTACATATACATTTTGACGCTTCGGGATTTGAAGCTGAACAAATTAAAAATCTGCTCAAAAATTACGCTAACTATGAAAATTTGATTGATAGCTTCATGCCGGAAAGCCGTAGGAAAAATAATAACACTTACTGCAAAAGCATTACGGGGATTGTAGGTCAGCTTTCAGGAGCAAGTACGATCCAGGAAATGGCGAGCATACAAAACTCAAGATATTATAAGGTAAATCTTCAATCTTACCTAAGACACAAGAGCATAGAATTTCGCCAACACGGAGGAACGGTGGAGCTTGAAAAAATAAAAAGCTGGATTTTGTTTTTACACAACCTGGTTGAATTCAGCAAAACGAAAACGGTAACGGCAGCGCAGGCGAATTTTGAAAGCCTGACTAAATTTCAACAACCGGAGATTATGAATTATATTCAAACCAGAATTAACAACTTTGCTGCATGACCTACAAGACTGAAGACGGGGAGCTAATAACAGGTAGCTCCCCGCTAGAAATACTTACCAACCTTAAAAATGGATCCCGGTTTGATTCTGAGAGGGAGCTGGATGAATATCTGGAAGAATTCCTGATCCGGATCAGGGAGTATTATGGAGTTGCTTACAGCCACTTCGATTATGAGAAAACGCTCAACTACCTTGTGGAAGTGGGATATTTGACGGCTGTGGAGTTAATTTGATTTAAAGAAAACTGTAAACCGACAATTAAACTATATGGAGTACGAAGGATTTGCCTACACTGCAACGGTTGCGATCGTTGGAATCATTATTGGTTTTTTGATCAAAGATTATCTTCCTTCTTACTTTAAAAAGAAAGGCGAAAATTTAGCCACTAAGGAGGATATCGGAGAAATCACAAAGCTGGTGGAAGAGGTCAAAAGTAGTTTCAATCAAGAAACTGAGGTATTGAAAGCCAATTTACAGATATTAAATGGAATTAAGCTAGGAATAGCTGCCGAAGAAAGAGCTGCAATTGTCGATTTCAACGTAAAGTACTTTCGATGGTTCTATTCCTTAATTGATACAACTTGTGGTGATGCTGATTTTAGAAACAGTGCAGAATTGGAGGCTTATTTAAAGAAAATTAAAAGCCTATATGTAGATATGAAGGATTGTATGGCTAAGTTTAATTTGTTCGTTGAAAACGAAAGTCTCAAACAAGAAAGCCTCGCCTTATGCGTTGACACTATTGAAAAATTTGCAATGGTACCACCGAAGTTCATCTTAGAACTAATATCTACGAATAACAAAATAAAAATATTTGAAGAAGGTGTTCAGAGCTCAGAGACGAGATCTCAAATAGATTCATTGAAAGATGATCAGTATCGAATTCAACAGGAAACGGCAACCTCCAATATTAGAAATGCTACGCCTTTGGCTCAGAAACAGAGGGAGTTTCAAAAGTCCTGTAATGTCTATCTGAATAAGTTGCTTAAAATTTAGACCACTAGCACGATTTACAGAGTTCCTGAATAAGTTTTTTTGTGTCCTTTCGGCTCTGATCCCTACCTGCTAACCTTGTACAAAGGATATTGAACAGGTATGCAATTAATTATCAAAGAGGATAAACTTCAAAAATATCGGGATCACATTCAGATCGGCGGAGAACTAACTGTCAAGGACAAGGTGCTGTTTGATCGGTACTTCTTTGCCTTCACCCAGCTGCTGGACGGCAAGAGTGAACGGCAGGTGGTGGAGCTGCTCATGAATACTCCGGAGCCAATTGGCCAGCTGAAGCAGAGCCAGGCCTATAACGTCGTTAATGGCGCTCAGGAGATCTTCGGCAAACTGGATGTGGGTAACTCCAAAAAAGTGGCTCAGCGCTATATCTATGCTACCAGGTTGGAGGAGATGGCCCTTAAGCTTGAAAACATGGCTCATACCATGGTCGCGGACAATATGATTCAGTTTGAGGACGGTGAAGGGAATGTTGTCACAAAGTCTGACCCGGAGATTGTCAAAGAAGCTGGAGTACTACTTGGCAAGTCAGCCGACGTGCAAATGAAAGCAGCAAAGATCCGCGGGCTCCTGGAAAAAGACAAAGTGGAGAACCCCAACAAATTTAAAGCAAGCCCGAACATCATTTTCACGGATGATCTGGATGCTCTTGATCTATTACGTGAAATTGAGGACGGAAGTTACGAGGATGTTACCGGAGACGAAGGAGAGACTGAGGAAGACCAGGCTACGGCAGCTGGCGCATAAGGCAAACATTGTATTTACTTCTGCCAAGCAGAAAATATTCCTGAATAGCAAAGCCAAGCGCAAGACGTTACTTGCTGGCCGTGCGTTTGGGAAGACTTATATTTTGTTGGTTTGCATCGGATACATTGCAAAGATGCTGCCCAGGGCGAAGTTCTTCCTCGCTGGTCGGACGTTCAAACAGATTCTTGATATCGTGCTGACGGATTCGGCCGATGCCTGGAATTCAATGGGGTGGTATGAGTATCACGAGAAGGTCAATCCTTTCGGGAATTACGTGCTGTTCAAAGAACCGCCACCGGACTGGCCACGACCCTTCAAAGCACCCAAATCGTACGAGCGCTGCATCACCTTCGATTCAGGATTTTGTGTGCAGCTCCTCAGTTTTGAGAAACCGGATTCTAACCGGGGGCATAATTTTGACGGGGGCTTCGTGGATGAGTCAGCACTTTTTAAAAGTGACTGGGTGCAAAAGATCCTGATGGCTACTTTGTACCGGGCCAATACATGGCGCTTTAAGGATTCACCGCTTCACAACTCGTTTTACGACTTCACTTCCAATCCATGGACGCAGGAAGGTCAATGGGTTTTCAATACTGAAGAGCTCCAAAAGAAGGATCCTGAAAAATACTTTTTTCTGGAGGGGACGGCTTACGACAATCCAACGCTGCATCCGCAGTACGTAAAAAATCTTGAGGAGACATTGGCTCCGCTGGTTTTCAGGGTCGAAGTGCTCAATGAAAGACTGGCCAAATTACCGAACTGCTATTACCCAAGCTTTGAGGAGCACAAACACTGTACTGCAGATACATTTTCCTACAATCAAAATGAGGACGGACTTTGGTTACCGACCTTTTCCGATTATGAGGTAAACAAGCCTCTGGAAATAAGCATGGACTTCAATAACTACATCTGCTCCTCGATCATTTGTCAGGAAGGCAACAAGATATTGAAGGTCATCAACAACATCTACGTCAAACAGGCCAAGGAGAAAAAGACCCTTTCTCAAACGTTGGCCATAGCGATACATGATCATTATGCAGACCATGTTAAGAAGGACATCATCTTATATGGCGATGCGTCCGGAGACAGTAACAGCGCGGGTAGTAATGACACCTTCTTCACACAGGTGGTAGATGAATTAAGGGGCCTTGGGTGGAAGGTTAAATTGAGGGTACTTAAATTCAACCCCCAACACAAAGACCGCTTCTCATTAATAGATCGCATCCTTGCAGAGAGCACCACCAACTTACCACGTGTGAGACTCAATCAGAATACATGTAAAGCACTCATCATCTCCATACAGAACTCACCAATCAGATCAGACATGAAGAAGAACAAGTCAGCTGAAGGAACGTCGATGCAACAAGAATATGCAACTCACTTGTCTGACTGTTTTGATTACATCTTGTATTATAAATACTCAAGCATGAAACCTCAAACCTCATTGATCAGGGAAATCCGATGGCTGTGACGGTGGAACCGGCGATAGGATCCGGAATAGGTCACGGCCTACCAGATATCCCGTTTTTTGCGAGTCGGTAATTACCGGAAATGGAAAGGGTGCCGCAGTGGCAGGGAGACAATTGGAATTAATATTGCCTTTGTGAGACATTCGGGACGCCAACCGTCTCACAGTGAGAGCGAAGGCAAAAACAGAAATTGGAACACTTTTTCTGTCCTTTTTGACGCTTTTCCGGTCGGCGATCTTTGAATCATGGAAACAATTTCAATTGAGACTTTTTGGCGGTTACTGCATGATCCCGGTAACAGTGGCTTTGCGCTGAAATACCGGAAGACGGATGGAACCTTCGGGATAAAGAATAGCTGCTCAAAGTCCTCCAAGCGGTTTGATGGGCAAAGCACCAAAGGAAAACTGCGCTACGACATCATTGAGAAGGGATCGGTGCTGTTGGAAGACCGCGAAAAGGAGCAGGCTTTCTCACTCCGGAACCGGCTGATACTTGCGGTGAAGTTGCCGAAAGCAAAAGAGTGGCTCAAAATCATACATAAAAATTACTGAGGCGAATGGTAAGAAGAATTGAAAAGAACCTGTATCACCTGGGTAAAGCTCAGTCGACGGTGATCGTGACGCCAACGCTTGATGCGGTAACAGGTCAATCGAACATCGTCGGGAATGGCGGGACTTCAGAGAAAGACTGGGTGAAGTGGGGAGCCAATGACAACGAGGCGCTCGAGATGCTGAAGCTGGTTTGGAACTCACCGACTAAGCCGCGTTTGATGGATCAAGCGAAAGAATTTATACTCGGCGCGGACGTCAAACTGATGTCGGTCGATATTGATGCCGATGGGAAGGAAGTGCGGAAGCTGGTAAAGGATCCAAAACTCGGAAAGTGGTTTCGCACGGAGGAGATCTTTTCAAAGTATCTCGAGCTTGCAGCCCTGAGCCTTGCTTTTGCTGAAATTGCCTTCATACGGTTTTCAATACAGGATAATGGCGATGTGGCGCTGGAAACGATACAGCCAAACAAAGTACGTTTTCAGAAACCTGCCAAAGGCCAGCCGTTGACGCACGTGCTGATCAACCCGTTCTTCGGGACCGACCGCTCGGTAAAAAAAGAGGATACCGTTGCTGTGCCTATCTTCAACATCAAGGATCCGACTGCTTACCCTGAGACCATCATGGTGCTTAAGAAACAGCAGATCGGCTCAGACTTCTATACTCAGGGGCTTTGGTGGGGAACCAAGACCTGGACAAAGGTGGATAACCTCACTCCGGAGTATCACCTGAGCGGATTGATCAATGGCTACAATTTGAAACTGCTGATCGAGATTGACGAGAGCTATTTCCTGATGGATCATGAGGACATCAACGACGAACTGGTGATGAAGGCAGTGGACGAGCGGAAGGATCAGTTCATGAGTAAGATGGACGATTACTTGTCCGGCGTGAAAAATGCAGACAAGGCGCTGGTATTGATTGGTAACCTGATGGGTGAAGCTGGCAAGGAGCGCCGGCTGATTAAGGTAACTCCCATTGAAAACAAGATGACGGATGATGCCTACATGAACCTGATCAAGCAGGCCGGCGTGAAGCAGGCCCAGGGACACGGGATCCTTCCATCGCTGGCCGGTATCGCAGAAGGCGACAAACTTGGCGGTAGCGGATCCGAGCTGATGCACTCCGTCATGTTCCAGGTGAGATACATGACCCCATCTTACCGCAGGCTTTTGAAAAAAGGACTTGACCAGGCGCTGGACGTGATGGGCTATAACCTGGAAGAAGTAAGCTACCAGTTTACCGACATTGAAATGACTACACTGGACGAGAATCCGACCGGCAAACAACCTGCAACATCCAACGCACAATGAAACAGCTTTTTAAAATCATAGTCGCGTTCTTCCACTTTTTGGGACACGTGATTGTCATCACAGGTAAGTTTTTGATTTTTTTACTCATATCCCCAATTACCATTTACAGATGCCTGCCCCACATGTGGCGAAAGAAATCGCTTCGTGCCGGCTGGTTAAAGTTCAGCTGGATCTGGGATGCTTATTGGGGAATAATTTAATTGATTATGCAATTACTCGCTTCTGATATTATCAGCCTGGAAAACTACTTTACGGAAGTTGTGGACGCTGATCCGGAAATTATCTCCTGCGTTTTGGAAACTTCAAACAATCCCTTCGAAATGGAGCGGTTCGACGCGGTTTCCAAAATGGATTACTTCTCCTACCCGGCTCTGGTACTGCTGATGCCGGTAATCTCCGGAGACGACAACGGCATGCACAACTTCGAAGCGAAGCAGGAGCTAGCTTTTGCGCTGATGTTTCCAACGGATGGGTCACACCAGGAGAAGCTGGAAAATCACAAATTGGCTCAACTCGCTGCATGGAGAATGATCAAAGCGCTTAGAAGGGACAGCAAAGCAGGCCGGTTCAGGATGGACTCCATGTCATACAAAATGGCTCCGATCGAGTATGGCAGCGATAATTGCGTGGGCCAGTATCTGGTTGTGACGCTGATCACCAGTACCAACAGCCTGATCGGATCATGAGTGAGCTCGTTACCTGGTCTCCGGACATTGATTACGACACGATCTGGTTTGTGGTCGGGCAAATATCCAACCAGATCAGTGGTCGTGGTATATCCATGCTGCGGGAAAAACTCGAAGAAGAAGGGCTCGACCTTACAGGTGACCTAAAGAATTCGCTGGTTCGTGAAGTACGCCAGAACAACTCGGCATGGATGACCGAAATGGCCATGCAGTTTGAAGCGTATGGCCGGTTCAAGGATATGAAGTCCATGACCTATTCAAAACAAGCTCCTGTGGACGCAATGAAGGAGTTTGCCGAAAAGATCATCGATGGCAAAGCCGGCAGAGACTACAAGCCGTTCCAGTACGTCTCCGGCTGGAAACCGCACGGATCATTTCCAAGGAATAGGGAGCTGGCTATTCGCCAGCTTGCCTGGGCGCTGGCCCGGTCGCGCCTGTTGCAGCCTATTGTGATGCGCAAAGGCCGTGGCTGGTACATCCGCAATTACATGAAGGAAATCTACGGCGAAATAGAGACAAACATCCAGGCAGCTGCCGCACAAGCAACGCTGAATACAATAGCAAAAGCCTTAAAGGACAGACAATGATAGATTTTTTGAGAAAGGGTATCTCCTGGCTGGACGTGGATATGGTCCGAAATGAGGTACAGCATATTGTTCAGGCTGCGGATCCGGCTACCTACCCCGATCGCGCCGGCATCAGGTACTATCTGGATGTGGAAGTGCCAGAGTATCCACAGGCCACTAGCTTCAAAAAGATGATCAGGCTGGAAGGCCGTGAAAAGCCTGTGAAGATATCGGACGGAGCGGAGATTTACGAAGGCTGTACGTTCCGGATCGAAGCGCTCCTCGCTGGTCAAATGACGCTTACATTGCCCGAAAAAGGGCAAAGTAACCTTTCGGTTGTTGCCAGCCTCACTACGCCCTATCAGCTCAGGGAGGTAATAGAGCCAGCTATCAGAGACCAGCTGTTGACAGCACGCACGGCCATGCGCGCAGGGCTTGCCTTGCGTGACTTTGTGAGCTATGAGCACCGGTTTTTCTCCCGGTTCCAGCCTGCAAACATGCAGTTTCTGACCTGGCAGCCAAAGGTGAAGCTGATCGGTGCTGCGCAGGAAGAATACCTGTATTTTTTGGTCAACCTTACTCCGCTTCCGACGCAGATTAACCTGAGGGTACGGGTAACCTATGCCAACGGAACCAGGGCAGTGTTGACCAAAAACACGATCCAAAGCGCCAGTGCATTCCAGGTGGTGTGTGCACCCGTTGGGCCGGTTGCCCTTGGCCTTGGCGACGCATCCATTATCAAATATGAAGTGTGGCTGGCAGACGAAAACATGCTGCGATTTACCGAAGTACGCACCTATGAAATTGACCGTCGCAGGCATCGGTTTGAGCGCTTTATCTTATTTGCCAACAGCTTTGGGGGCTTCGATACGCTGCGATTGCTGGGCAAATCCTCCGAAGATAGCGATGTGACCAGGCAAACGGCCGTGAAGGAACGGGATGCTGCACAGGGGATCGACTACTCTGAACTGGCGATTATTTCCATCAAAGAAAATTCGGGCATTCAGGTGTCGACGGGGCTGTTTGAACGGGATCAGGAGAAGTACCTGAGCTACTTGCGGGAACTGATGCTCAGTGAATGTATCCTGGAAGACACTGCGCATGGCTATGAGGCCGTGAACCTGATCACGGGCAGTATTACCTACCGGGAGGACAATGCGGGGCTGATGGAGCGCTCCTTTCAGTTTCGCCGTACGCATTCGGACACCAATTTCAGCTCACTGGCTCCCGTATCGGCTGCGCCGGCGCGGGCCACTGCCTGGCGGGGTGTGGGTAATGTGTATCTGCTGGATGGCTACGGCAAAAGAACCGGCATGGTGAAAGCCGCTGCGCTCCGGAAGTACTACACCGACAACGGTAGCGATGTGGTGCCATTGACCCAGAAGGCCAATGTGGAAGGCGATAAGGATTATTTGATCCCCAGCCCGGATCCGTCGACGGTGCCGGGATCCACACCCTTTCCAAATGCTGCGATCAACCGGAAGGGTACCTTCGTGAAAAACAACTGTGGCGCTGCTGAAGAAGGGATGGAGGCCATGATCAGCATCCCGGCAGGTACTTATGGCGCAGAAAAGGCCGGCATAAGCGACGCCCTGGCGGAAGCTGCTTGGAACCAGCTGAACACCCAGGAATATGCCAACCTGTACGGCAGCTGCGCCATTGGGCAGAATTATACCTGGGCCGTACCGGCAGGGCACTTTCATTACCGCACCAACATGCCATCCAGGGTGGGGGTGTATTATGTGGTGGACGGAGCTGCCACCAGGGGAAATATTCAGTCCATTCAGGGAATGCCTGGTTCGTACATATTTCCGGTAGGAAGCAATGATCTGGACTTCCCCAACGACCCGGGATATTACTACAACGTGTATGGTGAAACAGGGCAAACCATTAAAATAGAGATCTTCCAGAATGGTACACTGCGAACCACCTTGACCAGGTCATTCCCGGTGGCCGGCTACGCGAATGAAAGTCTGTTTTTCGAGCTGATACCCGCTGCGCTTGACAGGTACTTAATTAAACTCACGATTCTGTAATGTTCACCGATGTAAGAATAAATGGCGAGAGTGTGGATTTGGGGGAGGATATCAGGATCCCGATCAATCTGCTGAATCCACACCTCACCTATGAGACGATACCCGACAGCACGGCGACGATTCCGAACATCCCGTTCTCGGTGCTCAACCAGCGCATTTTTCAGTATGCCGAAATGCCACAGGCCGGGAACGATCTGCACAGCTACGATTGCGAGCTGCTGTACAATGGCGCCATGGTGTACAGGGGGAAAGCCTATGTAAAATCGGCCAACCCACTAACGGGTTATCAGCTTGAAGTGGGCGATGACCTTTCCAGGTTTTTTGGCGAACATCAAAGGACTTTGCTTACTGAGCTGGACCTGGGAACGGTGCCGCTTCCGCCGGTGATACCGCCAAAGGTAATGGTGGATGATCACGCAGCCGTTTGTTTTCCGAAAATCCTGAACGCGGATTATTATTCCACCAACGGATCGACCATCGCCTATAATGGCGTGGTGAATGACTATACAGCACCAGGCTTCGACTCCGCTCAGCCTGACAAACCGATTGTGCCCATGTTGTTTGTGAATTTCCTGTTGAAATGCATAGCTGCTGCCACCGGCATTACAATCGGTGGAAACTACTTGAGCCATGCCACGTGGAGCCAGCTGATCCTGACGAACTGGCGCGCGCTGGATGGTGCCGGCACGGTGACCGTAAACCGACATGTGCCTGCCTGGACCATACCGACGTTTCTGATGGAGCTCCGGAAGATCCCAAACCTGGAACTGAAATTTGATACTGCCGAAAAGCACCTGAGCATCGACTTTTGGGAGGAAAAACTGATCCTGCCACCGGTGGCCGACTGGACACAGAAGGCGGTGATCGGCCATGAGAAGTTTCCGGAGTTTAATCGCCGGCTTCACCTGGCCTTTGAACTGGACGGCGGGGATTCGCTGATGAAAGATAAGCCCGAACCGCTCGTAGACTACATCACACCTAGCGAGGCCGTACTGGGCAACGTTGCCATCGGGCTTTGCAAGGTGCCCATGAAGCTCTCCACGTTCCTGACGGACGAAGCCACGGGCTTGCCGATCGCGAAGCAAACCGGTGTAACGGCGCAGTTCAACCAGCTAAACGTGAACGCGGCTCCCAGGCTGCTGTTTTGGCATGGATTGGTATCCTCAATACCAAAAGCACTGCCGGAGCTGGATGGAATAAGCCTGTACATCACCGGCGAAAACGGGATCAGCGAAACCAGCTGGAACCGGATCGAGGAAATGAGGCTGGGCATGTTTTACCTTAAGAAAAGTTTTGTGCTGACGGAAACGGATTTGGCATTACTGGATTTCAGCCGGATGATCCACTACAATGGGCTTAACTACCTGGTAGCACATGTGGGTGGGGAGCTGCCTATTACGAAAGAGTTTGCTTGTTTGTTGGTGAAAGTATAGTCTCCTCTAGAATGGCTTCGGTGGGACAAATTTAGGAGTCATTCTATGCCGAACGTCTAACTCTAAGTAATTTTCTGGATCAGCTATTTGTTCCCCGTTTCTTGTATAATCCAGGGATATCAAATTGAAGGTATTATGCTCAAGTGTAAATTTTAAATGCATATCATAAAAGTTTGAATTCCAAATAACTTCTAGCTTGTATTCAAACCGGGTGTTGCTATTTACCCTTTTGCTGTAAAACATCTCCTCCTTATTCATTACGAATGGGCTAATAACGGTCGGATGTTGGTAAAAGGGCTCGTCTCCACGGTCATCTCCATTTATTCCACCTGGGGGTGACAAATCTTCGACTTTAATCTTTACTATACCAATAGGTACTCTGCCTTTATTGATAGCGTAAAACTTTACATAGTTTGGAAGAGCTGGCGATAACAAGCCTTTAAAAATCTCTAGTTTTATTACCGGCATATTATTTCCTCCAGTGACAAATTCCGCAATTTCAGCGGTAAGCTTTTGATTCTCCTCATAACTTTTATTTAGTTTATTAGTTAGAGATAAAACCACGTTTGTGGAATCCAAATTTTGTTTTAGAGATTCATTACTAAGCACTAATTGTTCATTTGCAGTTTCAAGCTTTCTCGACAGCTCCTTTTCCTTGGCGGTATTTTCCAAATCCTGTCTTACAGATTCTTTATACTGAAGGTAGCTAGATAAAAACAAAAACAAGGCACCCACACCTCCTATTACAAGTAGCCAAAAACGATTATCACTATACCAATGCATACTTTTGTCTTTCATTTAAGAAATATCAAAATTTAAACTTCTCCATTAGATAGACTATGTACAATATCTAAGTTAGGTCAGATTTATTTGAAGCTTTGTACCATTCTTCCATTTGGTTCAAAATTTTCTGAATTTCAGATTCTTCTGCTGACTGATACACTTCGATTAGTTCTAGTGTTGCTGACTCATTAACCCGAGCAATAAATGCAGGTTTTCGCGCGTGCAGGATAAATAAGTCAGAGGTTTTAGCCTTCTGGTTTTGGGCTAGCATAAATCGCGGAAGCTTCATAGGGTTCGGTTGCAAAGCGGCTGAAAGCTACTTTCCCGTTCACACCCATGGGATAATTGATCACCCACAATTCCAACTCGCTCCCGTTATCAGTTATGTAATACGGTACCAGTAAATTGTCTCTGATAAAGATCGGGATATTACGGTTTTTCCACTTTGAACCCCTTTTTGAAATTTGGGCAAGACGCTCTCTCCCAAGCTCTATACCCTTGTTGAAAATATTTTTTGACATCATTTTTAAGTTTTTATCCAGCTCATGCTGCTGCCTCCCGCTTTGGAATTTTGAAAGGTACAAATTTTTGTCCTTTGGCGAATAGGTGCCGGGGCTAATTTTTGCCCCCCAATCAAAAATTAGCCATGAAAAGAGAAATGAAAACGCCTATTTCCTACTATGGAGGTAAGCAACAAATGCTGAAACACATCCTGCCTAAGATCCCAGACCACGTGGTGTATGTAGAGCCGTTTTTTGGCGGTGGGGCTGTGTTTTGGGGCAAAAAGCCAAGTGAAGCCGAAGTGGTGAACGATATCAATCACCGGCTTGTGAATTTCTACAAGGTGCTGAAGTATGACTTTGAAGGGTTCTTGGAAAAGGCAGACGAGACATTCCACTCCCGCGCGCAGCACAAAGAATCTGAGGTGATGTACATCAGCCAGGCCGATGAAGTAACCAGCCCCATTGCCTGCGCCTGGGCCGTCTGGGTGCAGACCAATATGAGTTTTGGTACAATGATCGGAGGCGGGTTCGGCTACGACCGCTCCGGAAAATGTGCGTTAAAGCTGTTTAACAAGAAAGTGAACCTCACCCAGGACTTTAAGGACAGGCTCCGCAAGGTGACGATCGAGTGTTATGATGTACTTAAAGTGATTAAAGCCTATGACTCCCCGGACGCGTTTTTCTACCTGGACCCTCCTTATGTGTCATCGGATCAAGGACACTATGCTGGTTACACGCTGGACGATTTCAGAGCTTTACTGGATGCTTGCGCTAAGCTGAAAGGTAAGTTTTTACTGAGTTCGTACCCGGAAGCGCTGCTGATGGAGTATCGGGAACGATTTGGCTGGAAGTGTGAGGACATAGAGAAAAACGTTGCCGTGACGCAACGGAAGGTGCCTAAGAAGAAGATTGAGTGTCTGACGTGGAATTACTGAGCGCTGGATTTTCCGGTCAAAATTGGATTTTAAGGAAAGCACCTGCGGGAACTACTAGCTAGAGCAGGTGCCTTTCTTAATAAATATCATTTATGGCCTTTATACTGAGCAACATCCACCTCAATGGCCTGAACCAGCTGTTCTGGCGACATTTGAGTGAGTACCCTGTCTAGATTATGCACAGGGTCAATTGTTACCCGTTTTCGATTGCCATCAGCAGGGTCAATTTCAAATATATATTCTCCTACAACCCTAAGAGGTGGAATCTGAAGGGAAGCGTCATTCATTAACATTCCTAGTTGATGGGTGGTAAGTTGTAAAACGGCTATCAGGATACTTTCACTTTCCTGTTCATACACGCTGATAACAAATCCAAGATCGGAATTGATAATATAGCATTTTGAAGGGCCCAGGCCGGATTTAGTGATATTCTTAATTATAGGTGCAGTTGGCCATTTCTGCTGGATAGCCACATGACAATCATTAACATCCTCATTCATAACGTGTCAAATTATTTTTTCTAAATCTAATCAATATTGAGGAATACTATATTGTAAAGCCCCGTTCAAGGGGCTTTTTTGTGTCCTTTTGGCACTTTTCAACACCCATTTCTTTGCACACTGATAGCTCCGGACATGCTCCGGAAGTGCGAACGAATGTGGGGAAATGGCATTACAGCAAAATGAAACGGTATCGATCACGCTTAAGATCGAAGGCGATGAAGCGCGTAACAAACTGGCGCTGCTTGAAAAGGAAGCCAAAGGACTGGAAAAAGCCCTGAAGGATGTGCCTAAGGGCTCAGCGGAGTGGGTAGAATTGAATAAACAGTTCAATGCCAATGCTGCATCGCAGACCAAACTACGGAATGAAATCGGACTGACGGGACTCACCGTGAGGCAGCTGGAAGCCGAGCTCAAGAAGGCTACCAAAGAATGGAAAAATACAACCTCCAATACCCAGGAGTACGTAGCAGCTGCCAAGCGGCTCGATGAAGTAAAGACCCGGCTGACCCTGATGCAAAATGAAGCGAAAGGGTTGTCGAACGCTTTGGATCAGCCACAGAAGCAGGGCATTTGGGGAAAGATGGTGACTGGGGTGAACACCGTCAAAACGGCAATGAATGCCTTCCTGGCGCTGGCTGTCATTCAGTTTATCTATGACCTGGGTGTCAAGATATTTGACACCACCGCCAAGTTCGAGAAATACGACAAGGTGCTTTCCACTGCCCTCGGAAGCCAGAAGGAGGCAAGCCAAAGCATGGAGGCGCTCAAAAAGATGGCTGCCAATACCACCTTTGGCGTAGACGAGTTGACGGAGGGATACGTAAAAATGGTGAACCGGGGTCTGCGTCCTTCGCAGAAAGAAATGACCTCGATGGCCGACCTGGCCGCTTCCCAGGGCAAAACGTTTGATCAGCTCACTGAGGCTGCTTTGGATGCCATGTCTGGCGAAAACGAGCGGTTGAAGGAATTCGGTATCAGCGCCAAAAAATCCGGCGATGAAACCACGTTCTCCTTTAAGGGAATGCAAAAGACGGTGGCCAATACGCCGGAGGCCATCAATGCGGCCATCGTCGCATTTGGGGAAATGGAAGGTGTAGCCGGCCAAAACGCCAAGATGATGGAAACCCTGGGCGGGAAAACCTCCAACCTGGGCGATAGCTTCGATGGCCTGATGGTGGAGCTGGGTACGGGCCTCCGTCCGGTATTTATAGCGATACTGGATCTGATACAAGCCAGCATTCCTGCGCTGAGTTTCCTTGGCAAAGCGGTGGGATCCGTAGCCCTGGTCGTAAAAAGTTTTGTGGTGGGCTTTGTGGATACGGTGAGCAATGCGGGTAAAGCCATGTACGCCCTGGGATCCGCTGCGGCCGAAGTGGCCAGTGGCAACCTGATAGGTGCCAAGAAAATGCTGGATACCGCCATTGGCTACGGAAAGGAATCGCTGAATTCATTTGCAGAATCGGGCAAGAAAACCAACGCTGAAATCATAGCCGTATGGAAAAACCCCAATGCGGAAACGGAGGCAAAGTTTGCAGGACAAAAGCACGGAGAGGGTTATCAGAAAAAGGTAACCGAAGCTCAGGAGAAAGAGGCTGCTAAGCGGGTAAAGGAAAAGGAAAAGGAGCTGAAGGGATTCAAGGATGCCGAAGACAAGTATGACAAGCAGGTCGCAGCCGACCGGACGAAGGCGCTTGAACTGATAGCTCAGCTTGAAAACGAGCATGAAAGCACGGTAGCCAAAAACGCCAGCGCAGCTGACACCTCCAAGATCGAAGAAAAACGCCGGAAACGCCTGGTCGATATCGCTGCTTCCCTGGCCGATGAAACGGTGAAGGAAACCGCCCGGGTTGCCATAAACCGGAATGCCGATGCCGAGATAGAACGGGTAAAAACCGAGCATGCCGCCAAGGTGCTGAAAACCGAACAGGAGACTGCTGCGAAGCGGATTGAGAACGCCAGTTTCATCACAGAGACCACCCGGCAGGCCGAACTAAGCCTGCTGGACTGGCGTGAAATGGCTGCAAAGGGCAATGCCTCCAAGCTGGCCGACATCGCCAAAGAGCGCGTGCGGATCGAACTGCAGTACCAGCAGGAAAAGCTCACCCAGGAACTTGCAGCCGAAAAGCAAAAGGCCACCACCGAAATTGCCGATACGGACCAACGGGAAGCGGCCATCCTGGCCCTGGAAAAAAGGTACCATCAGGAGGCGATTACAGCGGATGCCGCTGCCGCTGCTGAGAAAAAGAAGATTGACGATGACCTGAGGGAAAAGAAGCAGGCCAACCTGAAAGCCTATTCTGATTCCTTTGCAGCGCTGCTGAAAGGTGACATTGCCGGATTTGCTGCCGGGATGTCGCAGATTGTGCAGGGCCATAAAACGGCCTGGCAGGAAAGGCTGTCGGCCGACATGGCCAATTACGAATCGGCCGGGCAGGCTGCTCAGGCTGCGGTATCGTTTCTGAATGATCTGGCGAAGAAAAAGGCTGAGAAGGCCATTGCGGAATCGAACCGGGAACGTGATGCCAAGATTGCCATTCTGACCAACGAGCTGGCGGTAACGGAATCGTTGATCAAATCATCATCGGATTATGTGACGGCCCTGAAATCTGCCGAGACCGACCGGCTTGCTGAGCTGCAAAGGATCCTTACCTCTGAGACCACCAGTGAGGAGCAAAAGCGGGATGCCTTGAAAAAGTATTACTCGGAGCAGCTCCAGCAGATGAAAGCGGCCGAAGAAGCCAAAATACAGGAGTTGCAACGCCTGGCCAACATGGCCAAGACGGATGATGAGAAACGTGCGATCGAGGCCAAGATTGAGCTTGCCCGGAAAGAATCAGAGGAGAAGATCCGGCTTGCTGAAAAGGAGAAGGCCGACAAGATGGATATGCTCGACGCCCTGGAAGAATTCACGGTGGAGAGCTCCAATACGCTGCTCACCGATGCTCAGACCGCCAGTGAGAAACAAGTGCAGATGGCCAGCGATGAAGCCGAGAAGAAAGCAGACTTCAAAGCCGACCTGGAAGAAACCATTGCAGCCGAAAACCGCAGGGCACGTGCCACTGAGATGGCCGAAAAGCAAAAGGCTTTCCGTGCGCAGAAGAAAGCCGATATTGCTACCGCACTGATCACGGGAGCCCTGGCGGTGTTGAAGGCCCTTGCCAACTTTTTCCCACTCAACATCATCCTGGCTGCAACGGCTGCGGTGGTGACGGGTGTGCAAATAGCCAAGATCAAAAACCAGCCTGAGCCGACATTTGCTCAGGGCGGTGTGATCGAAGGTGGCAAACATGGCAGTACCTACGGCACCGGCGGTATAGCGCTCATTGATCGGGGCACCGGCAGGGAGGTCGGTGAAATGGAAGGTGGTGAGGCGATTATCTCGGCCGATCAGACGGAGGCGAACATGCCGCTGATCAACGAGATGTTTAAAAACGCACGGAGCCCAGGCATGCGTAAGAAAGCCATTTCTTCTGAGCCTGGCCTGAAAGCCTTCCGTGACGGTGGAACCCTATTCGAAAGCCCGTATTGGCAGAAGGACATGTACCTGTTTGGCTCCAAAAAACGGAAAGCGGCCGATGCAGCAAACAAAGCCGAGATGGAGGCAGCACGTGCCCAGGAGGAAGCGGATGCTTATGCTGCTGACATGCCGTCAGCTGATACCGGTGCGTTTGACGGTGTGGGAGGATCGGAGCCCAACCCTTCCACCGCCGAAAGTGATGCCGCTTTTGCTGCTTCTCAGAAACAAGGTCAGCAGCAGCTCAAACTGCTCGAGGAGATTGTGGATGGGACGCTGAGCGTTGTGGAAGCCGTGGAGCGTATGGGAAAGGAAGTGAGTACGCTGGGTAGCAGCATAGACGGGGTTCGGAGCGCTGTGGGTGAAAACGTGGGTGCTACGCGCGGGGTAGAGAATGCTGTGCGTGAGAGTAATGCCAATGGTATACTTCATGCTATAATGGGACGGATAAGCGCTTTGGCCGCTTAATTTTAATTATATTTGGACATCAACAATCCTTACTAATGCACAAAACGATTTCGCTGATCGTGCCCAGGCACGTGAAGAAGTTTATTCTATCAGAAGAAGGTTACAGATTACAGCCAGACGCCGTTTACGTTCCGAAGCGCTCGGAGATTGGAGAGATGATATTTGCAGCCAGCATGACCATCAGCTACACCCAGCTGGCCGAAGTGCGGGAGCTGCCAAAAGGCAGCGAGTGGATTACGTTCCGTTACAACTGCAAAAAGAAAAGCTTTGATGTGCCTATGGAAAAGTACCGGCATCTTGAAGCGTTTTTGATTGAGCATTTTCGTGGGGCCCTTATCAAGGAAGTGGCTGCGATTCACTACGTACATCCGTTCGAAGATTACGCATGGATTGTAAGGAGCTTCCTCGATCGGCGCGGGATCATTACCGACGATGCTGCAGAGAAAGACATCGAATGGGACACGGCTAAGAAAATATACCGTGACTACCTGGAAACGATCCAGAAAAAAAATAGGGAAAATCGGCAACTTTCGCAGCAACTTTTGTCAGGGCTACAACCTTTTTGTCGGGTTTAGAATCGTTTTGTCAGGGCTGTGGCTTTTTCGTCGGGCACAAAAACCGCGTATCCATTCGAGATATGCGGTTTTTTGTTTTTTATGACCTTGATTTTTTGTCTTTTCAAAAGCGAGGTGAAGCCGGTAGTTTCGGCCTATGGCAACAACTCAGACGAGCCAGATATGGCAACCGCAGCAACTCAACCTTTCGGGCATACGCCGGCTTAAACTTGTGGATGCGGAATCATTCCTTTTGCGACCACTGGGCCACAATACAAACAAAGTAGCGTTGGTGCAGCTTACGGACGTTGAGTTCTATGAATTCATTTTCCCGAGTGATCTATCCTGTGTGGCCACTACCTCGCTCGGGAAAAAGGAAAGCGGGTATCCGTACTGGGTGCAGAATATAAGCTTTACACTTCCGCATGTACAGGATGACGTGATAAAGTGGGCAGCACAAAAGGCAGAGGTAAGATGGCTGTTAATAACAGAAGCATACAATGGATCCACACGGCTGCTGGGTGGTAGCCCGCATGGATTGGATATGACGTTTCAGGCTACCACTGGAAGTGCTCCAAAAGAGGAAAACCCCATGGCATTTGGATTCACAAGTGAGCAGCTGCATCCATACCTCGAAGTGCCGGGATATGACGACGCCGTCCTCTTTCCGGAATCGGCAGCATTTACCTATGGTTTCTCCCTCGCATTTGAGGCTTAATCGGCTGTCCTTTTGGCTTGCCGACCGGAAGGATACGTTTGTGACACAATTGATTAAATTTTACGAAAATGCCTTTAAACTGGACTGTAGAACAATTTAATACCTGGGTAGATGCCACTTTCCCCGATAATCAGACACGGATGATATCGGAGGCTGACCTGAGGGATGCATTTAAAAACACGGTGCTTAGAAGTGATGAGCGTGCTGCCAGCGCGGAAGCCCTGGCACTGGCACTGAACAACAGTTTCATTGCCCGAAGCCTAAGCCTTTCCTCCGTAATATACGTGGACGGCACCAATGGCAACGATGCGCGGACTGGCACTACGGATGACAATAATGCGGTGACGGGGCGTGTAAAAACACTATCGAGGGTTGCCCAGCTGCATTCCGGTAAAACTTACAACCTTATAATCAATATTACCGGGGTGCTCAATGTGACTTCGCCAGTCTATCTCGACTGCCATAGTATAAACATTAATATATTATCTGGTGGGGTTCTTAGATTCAAAAAGTACACAACGGCTGGTGTTGGCGATGGCACATATAGGTTGGAAGCGCAATCGACCTGTGTAAATGTATACATTTATGCTGGCTGCACGCTCGAAGTAGAAGATCACGCCGGAACGGCCGGTGTGGGTGATCAGTTTTTTTACCGCAATATTCAGGGTGCCATCGCCATTGTTCCGCGCAATAATGACTTAGTCTACACGGGAGATATGCAGAGTGTCAACGTTCGGAACAGCGGAACGTTTATTATCGGAAACAACACAATCTTTTGCACTGTTGGCCGGAATGGTACAAACAGGTATGGCTCAGTGCGTGCGCTGTACTGGCGTGGGTTTGGGGCTTCGCCTACATTAGGTACCAATGCAGTGGAGTCCGACTTGATCGGCGACCGCACATTTCTGAGGTCGTACCATCCGATATCCAGCACCGACGCCAAAGTGATGGAGGGCGAAACGGTGGTCTCGCCAACCAATAAAAAGCTATGGACGAAACTCGGGGGCACGATAAGAGATGCCATGGGAACCACTTTTGCTTAACATTTTGACTTATATAAATATGGATGGCCTGCAAAGAATTGAAATAAGCAGCTCGCCGGGATACCCGGACGTGGTGAGGAAGATTGCCATACTTGGCAAAAATGAGGACTACAAGGCAAAAACCGTGACGCTTATCTGCGGCATTGAGCACTACGATCAGGCAGGGAACCGGTTGAAGGCATTTCAATCCATTGAGCGGGATTCGTTCCTGCTGGTTGCATCGGACACCAGCTATGTGAACCCTGGGACGGGCGCTTTGGTGTTTCCCGGAGAAGACGGGCAGTATCCTGCCGGCTCCATGGGGCAATACAGTTTTCTGAAGTATGCCGTGGAGAATGGTGCCAATCCTTTTACGATTACAGCTGGGGCGGTGATGGAGGCAGATGCGTACGGACGATTTACTTAAGAGACAATGACAAAGTATCCGGATATTCGAATTAGAAAATACGCAAAGCCTGGCGGGAAAGTGAACTGGTTTGAGCTGGCTGAAGACTGTGAGGTGCCTTACAATAATGGCACACTTGTAATTCCGAAGGGCTATCGGACGGATTTCGCTTCTGTTCCGCGATGGCTGTGGTCGCTCATACCACCACATGGACGGATGGCCAACGCCAGTGTGATCCATGACTATGCCTATGACAACAGGCTCGGCGAAGATGAGTACGGGACCAACTCGGCCAGGCTGCTGGCAGACATCACCTTCCTGTGGCATTGCCGGCTGGACGGTGTGCCTACGTGGCAGGCGATCCTGTTCTTTCTCACCCTGCGTGGGTTCGGCCATAAGTGGTGGATCAGATAACCCAAAGCTCCCGGCAAATATCCGGGAGCTTTTTTATTGTCCTTTAAGAGCTTCTTCGGCTGTAATAATCTTGTATCGACTTAATATAAGAACCGACAAGGTTATCAATGGATCATTTACCTCAATTCATCTGGCACATATGTGACGCGTACCTACCCGAACTGCAATTCAGGCTACGGAATCCGGGCAAAGCTCCCGTAAGATCGAAACTGCCTGCTGCGCTGGAAAACAGAATTAAATTATCGGGCTGGGTGAAGGCTTACAATGACTGGTTTACGGAGACGCATTCAACTGACAAAAGCGTGCTGGTGCTTCCTATTGAGGGAGAAATGAGCCGTGGCGGTGGCTGGTATGGATACGGAAATGATTTCTTGATCAGACAATTGAATGCTGCTGCAACCGACACTGACTACAAAGGTGCTGTATTGAAAGCCAACACACCAGGCGGAACGGCAGACAGTACGCCGGCCTTTGCCGAAGCAGTTGCAAACTTCCGGAAAGTGAAGCCGGTGGTAACCCACACAGCTTATTGTGCAAGTGCAGGCTATTACGTAGCCAGCCAGAGCGACGAGATCATTATGGAGGATCAGGCTGCGAGCCAGATCGGCTCCATAGGAACCTTATTGATTTACGAAAATTACAAGAAGTACCTTGAACAGGAAGGTATTGACATTCAGATAATGCGGGCTAAGGGGAGTGAGGACAAGGCAAGAGTGAACTGGATAGAGGAACTCACCCCCGAAGCACGCGCAGGATTACAGGCCATGCTCGACGCATGCCAGAAGGAATTTGCAGGCGCTGTGAAGCGTGGCCGGGCTGGGAAAATCACCTCCAATGAGGTGCTGACCGGGAAAATGTATGGCGTGAATGATGCGCTGAAGCTGGGCCTGATAGATGCGAAGGGTGACCTGGCTTCTGCTGTAAAAAGGGTAATTACCCTTAGTGGTAAATGATGTATTTAACTTAATTTTTTATAAAAATGTCTAAGCCAAAAACAAGTATTGGAGACTGGTTGAGTAGGACTTTTGGCTCTTCTTACAAAACTATCAGTGAAAAATTGAGTGCCGAAGAGCACGATGCATTTGTGAAGGATGCAGAAAAATTACAGTCAGACGGCGACGAAGGCGATGAGTCGGATGATGATGGCGATGAATCTACCGATCCGGATCCTAAGAGTTCTGAAAAAGGGAAAGGTGCTGACACCATTGAAGCCCGATTGACTGCCCTGGAGACTTCTTATGCCGCTTCGCAAAAGGCCCTGAAAGCGGAGCAGAAAACCAACAAAACCTTGAACAGCAAGGTGACGGAGCTGGAAGGCAAGCTTAAAGTGAGTGAAGAGCAAAAAGCGAAACTGCGCAACTCGGTGAACCAGCTGGGTGATGAAGATGTGACCAATTCGGCTGGAGAAGAAGAGTATTTGACTCAGGCTGATATCGATGCGCGAGCTTCCTTTAATCGCTCAAATCCAAAGAAATAGAAAAAACAAGGTGGGGCATGGCGGTATTCCGCACGTGTAATTGAGAGAAGGGGCCCCACCCTTTATAAATTTTAACCATAATTTAAAGATCGAGGGGAATGGCAAGTGTGAATTTAACCAAGTTGGATGCTTCATTGAAGCATCGTAAAAGTAAGGGTAACGACCTTATGGTGAAGAAACTGACGAGTGGGTGGAATAAGCTTAAAAAATTCCGAAAACTGCGAGTTCTTGACCGAGTGGTGTTGGGCAGCCTGGCTGTGAAGAGCGTGGTGCAACCCGGTGCAAAAGGGGCATTTAATCCTAAGGCCAACGCATTGGAAGTGGAAGCGAGAATTGCGCAGGTAAGACCGGCCAAAATCGATTTGCTTATCACAGAGACTGAGCGTCTTGAGTTGGAGGCGAACTATTTTGCAGAAGTAGAAGGCACAGATGGACGTGATCCTAAGGACTTCATGTTTGCTGACTACATCTACGAACATGTAGTCGAAGCTGCCGGCGTAGATACCGTTCAGGCTGTATGGCTTGGGGATCACAACGCTGCTGGAACAAACCCTGTGGACGTGTGTGATGGGATTGTGACGCTGGTTCAAGCGGATATTGTTGCTGACAAATTACCGGAAGAATTGGTTTTGGTTCACTCAGCTGCTGGTTTCCTGGTGAACGAAGATACCGTTATCGAAGAGTTCAAAGCGTTGGCTAAGAAGTACCGCACGAAGCTTCCGGCCTATGCCGATACACAATCGACTTTGTACTGTGCTCCTGAACGAATAGCTGAATACGAGTTTGCGATGCTGAATAAGTATGGCGCCGTAAACATCTACAACTCGTTTGGACAGCCGGTGCTCTTCTTCGCTAAAAACATCAGACTTGAAGGTGTGCTTCCATTGGCAGGCTCAGACTTCATGATGATCACTCCGGATGATAACATCGTGTATCTGACGGATCGTAAGCAGGATTCAACTGAGTTGGATACCGACTATAACAAGCGTGACCGTTCCGTGGCATTTGTTGCTGACTACTGGTTTGCGCCGAATTATGTTCGTGCGGATATCATGGTGTGTAACGACCTGGGTCCGCGTCCGGCAGAAGACGAAGAGTAAGATTTAGCTGTAGACTGCCGGTTATGGGCAGTCGGCAGCTAATTGTTAGGGTATGTAATAACTGATTTCAATTTATAATCAATGAAGAATTTTCTTAAAATTTCATTTGTGGCGGTGCTGGCCATGGTTGCAGCACATTTGGTTCCGGAGGTTAAGGAGCTACTGGGGGGGGATCTGCATGGTGTGGCGGGTGTGGTAATGGCCATGCCTCCCGTTTTTGCTTCGTTTACCAACCTACGTAATATTGATGAGCAGCTGGCCAACCCTGCGGGAATCCGGAGGATCGGTGTGATAGCGGCAAAGGATCTGCTGGACACTAAAATAGACTGGCCGACATCGCTGGGTGCGACGCCTGATGTGGATGTAGCCACCATGGAAGTGACTACTGCAGTACCGGTTGCGGTTGGGAAAACGATAGCGGTGATTACGCCGGCCGACAACTCGGCTTTCATGAGCTTTGAGAACCAGGGTGATCGTTATTACCAATCTTACAAGCATTCCATGGGCTTTGATATCGCTGGGTTGACGAAAACACAAGCCGTGGAACTTCGCAAGTATATCAATACGGGGGCGATTTTCTTTGTGGAGTACAACGATGGTGATATCCGCGTTGTAGGCTCCAAACTAAGCCCGATCGTGCTAAAAGCCAAGGGTGATACCGGCAAAAAGGGCGGTGACAAACGTGGCTACGTGCTTACTGGTGATAACGACAACTTTGTAACCGAACCACCTTTCTACAAGTCGACCCTGGCATTGCCTGGCATGACGACTGCTGTGGTGTAAACCTGACGAGCGATGTTTTTAAAACTAAAATATAAGTCTGACAGGCCGGTAAACTTTCAGTTTGGGGAGGTGGGGGTTTTGATCGGTGTGGAATCCACGGAGGTGGATGATGAGTACGGCAAAGCGCTACTTGAACAGTTTCCCGACTGGGTGCAGAAAGGAAAGCAACCAGCACCGGAAAAGCAATAGCCAAGAGGCCGGAAGTGATTTCGGCCTCTTTTTTTGATTAGAACCACGGAGTTCCACAGAGTTTAACCGGAGTAACACAGCGTTTTTATTAATACAAATTATGAATCTGAAACAAAAGATTGCCTTGGCCGACCTCGCCAAAAAAGTAGAGAGAGGTATTATTTCCGAGGAAAAGGGAAAGGTACTATTCGAGCAGATCACCGGTAGGAATGCCGATGCGGTACCAGTGCCAGGTGAAGATGACAAACTGGTTGCCCAGGTGGATGCGATTGCGAAAACTGTGGGCAAAGGGAAAGGGGCAAAGGGGAAAGCCGTGGCTGAGCCTGAAACAGAAAAAAAAAGCGAAGCGGATCCGGAAAGCCAGTTCAAAGTAGCGACAGCGGAAGAGGTGTTAAGCCTGTTACAGCAGTTGAAAGTGCAGGAGCAAAATCCGGAAGCGCATCAGGATCGGATCGACACGGTGCGGACGGTGCAGATGGAAGAGCAATAAAGCTTACCGTACCGGCAGGTGTGCCGTTGTCAGCTGCGCAATACCGGACGGCTTTTGCTCAGCTGTGCGAGAATATCGCCAATTACAACCGGTTGGCTGCTGACTGCGCCAACCGGTTGCATGATTATCCGGAGAACATTGCCGTTCCGGAGCAAGTGAAACAGGTACTGCACTATGATGATCTATACCGGATTGAGCTTACTCGTAGAAAGTATCTGCAGGAAAACAGAATGCTGCCCAGCGACGAGCCAGTGCGAGATTACAAGAAACCGGACTTTACGGTGCCGACCTCGGGGCTTGAACTTGGAACAGCGCTCCGAAACCTTAGCAAAAACGTGTCGGTCTGGAAAAAGCGATTAACTGACAACCGATACCCGGACGCTGATCAGAAGCATGCGATGTATGTAGCCCTATATCAAGAAGCAAAATCAAACGCCGACGCTGAGCGCGCACGGCAGCAATCCTTAGCAAACGATGCTCGTAACAACAATTGAAGAAGTAAGGGAGGTGGTGGGTAATGCCATCAGGAAGGAAGGTACTTTGGAAGTACTGAAACCTTTCCTGGATGGCGTTGAGGGAAGCCTGATCACTGACCTGGTCGGAAGTGAACAGCTCGCAGAACTTTTGCCGGCAAGCATCGGAGCGCCGACCGTCGGCAAAACTGGCGAGCTGCTAAAACTCACCAAAACGGCCATTATCTGGAATGGATACCTGGATGCGTGGTATCACACCTTTTATCAGCTGGGGAATACGGGAATTTCGCGCCAGAGGCCAAAAGACACGGAGGGGTTATTCCGCTACCAGGAGGAAGGGATTCAGAAAGACATTCTCCGGAAGGCTGATGCCTCGGTAGAGCGCCTGATGGAGTTTCTGGTGTCGAACGTTGCCTCGTTTCCAAAGTGGAGGGAATCGGAGCAACACAAAACCAACCAGGTGTACATTATAGCTACGCCCACAGCTCTGCACCGATCGCTGCCGGAAGTGACAAAAAGCTACCGCATGTATATGGTGCTGCGTGGCTATATGAACCGGGTGGAGCGTGCAACGGCAAAAGTGGTGATGGGAGCAGCTTTGTTTTCATCGCTCACCACCAAACTGAAAACCGGCGACGCGCTCGACACGAATTACAGCCGGCTCCATGAAATGGCTGCAGAGTATGTAGCTCCAGCAACGCTATTTGAGGCGATGCCATTTATCCGGGTCCAGTTTACGCCCAATGGCGTGCGCGTGATGAACATCATGAACAACCTGCAAGATGAGTCGGCCATCATGGATGAGCAAACGCGCTGGCTGATGGAACTGCTAAGCGTCCGTGCCGAAAAAGCAAAAGCGGCACTCAGGGCATTCCTTAACGACACGTCATCTTTGACGGTGTTCCCGGAATATTTCGAGTCGGGGCTGTATGTGGCTCCCGGAACACGACAATGGAAAATGCCGGATAATGAAGGCAAAAAACACTTTCGGATGTGAAAAAGGTACGGATTGATGAACTGGATGCGGATTGCCAACTGGTGGACAATTATGCAGACCTGAGAAAACGGGGAGACGTGACTGCACTGGTGCGCGCTGCTTACCTGAATCCGCTGAGTGTGGAAGTGAAACTGGAATTGCTCCGGAAACTCTTCCAGGCTCCTGAGCGGGTATGGGAGCAGCTGGAAAGGGAAGAAAATCACGAGGAGCTTTGGAGGCTCATCAGCTTGCTGGACTGGGTGTGGAAAGGGCCGGAGGTACGACCGGTGGATTGGCTGCGGATCCGTGGGAAAAACTGCCTGCTACCGGACGAAAATCTCTATGAACTAGTCGCAGCGGAATTTGTGATAGCGACGGCTCACCTGATCGGGTTTTGGACGGCTGGGAACGATGCGCAGGGAGCTGAAAGCCTTGCGAAGTTCTGCGCTACCATCATGAGACCGAAAAAGGATGTGCTGGAGCGGATGCGCTGCGGATCAGACGCGGATCAGCGGGAGGTGTTCAATTCCGCAAAGGTGGAAAACCGGTGGAAACACTATCTTAAGATAGACCTGGTGACGCAGATCCTCATTGCCCAGTGGTTCAACAATGCCAGTAACCGGATGCTCAAAAGGTTCGGAATGGCCGGTGGTGGTGATGACGAAGCGATCATCAACCAGGGGATATTTGTCCAGGACTGGGAACGGCAGATAGTGAAGGTAGCCGAGAGCCAGGTGTACGGAAACTATGATGCTGTGATGCAAAGGAGTATTAGTGACGTGTTGTCGTACATCGATTTGAAAAATGATGAGATCAGGAGACAGAATCAGAAAAGTAACCGGGGTACCGGGCGGAAGTAAAAAGTGAAAAGTAAAATGTAAAACGTAAAATGGTTGTGGGGATGAGAAAGTTGACGAGTACAGTATTGCTCCTGCTGATGATGCAGTTGAGCTCATTAGGGCAGATTACGATTACGCTGCCTGATTCTATTGCAGGGAAAGGTTGGGTGAAAAACCTGATCAGGGAGGAATTAAAAAAAGCTGGGCCCGTAACGACCGAACCGGTGGTGGTGGATCCAGGATTGGCACCTTGCAAGGAAGGGCCGGAGATTCGTGAGGTTTCCAATGTGACGAGCACTTCGCTCAGCGCTCTGTTTCATGGCGTGGATATCACCTCCATCCGCTGGAAGATTACCAGCGAAACGGATGAAAACGAGCTGCGGAGTGGGGTGATCAGCCCGACGTCCAATACGCCCGGCATCACGTTTGCACCGCTTGCTCCGGGTAAATACCTACTACGGTTTAGCGGTGGGAACTGCAAAAGTGCGGTTACCTTAAAGCCATTTGCCTTCACTATTAAAAGTGAAACGAGTATTCCTCCGGTGATTGAGGGGCCGGGGGTGCCGGGTGTTGTTACACCCGAGCCGAGTAGTGTGACTCCCGCCTGGATAACTAGGGGGATGCCCTGGCATCTTAATGTAGAATTTTCCGGAAATTCCGGAAATTGGCACATTTCGGATTCCGGGAAGGAAAAGCCCGACGATGGCTATGAGTTTCGCTACATTGTTAACGGTGAGCTTCTGACACAAACCGATGCGCTCAAAAATTACAAGTATGAATCTAATGGCCCTATCCGGATTCTTAAATTTCAGACCAAACCAGGTCTTGAGACACTCAATAAATGGAGTGACAGCGAAAACAATTACTACTATTCAACAACAGCCGGGAGGCCATTTTCGCACAATGTAACAGCAGCGCTTTATACCGGTGTTTTTAAGGGTGGCGAGTTGGGAAATTTCTCAAACCCCATTCCGTCGGGATACAATACAACGCTGAAAAATACGCAATGGGCTGATATCGTAAAGTTCAAGCTTCCAAAGGGTCATGTGTTTCATGTTAACAAAGGTGATGCCGAAACATTTCAACAGCAATTTGCTGCCGGCCTGACGCACGCGTCACATTACCAATTACCGTGGGATAATTTGGATAGCGTGAGGCTGTTGAAAAAAGCAGGCCTCACTTACAATTCAGTCCCGCGCCCGGAAGGGTTTCTCGGCCTTAATAAAGTAGGAGCTGACGATTGGTCGAAAGGATACAATAAAGCATGGTGGCCAAAAGGGCCTCTTGATGCACAAGCAGCGACTGCAAAAGCAGCTGTGGTGGATCTTGATGCCGTATGGATTGGAGAAACGCTTGAAGGAGATAGCTACATGCCGCAAAATGAGGATATGTGGCGACACTTCTACCGCCAACTCAGGAAACGGTATGAGTTTGAGTATGGAAAAAAAGGAATTCCATACTACATCTGCCACAACTATTTTCAGCTTGGCATGCCTGGACTGAACGGGAATCCAGAAGAAGAGAAGGCGCTGTTTCGGACGCCAGAAAAAAACCAGACGCTAAAAGTATTTTTACCCGGTGGCACCCTTGCCGACAATAACCTGATCGTAACGGCGGTGTACCTGAGCGCACCCGATCTTCAACTGCGGACACTTTACAACGTGATTTACGAAATGGCTCTCGTAAAGACGTTGAAGATGGAAGGTGGGATTTTCCTTGCCGGCGTACACGAGTGGAAGCCGAATAACTACCTGCAGGTAAATTATCCTGAGGGAGACTTCTACTACGGCCAGAAGATACCCTTGGATCCAAACATCATAATTGGTGCCGCATTTTTGAGCCAGGTATATGGTAAAGTGTACGTTGATTGGGGCGACACAGGGAAAAGCAGCACCAATAAAATTGATTACAATCCACCGTGGTCGGACGGGCTGTGGTTTCCGAATGGCGCCACATCGCCGGCTTCTAACTTCCCATACTTTGCAAGCTCTGGCCCTCGAAAGGGCGCTTATTCCGGTTCGACGGATTTGTCTGCATTTGGGGTAAACCTTTTTGCCAAAACCTTCGGCATAGTGGAAAATGGAGAATCTCGCTACCTAAGGTTTCGTATTGACGGTGGTGCCTGGATCACGCCCGGTTCTCAACAATATGCCGATGAAGTTGTAGATGCATTTCATCAGAAACGCGGATTTGTATATTCCCGGACTCG
Organism: Dyadobacter sp. 32; assembly: GCF_902506755.1. Taxonomy (GTDB): domain Bacteria; phylum Bacteroidota; class Bacteroidia; order Cytophagales; family Spirosomataceae; genus Dyadobacter. Next base: position 2,851,002 of record NZ_LR735258.1, on the reverse strand, counting down.
CGAAGGCCGAACGGCTTGGTTTTACCTGAATGCCTATGCGGATAACCTGGCTCATAAGCTAGACGTGGTTCTGCCAGATGGACGCACTGTAACCGAAACGGTTAGCTCCGCGGGGGTTCACGCAAAACTACAATGAAACAGAAACTGATATTGGCGGCATCGGCAATCCTGCTGGTGCTGGCCGTAGCCTGGCTTGTACGGTGCCTCCAAAACCGGCAGGTGCCGGGGGTGGCTGAGATGATCCGGGACAGCCTGGCGATATCGCTGGAGAAAGCGAAAATGTACAATGATTCCAATGCTTATTGGATGGAACAACACCAAAAATATGTGGCAAAGAGCGATTCTATTAATAAGCTTGACAGTGCTGCCCTGGCTCTGCTCCGGGCAAGGTACAGCGAAAACCTTCGAAGAAGAATTGAAGCTGAGATACGAGCAGGCGCTACTCGATAGCCTGATCGGCTATGAGCTGCTGAAACCCCGCTACTTCGCCCTGGGCAAATCGCATCAATTGTTGACGATGGAGAATGTGGAGCTGAAACTGCAGATGCGATTACTGTCTTTTGACCGGGAGGGTGAAAGGGAGAAGTTTGCAAAGCAAATTGAAGTGGAGAAGCACAACGTGAAGCGGATCCGGAGGAGATTGATTGGAGTGGTAATAGTGGGTGTAATAGCAGTTGCGGCATTGAGATGAAGGAGATATTGGAGGAGTTTGGGTTGAAGCCGAGCGTGTGGCTGATGAGTATGCTGGTAGCTTTCCTTATGGCATTTTACCGGATTTTTGAAAAGGAGCCCTTGCCTGGAAAAAGGGAGATAATCCTGATCGTGATCGGGGCTGTGGTGTGCGTGATACTGGTACCCGGGCTGGTGTACTATGCTTTCAAAATTGACAATCCTTTCCTGATCGCCGGTGCTACGGCGATATGCGTCCACTCATTTGAAAAATATTTGAGAAAGGCTCAAAAGCGATTTGACGAACAATTAAACATCGAAAAGGATGGAGAAGGTAACTAACCTCATTTTCATACTGGCGTGCATCATCGCACTATTTACGGTGTGGAAGATTCACCACCGGTGCAAAAAAGTGATTAAAAAGGCAGGGACGCGGTACGCCCAGCTGACCAGCAACGGACAGTTTGTAGGCCGTTGGCTGCTCACGACCGGAAGCGCGATCGGGCTATTGTGGGGACGGAATTTCCCGGCTGAAACTTTCTTGTACCTGGCCATTGCAAGCTACTTGCTATCGGCCTACCGGTACTATAAAGTTGGCGGATGGCTGGGGGAATTGCTTGGTAAAGTGAAGTGGTGATGGAGATCGTAGTAACGAGGCGCTGGAAAGGAAAGAATAGTACGTTGTCGACCATCGCCGTGGATGGCGTGGCGCATCACTTTTGTCTGGAGGACACGGATCGGGAGCTTACCCAGGATATGACGCCGGCAGACATCGCCAAAGTGAAAGTTGCCGGACGCACGGCGATTCCAGCGGGGCGATATCAGGTGGTGATCACCTACTCCAACCGGTTCCGGAAGAAACTGCCACTGCTCCTGGACGTGCCTGGCTTTGCCGGGATCAGGATCCACTCGGGCAACCGGCATGTGGATACTGAAGGTTGCCTGCTGCCAGGCATGACTTACTGGAAAGATGGTGCAGACTATGTGGTGGGGACAAGTAGGACTGCTTGTGAGCGGTTGCAGGCTGCGATTGTGAGGGCGATTGGGGAGGGGGAGGAGGTTTGGGTGACTGTTTGCGGTTTGATATAAAGTAGTTAGGCGCTAAATATTTACGCTTTGTTTAGCGAAGCTGGTAACTGCCGAAATATGAAAGGGCGGGCTAGATCGAGAGATATAGTTGTCAATAAACATTTCTCAATAAGTAATTTGTTTACCATCAGCGTTTTAGGTCTTATTTTTCCATCTAAGAAGGTGCGAATTTTAAAATTTAAAGAATTTCTCGTTTTCAGACAATTCTAAAATTGTTCTATCATTAATGTAATCTTCCCCAAGAAATGCTATCCGTTCTTTTAAAACAGAGACCACAAACTGTCCATTTAACGAGTCTGCAATTTCAAAGATAGTTTTAATTTGATTCATATGAACAATCTCAAATTTATCATGAATCGTAAATAGAGGGAAATCTAAACCTAATTCATTGAAATAAGTTATAAAAGCAAAGTCAAGAGCTATAATTTCAGTTTTCTTATATCCATGTCCCACGTTTCCAACGAGGTTATCGAATCCAAATTTCCTATTTTCGTCATCATAGAATATAAATAACTTGTCATCATGAGTCTCACTTGTGTACTGTATCAAAGCTGGATTGAATATGTTTTCGAGATTACTTTTGAGCTCAGCAAGATAACCCATAAATGTTAAATTGACCTCCGCTAGAGATACTTCAAGATCTGAAATTTCGCTTTGTACTTTTTGGATATCTTTTATTTGAGCCATCAATTGACCCTTGTCCATGTAAAGCACGTTAATTTCTTCTCGAATTTTAAGTAAGTCGTCAAATGTACCGGTGTTATCAAGAAGGGACAATAAGTGAGATTGTTCGATTAGTTGTTGATCGAGCTGCAACTTTATTTTATTTCTTTGATTTTCAAGTTTTTTTATGTGTTGCTCAACAAAGCTTAATTTGTTTTTAACCATGCTGTTATGAAAAAGCAAAATTTCTTCAAATGGCTTTTGAACTGATGGGAGTATAAGTTTCGCCTCTTCGTATAACTGCTTAATTGCAATCGGATCTATTTTTGATTCGCTTTCTATTAATTCATTTTTTGTTTTTTTGCTCAAAGAAATCTTGCTATTAAGATTGCCTACTGATGATGAGAGTTCAGCAGTAACGCCTTTAAGTTCCTTTAACTGGTTGATTAAGTGGTCATAAGTAGCAGGTAAATCGATTGTTTTGACAGCTAATTCTTTTTCTTCGATAAATTTTTGAAGGTTGGTTAGTCTGCTTTGAATTTTCGGTAAAGAAGCAGCTCCACTGGTTTTCTTAAGAATTTTTTTTGCTTTATCTAGTAAGTCTGTGAGTCTCAGTCGCTCAGAAATTACTTCTTGATTAGGAAAACCAAAGAGATATAAAAACATCGCTTCATACACTGAATCTGATGTAAAATGGTGTAAAATTTTATATAAATTTCCCTCGGAATATGAATCAGATCGTACGAATTTTTTAATTAAATTTCGAAAGGACACCTTAGTTTCCGTGGGAGGAATGTGAAATATTAGCTGATTTAATGCCAAAACATATTCGGAGTAATTTTTTAACTTCACTCCATCGATATACAAATCTTTGCTAGCAATTAAGGACCGCTGAAGCCTTAGCCTCGTTTTATCCTTTCTCAAAAGGGTGAGTTCGAAAATAACTTCATTTTCAACCAAGAAATTTTTTACGTCGTTATTTTCTTTGGTTTCGCTGTCAGTATAAATATCTTTTCCATTTGACCCTAGACAGAAATCAACAGATCGGATGAAAGTTGTTTTACCAACATTGTTACCGGAAACGGTCGTATCGCCACCGCTTTTACTAGTCGGTGTGGTATCGACAACCAAATTCAAGCCTTTCAAATTGAATGGTATATCTCTTATTAATCCATTTTTAGAGGAAACGATCAATTTTTCTAGAAACATTTTTTTATTTTTAATTTTTCCGTCACCTCTATTGCATTAAGTATAAAAAGCCAATCAAGTGCGTACAAAAAGTAGTTGTAAGTGATATCGATATTAGGATTTTTTCCAACATATTTGTCAAAAATGTACTTCGGATCGACACTTTCAAATGGCTCGTTTTGCAGGATGTCTAATATTCGTCCTCCCATGACGTACATGCTTTTTTCCGGGACCGTGTCTTGTGGTAAAATCATATCTCTCTTTGATTAGGGTTTTCTAAGACCTTACAATCAACAAAAGCATGGCATACTAGCGCGATAACGTTTAATTCAATGTTCTCTGAGCTTAAATGCCCGATTGTATTTGAGTTAGACGCAATTTTGAGCAATAAATTGTTTACTACTTGTGTGAAAATTGAATCGGCGTTTGCACGAATTACATCCATTCTGACCACTCCAGAACCGGCAGATTTGAGATGGTTTCCGACAATTGTTTTGTAGCAACTATTTATGTATTTTAAGAACCGATTTTTTCTGCCTGGTGTATCGGAATCTAATGCGTCATATGCAGAGTCAATAAAAAAGGCATTTTCACAATAATTTTCCTCGATATGCTCTCGGTATAATTCCAGATTATTAAATTCGATTTTTTTCTCAATTTCTGGTGGTAACAACTTCTTTTCGTATAAATCTGAATTTTCCTCGATAGCCAGGAAGAGTGCGAGTACCACAGCATTAGTGTCTGAGGGATTGTTAGGTAGAGACAACAGTCTTTGGAGATATTTGTCATCCACAACAACAGCGTTCTCAATAATTGTCTGATTATTTAAGAAGCCGAAGGTAGTTTGTGTGATTGTCCTCATGCTACTTATTTGATCCCGTTTGCTTGTTTCTCCATCCAGTTGCTTTTTGGTTGACACTATTTTCAGACGTGCCAATTTGGTTGCTGATGTTGGATACTCTGTTAGCAACAAATAAACTTACTATAAATGCAAGGATTGCGCATATGTCGGCAATCAACGAAATGATATCTTCCATTTGAGGGTTTTTTTAATTATTTACAATATGGCAATTTAAATACAATCTTTGCTTGAGATTGTCAAAATATTTTTAAAATTGTAGTACTTATTTTATAAATCCTATGACAATTGCTGATGAATTCCAATATAATTCAATTATAACAATATTTAATATAATTAATCAACTAAAGACAGAGTCTACCAAATCATCATTCTCAGACCTGGTGGCAGCCTTCAAATAACTCTCAGTCACAGATACTGAGCTGTGCCCAAGCGCATCAGATACCTTATGAACGTCGCCTGTCTTTTTATTGGCAATATCAGCAAAGGAGTGGCGGGCGACGTGCATGCTTATCTTCTTTACTCCTATTTTTTCAGCAATAGTGCTTAAATGCCCATTGATCAGGGCATTTTTTGAGCCGATTACTTTTATCCACTCGTCGGCAGTCAGCTTGGCTTTGTTGCTGCTCCGCAGGAAGGGGAATACGTAATCAGTAGGTCTTAGACCGGGGTAGTGGTATTGATGAAGTATCTCCTTCGCTCGGTTGATGAGCTTTTTAGATCTGAACTTATCAGTTTTGCCAGCTGTGTACTCAACCCTGTCGCCCTTCACCTGGCCCCATTGCAGCTGCATGATGTCTGATGTGCGCATTCCCTGAAGATAAAACGAGAGCAAGAAAATATTTTTGCTGTGCCACTCAATCGTCCCGGGATTTAGCTCTAATTTTTCTATATCGGCAATTTGTGTTTCTGATAGCTTCGCCCTGCTTGATTTCGCCTTTTTGGGTTTGTACAAGATCCAGGGAGATCCTTTTTCCGGTACAAAATATCCGGAGTTGAACGCTTCATTGTAAATAGCCTTGATGGTCTTCATGTTGGCGTGAATCGTGTTCACCCCGTTCTTTTGTTTCTTAAGGTGGCGTTCATAGTTTACCAGGAACTCATAATTGATCTCGAGAAAGAAGAGCCCTTTGGTGCCCACATATTCCTCCAGTTTTTTAATCACCGACGCTTGAGACTTACGGGTCCAGGGAGAGACCATTTTTTCAATCCGCGCTTTTGCATAGTCAATAAAGGATTCACCGGTAATTTCTCTTTTCAGCTTCATGACCAAACTTTCCGCAGTGGTCGGTCGGTTCATAATAGACTGCTCCAGATAGGCCCGTTCCAGTTCCAGGATTTTGGCCCGGATCAGGGTATTGATCTGGCGGTATTGCGCATGTGATTTACGGACTTCGGATTTTTCGGGATTCCAATGTTCCTCCGGGATTGACTTCCCAAGGGATACACGTTTTAACTTTCTATTGTGAGTGATTCGAATCTGGATACTTTGAGTGCCGTCGCTTTTTTTGCGATTATTCAACTCAACATGGAAGCTTATGTTACCCATGGCGGATACTGAAACATTTACTGAAACAATTGCCGATACTGCGCGATGCTTGGCGATACCAAGTAACAAAAAAACCGCCTCAATTAAAAACTGAGGCGGTTATTAGTGATACTTGAAAGTGCTTACGCACGGTTTTGTGACCCATAGGGGAATCGAACCCCTGTTTCAACCGTGAAAGGGTCGTGTCCTAACCGCTAGACGAATGGGCCGACTGGTCTCCTACTTCGCGCGTTTTTTAAGCACTTTCTTTCACTTTTCGTTTCCGTTTTCCGAAATCGTGGTGCAAATATGCACGGTTGATTTTTATAATCCAAATGGCAACGGTAAATAAAATGAACATATTTTTTACCTAGCTGATTAACAGTCGCTTCCTGAGGAAACTTTTTTTATTTTTTGGCGCAGGTAAATAAATTCCTATAACTTTTTAAATTTGGTTCACACATGACCTGCCCGATGATGACCAAATGGACCCTGGTGTTTTTTATAGTTTTTTCGTTTCACATTTCATCTGCACAGAACAAAACACCTGACGCGTTTTTAGGATACAAGCTAGGGAGTCGTTTCACTTATCATCATCAGATCGTCGATTATGTAAAGGAACTGGCTTCCGTCAACAAGGATCGGGTCAGGCTTGTTCAATATGGTAGCAGCTATGAGGGCAGGCCGCTGATGCTCGCCATCATTTCTGCAGCGGAAAATATGGCGGACCTGGAAAACATCCGTACCAGCCATTTAAAGAGCCTAAAAATGCTGGAGGGTACACCTACCGGGAAAACGCCGCCGATCGTGTGGTTGAGCTATAATATACATGGCAATGAGGCGGTCTCGGCCCATGCAAGTATGCAGGTGATGTACGAACTGCTCAATAAAGACAATAAACTGACGCAGGATCTGCTCAAAAATACGGTTGTAATCCTGGATCCCTGTCTCAATCCCGACGGCTTTGAGCGGTACACGCAATGGTACAACCGGGTTCAGAATGCGGTACCCGACGTGACGCCGTTTGCCCTCGAGCACGACGAGCCCTGGCCAGGCGGGCGTTTTAACCACTATTTGTTCGACCTGAACAGGGATTGGGCCTGGCAGGTTCAGAAGGAAACGCAGGCGCGGGTGGCGGTCTACAACCAATGGATGCCGCATGTACACGCCGACTTTCATGAGATGGGGTCAAGCCGGAGCTATTATTTTCCGCCAGCGGCCCGGCCTTTCCATCAATATATTACAGGGTGGCAAAGGGAATTTAATGAGATCATCGGTGAAAACTGCCGGAGGTATTTCGATAAAAATAACTGGACATACTTCACCCGGTACAATTACGACCTTTTTTATCCCAGCTATGGCGACACCTGGCCCACATTTAACGGAGCCATCGGAGTTACTTACGAGCAGGGTGGCGGTGGCCGGGCCGGGCTGGCAATCGAAAGAAAAAGTGAAAAAGACACGTTGAAGCTCTCTGACCGGAGCGAGCGACACTTCGCGACGAGCATGGCCACACTGGAGGCCGTCTCTTCGCAAAAGGATCGAATCGTAAAGGAATTTATAAAATATCATGAGGAGGCAGTTTCATCGCCAGCCGGAAACTTTAAAACCTACGTAATCAAGGCTGAAGGGAATGAGGGGAGACTCAGCGCATTTGGGGAATGGCTTTCCCGCCAGGGTTTTGTGTATGGCAGGGCCGGAAAGAACAGCAATGCCAAGGGTACGGAGTTGTCGACTGCAACAGAACATACGATCAAAATAGAAGCCAATGATCTGGTGATAAGCGCCTTTCAGCCTAAATCCAACCTGATCCGTGTTTTGTTTGAATCGAAGCCCGTGCTCGAAGATTCAGTGACTTATGATCTCACCAGTTGGGGCGTGTCCTACCTGTTTGGGCTTAAATCTTTCGGGCTGAAAGAGAAGCTGTTGCCAGTAAATATCCAGGCTGCAACGGTGGTAAATAATACTTCCGCAGTCAGCCCGTACGCCTATCTGGCTAATTGGTCGTCGGTGGCAGATGCTGCTTTTCTTGCTGAGCTTCTAAAAAGAAAAATACTGGTAAGGACTTCCAATGTCCCGTTTGAAATGAACGGCGTTCAGTTTGCCGCAGGAACGCTTGTTATCACCAAAAGAGGGAATGGGGAAAAGAATTTTGACTATCTGGTAACATCACTGGCAGGCAAACACCACGTAAAACTGACTTCCGTCCATACCGGATTCGTATCCAGTGGTGCTGATTTTGGTTCCGACTACGTACCCGTTCTCAAATCGCCAAAGATCGTGACGCTGGCTGGTGAAGGAATAAATCCAACAGCCATGGGAGCCATTTGGCACTTTTTTGAGCAGCAGATCCAATATCCGCTCACGCTGGTAAACGGCGATAAACTTGTCACGCTGCCGTGGAGTGAGATAGACGTGTTGATTCTGCCCGACGGTAAGTATGAGCAGATACTTACGGAGAAAGTGATGGAGCATTTGCAGGCGTGGATTCGGAGTGGGGGAAAGCTGATTGTGATGGAGAAAGCTGCCGAGATGTTCGTGAACAAACCGGGTTTTAGCCTCACCCGCAAGGGGTACGACCGGACCAAAGAAAACACATTTAAGAAATTCGGTGACAAAGAGCGGTCGGAAGCCAGCGAGTCGTCACCGGGGAGTATGTACAATGTAACCCTTGACGCCACACATCCCCTGGCCTTCGGATGTGGTAAAGACTACTTCACACTCGTGCGTGACGCCTATGACATTGGTTTTCTGAAAGAGGGTTGGAATGTGGGATACCTGAAAGAGGGAGGATACAAAGCGGGCTTTGTAGGTAGCAAAATAAACGAAAAGCTCAAAAACACCCTGGTGATGGGTGTTCAGGAAATCGGGCAGGGCCAGGTGGTATATCTGCTCGATGATCCGCTGTTTCGCGGAATGCTCTATGACGGAAAGATACTATTCAGCAATGCGGTTTTTCGTTAGAAAATTACTGCAAAAAGTATCGGACCGCCAGTTCGTAACCTTTTAATCCCAAGCCGCATATCATGCCTTTGCACCTGCTGGTGAGGTAGCTGTGGTGGCGGAACGCTTCCCTTGCATGGATATTGGAAATGTGCACTTCCACCGCCGGCGTCGTGACCGCCGAAAGCGCGTCGGCTAGCGCAACGGAAGTATGGGTGAGTCCACCGGCGTTGATCACAATTCCGTCGAAGGAGAAACCCATTTCATGAATCTGATCGATGATTGCTCCTTCGTGGTTGGATTGGAAATAGTGAAGTTCAACTTCCGGAAATAACGATTGCAAAGTCTGGAAATAATCTTCAAACGACTGGTTCCCATATACAGTAGGCTCCCGTTTTCCTAAAAGATTGAGGTTGGGGCCGTTGAGAATAAGAATTTTCTTCATGGAGTTTCTGGCTTTTAAATAACAAACACTAATTGGGCGCGATTTCAAATAATTGGCTAATCTATATTTTAAGCGCTGTCCTGTTCGGGATGAAGGTCGGAATATGAAAACAAAAACGTTGGTATGCGTATTAGTTTTTAATATTGTACGACCATTGGCTCGCGATACCTCTACCCGTTTCATATTGGCGAGGCAGCGCTGGTATTATTTCCTCGTTATTCAGCATTTTTATGTGGCAAAGCTACATCAAACATTTTAAAAATTATCTGCGCCTGGAACGTTCATTTTCTGATCATTCTGTGCAGGCATACGTCCGTGATACCGAGAAGCTTGCTGAATTTCTCGAAATTGAACAGATCCATGTTTCCCCTGTTGAAGTAAAGGAGGAGCATTTACTGGCGTTTCTGAAATACATATCGGAGCTTGGACTGGCTGCGCACACGCAGGCACGAATGCTTTCGGGAATCAAATCGTTTTATAAATACCTGCTGCTCGAAAACGAAATCAACGAGGACCCCACCGAGCTTATTGAATCTCCGCGTTTGCCTCGCAAGCTTCCGGATGTATTGTCCTATGAAGAAATAGAGCTGTTGATTGCGGCAATTGATCATTCCACACCCGAAGGGACGCGAAACCGTGCCATGATTGAGGTTCTTTACAGCTGTGGTCTGCGGGTGTCGGAGCTTACGGGCCTGCAGCTTACACATTGTTATTTCGACATTGGTTTTATAAGGGTGCTGGGGAAAGGGGATAAGGTGCGCCTGGTGCCGATAGGGAAGGAGGCCATAAAGTATACGATGCTATATATTGAGCATGTTCGCAATCACATGGCAGTCAGCAAGGAATCCGAAGACATTTTGTTTTTGAACCGTCGTGGCAAACAATTGACCCGAGTCATGATATTTCTGATTATCAAGGAAGCGACCGAAAAAGCGGGTATTGACAAAAATGTAAGTCCGCATACTTTTCGTCATTCATTTGCCACCCACCTGATTGAGGGTGGTGCCAGCCTGCGGGCTGTGCAGGAAATGCTAGGTCACGAATCCATTACCACCACCGAGATTTATACACACCTCGACCGCGATTATCTGCGCCAGGTGATTACGGAGTTTCATCCGAGAGGGAGGATTATTAATGGAGAATGAGCCGGGGTGGGGGCGACAATGGAGAATTATTAATGGAGAATGGAGAATGGAGAATGGTTAGTTCTTGTGATTGCCTAGTATAGGTTGCCTTCAGTTTAAAATTATGAATAAAGTTTAAAATTGAATTATACATTGATCTGGATTGTGATTTTTAGATTCTGATGCAGTCCAGATTTTGAGTTTAGGCCTTTCAGAGTCTTTACGTTCTTTGATTTTTTGTTCAAACGCGATCGGTGTAGCACCGTCTAGGGCTGAATGCGGTTTTTGGTTGTTATAAGTCTCAACAGCTCGTTTAACTTCTGTTTTTAGCATTTGAAAGCTTGTAATATTCCAATGAATCAGATACTGATTTTTGATGGTTCCGTTGACCCGTTCTATATGCGCGTTTTCATAGACAATGTTGCACATGCTGATACGAATTTTGTGCTCTTTCAGTAGATCAGTGTAGACGTCGCTGATGTATTGTCCCCCCCGATCCGAGTGGTGTATCAGTTTGTGCTCATAGCTGTGTAAACCCCTTATAGTCAGAGCCATTTTCAGAGCGGCGACATTGTTTGCAGCTCTCATGTTATCTGCAACAGAATAACCGACAATCAATCTGGAATACACATCCATGATTAAAACAATATAACAGTCTTTATTGTCGACTTTAAAGTACGTTAAATCGCTAGTCCACAGTTGATTAATATTATCAAGCTCTTTATCTACCAGCAGGTTCTGGTAACGGCTGTATGGACTGGAAAAGGTTGTTCGGGTTTTGTTCCGAAACACTTTCACCCTGAATCCATAGTAAATGCCGATACTGATGAAAGCATCTCTGCCAATACCTTCGGGCTGACAAAGTTCATAGATAGTTCGAATACCCATAGCTGGGTGAATCTCGCGTACCTGCATGATCAGCCCTAATACCAGCTCTTCCTGGTTTTGCCAGTGAATCTCTCGCTGCAAGGACTTATAGTGCCCTTGCTTACTGATCTGGCAATGAGTATACAAGCCGCTCATCGAATACATGTGGTTACTTAAATTCATACGAAAGTGCTCTAAGGTCCAGGATTGAAACTTTTTTTTAGATCGACATCCAGTTCCTTAGAGGCGATCTCAATGAGCTTATCCTGATAATCGATAATCATTTGTTTTTGACCAATTGCACGTTCCAATTCAGCAATTTTACCCTGCAACTCAACAAGTTTAACAGCTTCGCTATCTTTTTGTACAACCATGATAGTTCCCTTTTTGTGATCAGGAGAATATTTATAAATCCATTTGTATACGGTATTCTGGCTTACTGACCACAATTTAGAAAAAGACAGAATGCTGATCTCACCAGCCGAAATTTGCGCTACCTTTTCGCGTTTGAACTCTTCACTAAACACACGATATGGACGAATATTCAGTTTTGTACTTTTTTTAGTTTTTAATTTCGAATTGCTCATGTTAAAATTACCGTTTAAGGGCAACCTATGTTAGGCAATCACATCTCGGCGTTTAGGAGGTTTTGCAATGAGAAATTCTTGAAACCCTCAACAACAATATCTGCTTCTGTGAGCACGGACGCTTCGCCGATACCTACCGCAAACATGCCCGCGGCCTTCGCTGCCTGAATGCCCGCCACTGCATCTTCAAATACCACACATTGTGCATGATCTGCATTCAAATCATTTGCTCCGATCAAAAAAACCTCCGGATCCGGTTTGCCTTTGGTGATCCGGTTGCCGTCGACGATGGTTTCGAAGTAGGACAGCATATCAATTCGTTCGAGTATTACCCGGGCGTTTTTACTGGCCGAGCCTAAACCTATACGGATCGATGACGCTTTGAGTTCTTCCAGAAACGGTCTGACGCCCGGAAGCGTATCGTCCGGAGTCATTTGTTGGCAGAGTTCCAGATAAAGTGTGTTCTTTTCAGTGGCATAGCTGATCTTTTGCTCCTCGGTAAGACTTACTTTTCCGATTGAAAGAATTATATCCAAAGATTCCATTCGGCTTATGCCTTTCAGTAACTCGTTTTGTTCCAGGCTTAAATCAAATCCCAGGTCGTTGGCAAGCTTTCTCCAGGCCTGATAATGGTATTTGGCAGTATCCACAATTACTCCGTCGAGATCAAAAAGGCAAGCTTGGATTGTCGGCATATCATTTGAAATTTAATATCTTGCAAAATAGTAAAAAAGGGGCTCATGTGCTGCTTAAATGGTTATAATTAGACCGCGACTGTCTATCAACCTCCATTTTTACTGTACCATACGAAGTGCAGATTCTAAAAAAAACATAAAAATATGCCTGCTGAAAACAAGGATAAATTGGTTGTGTACCAAGTTTTTACACGCCTGTTCGGTAATCAGAATACAACCAACAAGTTTTATGGAACCATAGAAGAAAACGGATCCGGAAAGTTTAACGACATTACGGATGTTGCCTTAAAAGCATTAAAGGAATTTGGTATTAGCCATGTGTGGTATACGGGTATTATTGAGCATGCAACGTTGACAGATTACAGCAGCTATGGAATCTCGAACGATCATCCGTTAATTGTAAAAGGTATTGCCGGATCGCCCTATGCCGTTAAGGACTATTATGACGTGGATCCGGATCTGGCCGTGGATGTTGCCCAACGGATGCAGGAATTTGAAGCGCTTATTGCGCGTACACACAATGAAAATCTAAAAGCGATTATAGATTTTATTCCCAACCATGTAGCCCGTCAGTATAACTCAGATGCCCGACCCGCTGGTGTGCGCGATTTTGGTGAAGATGACGACGTCTCGGTCGGATTTGCCCCGGCAAATAACTTTTATTATATCCCGGATCACGACTTTGTGGTTCCTGAAGGTCATAAATCGCCAATTCCGACGGTTGCTCCCTATTTCGAGAGACCTGCCAAAGCAACGGGCAATGACGTGTTCAGGGCCCAGCCAAGCCAATATGACTGGTACGAGACAATCAAACTGAATTATGGGATTGATTATCTCAATTCCGGCGTTACGCATTTTGACCCGATTCCTTCCACCTGGACCAAAATGTACGATATCCTGGCCTACTGGACTGGTAAAGGTGTGGATGGTTTCCGGTGTGACATGGCGGAGATGGTGCCGGTAGCGTTTTGGGGTTGGGTTATTCCCATGATTCAAAAAATAAACCCTGAGATCATTTTTATCGCAGAAATATACAACCCGTATCTATACCACAGCTATGTAAAGGAAGGGAAGTTCACTTATCTCTACGATAAGGTAGGTCTGTACAATTCGCTTCGGAAGCTGATTGAGGGACATGGAACCGCGGAGGAGATCACGCGTCTGTGGCAACAGGAATCAGGTGATATTTCGGATAATATGCTCCGATTTCTAGAAAATCATGACGAGCAGCGTATTGCGTCACCCTTTTTTGCCGGTGATCCCTGGAAGGCGGTGCCTGAAATCACATTGAGTGCTACCATGCAAAGGGGGCCTTTTATGATTTACTTTGGCCAGGAGGTGGGTGTAAGTGCGGCATTGGGCGAAGGTTTTCAGGGTGATGATGGCCGGACTACCATTTTTGACTATTGGGGCGTAACAGAAATCCAGGGCTGGATCAACGAGGGGAAGTTTGATGGAGCCGGACTTACTGAAAATCAAAAACAGCTGCGTCAATTTTATGAGCGTTTGAATCATTTTATTACCACCAATGAGGCCGTATTTGCCGGTGAATTTTATGATCTGCAATATGTGAATGACAATGGACAAAGCCCCAACTACGACAAATCCCGGTTGTACAGCTACATGCGTTACACCGCTGACCAGCAGCTACTCTTTATTTATAATTTTGACAGGGAGAGCGGTTTTCATACCAGTGTGAGCGTTCCGGAAGGGCTTTGGAACCATACCCTGCAGCTTGGCGAACCCGAGCAATACGTGCTCAAGCCGGTGTTCCCACTGCTGGAACCAGTCGCCACACAGGAAGCAACCGGCATATTCTCAACGGGTATACCCCTTTATCTGCCGCCGGTTTCTGTTTTTGTTTTCGAAATTGTTAGCAAGTAGGGATTAAAAAAGTATGGCACTGCTTTCTTTAGTCAAAAGCATCCATGCATACATTTTTTTGAACAGAGAATAAGGCACGTAACCCGTGGGCACTCAGGCATTGGGTAAGTGGATTAGGCCTGGGGATTTAGCTTTTGTATCAAAAGTCCTATAAATTTGCCGGAAAGCATTAGGTTTTCGATCCTAGCCTTTGCACAGCCAGGTGATGGAATTTAAATTAGCGCGTACTTAACGAAAGGAAAGAATAGAATGCAACGGATATTGATATATATATTACTATTAACTGTTTCACTGCCTTCCCTGGGCCAGTCTGCCAATCAACGGATATTTACCCAAAAGATGGATCTTCCTGCAAGTGGTGATATAGGTACTCAGGTACTGCGCATGGGTGAATCATTCCTAGGTCAGCCGTATGTGGCTGGGACACTGGAAGGAAACCCAACCGAAAGGCTTGTATGTAAATTCGATGGGCTTGATTGCACCACCCTGGTAGAGAGTTCGATATCACTTGCTGTGGCAAAAGTAGAGAACCAGAGTTATGAGGGTTTTAAATCTGAGTTAACCAAATTGAGGTACCGTGACGGTGTTGTGGATGGCTACGCATCCAGGCTGCATTATGTGCTGGACTGGTTGTATGAAAATGAGAAGAGGGGTAGATTGACGGATATTACTGCCAAAATTGGTGGAATCCCTTATGTCAAAGAAATTAATTTTATGACCAATCATGCCAAGCTGTACCCTGCGCTGGCAGTGATTGATGTATGGGAGAAGGTAAGGGAACAGGAAAGTAAAATAAATGAGAGAGATCATTCGTATATTCCGAAGTCAGATATCCAGAAAGCAGAACCCATGCTTCACGATGGTGACATTGTTGCCTTTACTTCCTCTGTGGAAGGGCTGGATGTAAACCACATGGGCATTATCACCAAAATAGGTAATCGTGCTTATCTTCTACATGCCTCCCTGGGCTTGAAAAAGGTGATTCTTTCTCACGTTCCCCTGGCTGAGT
Organism: Dyadobacter sp. 32; assembly: GCF_902506755.1. GTDB lineage: Bacteria > Bacteroidota > Bacteroidia > Cytophagales > Spirosomataceae > Dyadobacter. Next base: position 2,835,452 of record NZ_LR735258.1, on the reverse strand, counting down.
ATGTTTCCTCCGTTCCAAAACATACAGGTATGATTGTTGCCAGGTTGACTGATCAAAATTGAGATGATCACGTTCCCTGAATTTCTGGACTTAAAAAATTCTCCCTGGCTGATTATATTGCTTGCCGCCATGCTGGGGCTTGCGATGAGCATTTTCCTGAAAAGGGTCATCAGGCTTACGGCCCGGAAGGGGAAGTGGAAAATATTGAAATCGATCAGTCAGAACCTGACGAATGTCCTTCACTATTTTGTGCCCCTGGTTTTCATTACGTTGGTAACAAGGGCTTATTCCTATGCGAACCCTCAGTATTCCTGGACACACGGAATCAGTAAAACGCTACTCATAGCGGCCTCTACCTGGTTGCTTGTACGGATTGTTATCATCATCGAAAAAGTGCTGATAGAGGATCTTGATTTTCAAAACCCCGATAACAGTCACGCAAGGAGGCTGTTTACGAAAATTAAGTTTATAAAAAGGATAATTATCATCCTGATTATTCTCATCGGGGTTTCTATTTTGTTGCTGAGCTTCGACAGTGTCCGCCAATACGGGGTGGGTATTCTTACGTCGGCAGGGATCGCCAGTGTGATCGTGGGTTTTGCTGCACAAAAGTCCCTGGCCAATCTGTTGGCAGGCGTTCAGATCGCGTTTACGCAACCCATCAAAATTGATGATGTGGTGATTGTGGAAGGCGAGTGGGGGAGGATTGAGGAAATCAATCTGACATACGTGGTCGTCAATATTTGGGATCTGCGTCGTCTTGTATTGCCCATCACCTATTTTGTCGAAAAACCGTTTCAAAACTGGACCCGAAATGAGAGTAATCTGATTGGATCCGCTATTTTTCATTTGAATTATTTTGCCCCTCTGCCCCAACTTCGTGAGAAACTGGAGGAGATATTGAATAACACTCCTTTGTGGGATGGCAATTCGTGGGCCTTACAGGTAACGGATACGCAGGCACAATTTATGGTTGTGCGAGCTATTATGTCTGCACGAAGTTCATCACAAGCCTTTGATCTCCGCTGTCTGGTTCGGGAGGAAATGATCACATTCATCCGGGAAAAGTATCCTGAATCGTTGCCCAGTTTCAGAATTGAAACAGAAAAAAGGAACCCATATGCAGAGGGGGAAGGGGGAAATAGCCAGCAATCATAAAGACAAAAAAGTGGTCTCCGAAAATCAGAGGCCACTTTTTTTCTTACTACTCACCTAACTCAAATTTAACTTATTACAGTTACTCTTTGGTTTAATCTTTCTGCCAGAGGCGATCACATTTGATGAATTTAAAACGAATGCATCGAACACACGCCGGTGTATTCATCAATAGTAGAGCTGGTTTCATATTCCATTGTTAATCGGTGAGCCAGAGGAAACCGCATGGTTCTGTCGTATTTTGGATAAATCCATTGAGCCATTAGTCACAAAACCGTAAAGTGGAAAAGCGACTAATGGAGGGTAAGGTTGTACTGACCAATCAAATGCGCTGATTGATGGTACAAATCACCTTTTGGTTTGTTAAAGCCGGATTAATGCGGGATTAAAAAAGCATTAAAAGGGAAAGAATTTAAGCAGAAAGGTGCTGCCTACACCCATTTTGGACTCTACTTCAATTGTTGCGCCCTGCATACTAAGAATCCGTTTGGTAAGGGCAAGGCCAATTCCATATCCGGCTTTATTCAGGGTGGTGGCGCTTCTGTAAAAGGTGTCGAAAATATACGGCAGGTCGGCTGCTTCAATGCCCACACCTGTATCCTTGAAGGCGATTTTGATCACATCTTTATCAATATCCAGAAACACATTCACTGAATGGTTTTCGGAATATTTACAGGCATTGTCCATCAGATTTACAAAGGCAGTTCGCAACAGACTCTCGTCACCAAAACGCATCAAATGATTTTCGTCTTCGGGTATGTTTCCATAAAGCACATGTACCTTGTAGCCAGCGTTTTTTTGCATTACAAAGTCGTGAGCTTGCCACAGCACTTCGTCGACACGTATTTTGGAGAATGTTCCTTTAAACGCCTGCTCCTCCGTACGAGCCAGTTCCAATAATCGATTTACCAGCTCATTCATTTCCTTCACTTCACCCAAAATCCCTTTCAAAGCGTCCTGGTAGTAGGTCGATGAGCGCTCTTTCATCAGCGTAACTTCTACTTCGCTCATAATGAGGGCAAGCGGGGTTCTTAGTTCGTGAGAGGCATGAGATACGAAAGTTTTTTGAGCTAAAAATGCGGTTTCCAATCTGCTAAGCATCAGATTGAAAGTTTGGGCCAAAAGGGCCAGCTCGTCTTTTTCCCTGCCTACCGACACCTTTTCGTGCAGGTTTCCTGCCGAAATATTATTGACCTGCGCAATGATGTCCGATACGGGTTTGATCGCATCATTAGCAAATTGCCAACCCGAAACACCCACCAGGATAAGGGCAAGCAGCCACCCAACAACGAGAATTTCCCGCAGGCGCTGAAGTTGACTGGTACCCAGCCGGTCCTTTGCGGTGGCGACGACCACCCAGGGTTTTCGATGGTCCTGGAGGATGTGGCGTGTGATGAGGACTTCCTTGCCCGCGTGTTTAATACGGATTTCCTTTCCACCCTTTGCTTCGCTGAGCATCTGCCTGGAAAGCCGGAACTTTTCCCTGCCACTGTTAAAAATGGCTGAATCGGCCGCATTATAAATCGTGATTTCTTCGTCGAGCAGGACCGTGTTGTTCTCCTTTTCTATTTTTGCAATTTCTGCCTTACTGATGTGGTTACTGGCCTCTACCAGCTGTGCAATCGCCTGCACCCGTTCGTTAAGGAAATTAAAGAACTGATTTTCACGATATTGATCGTAAAAATAATAAATAGACAAGCAAAAAAGTGCCAGGATGGAGCCCACGAGCATGGTGAACAACATGGTCAGGCGTGATTTGATGTTCATTCTTCTTTGAAGATGTAGCCCATTCCTACCACCGTATGGATCAATTTTACGGGATATTCCTTATCCACTTTCTTTCGCAGGAAATTGATGTATACATCAATCACGTTGGTGCCGGTATCAAAACGAATGTCCCAAACCTGCTCTGCAATATCTACTCTTGACACCACTCTTCCCCTGTTTCGCATCAGGTATTCCAGCAACGCAAATTCTTTTGCCGTCAGATCGATGCGGTTTCCACCGCGTCGCGCTACTTTTTCGTCCAGATTAAGTTCAAGGTCAGCCAGTTTGAGAACCTGGCTCGATTGCTCCCGGCTGCTATTCCTTTGCGACAATACTTTTATTCTGGCGATAAGCTCTCGAAATTCGAAGGGCTTTACAAGGTAGTCATCTCCCCCTGCATCAAATCCGTCAAGCTTGTCATCAATGGTGCCGAGCGCTGTGAGGAAAAGTATTGGTGTGGTGAGGCCGTCTGCCCGGAGTTGTCTTGCCAGGTCATAGCCATTCAGGATTGGCAAATTTACGTCCAGCACGATGACGTCAAACTTGTAACTGGTAGCAATTTTTTTCCCAAGTAATCCGTCGTATGCCAGTTCAACCTCCCATGACTGCTCTTCCAGGCCACGTTTTAAGAAGCCAGCCAACTTAGGTTCATCTTCTATTACCAGTAATTTCATGTGTGAAGATTTGAGCGATTATATAGCGGACTGAGGAATACTTTAAACTGCCGTGGCATTGGTGAGATAGACGTATTGGCACAGTCGAATAATACAGGTCGATTTCAGCTAATTATAAAAAAGCCATTCGCATTTCTTTGAATGGCTCTTGTGAAATTTTAAATCATTACGAGCACCTTGAGATTTTTGTACTGACCTAAAAAACAATTTGAAAATGCGCACCTACCTATGGTTTTAGCGGGTGATGTAACGATTAATAATAGTCGCTGTCATTACCTCCAAGTGCATTGCCGTCGTCAAAGGCTCCGAAGTCGTCTTCTTCAATCTGCTTGCTTTTTAATGCTTTCTTGATTAATCCTATTTGACCGGCATGGTAAATATCATGCTGGATAATTCCATGGATCAGCGTGTAATAGGAATAGTCCCGCCCCGGAACAAAATCTTCCAAAAAGCTGTCATTCTCTAACTTCTCCAATTCGGATACGAGCTCTTCCTGAGACAGGCTGAGTTCCATTTGCAGGGCCTCCCATTCAAATTCATCAACCACCGGGATTTTTTTCCAGTCTTTGTCCAATGCCTTCACATCAAACTCGGCATCCCCCTGAAGTTTTCTAACGGTGAAAATCCGCCAGGTCGTCATATGATATACAATTTCGGCAATGGAGTGGGTATTGCTGCTGAGGCGAAGTTCTGCCAGCTTAGGCGTGACATCACGCAGTGCTTCCACGACCGATGGTCCGTACCAGGCCTCCTCACTTTCGTAGGTATCGTTTAAAACGTCTATTATCCTTAATAGCTCTTCTTTGGTTTCCATGTTTTATCTTCTTAATAAAGGGCGCAAATCTACAATCTTTGTATTAAAGTATGGCGTTAGGGGCTTCTCCTTATGCATAATTACTTTTTGGAGAGACCCGTGTACCCCTTGTTTTGATTTAAAATTCACCGAAAATACCTTTGCTCACCGCAGCTTCCAACCTTTTTATCTTTCGGCTTGTCAGAAATAAGTAACGTGGAATGAATTTTGAGAAGCAGAAAAACAATCTCCGTGCCAGGATGAAATGTTTGAAGTGAATTAAAATGATTCAATTTTAAATTTCGTTATAATCATATCCAGAAATATTCAGATGAATAATATGTTGAAAAAAACTTGTTTATGGGTTGTGTGCTTATCAGCTACCCTCTTTTCCTGCAGCAAAGACCCGCTGTCGGGGCTTTCAGATTCTGATTCACAGATCTTTGTTACCAATCACGATAATCAGGCCAATTTTAAGTTGTACAAGACTTTCAGTGTTGTGGACTCGGTGCAGGTAGTCGAAGACAATTATTCGGGAACTGGTCTTACCAGCCTTGATCGGGCTATGCTGATCCGAATTATTGACAATATGGAAAAGTTGGGATACAAATACGTGCTGGCATCGGCCAAACCTGATGTGGGCATTAACCTTGCCAGAATAACCAACACTTCCTTAAATGTGGTTTCCCAGCCCATATCTCCGTATTGGGGTTATGGAGGAGGCTATGGATATGGCTATCCCAACTACTACACGTATTACCAAACCAGCGAGAGCTACTGGTCCATGTCGATGATCGATTTGAAAAATCCTGATACGGTTAATAACAAGATCAAAGTGATATGGAATGCGCAGATCAGAGGAAGCGGTTTGGGGAATGATTCATTTGTTAGCCAAATGGTTGACTCGGTTTTCGGGCAGTCATCTTATCTTAAAAATAATTGAATGGGCCGAAAAGTCCTTCAAAACTAAAACAACCTTTCTGATGAAAAAAATAAGTATGCTGGCGTTTTTGCTGATCACCTCCTATGTGGGGTTTGCTCAGGATGCGCCTAAGTTATATACACTACCATCCCCGTTTGAGCGTTACTCGCATTACCTTGCTACCGTACGACTTACCGGTGCAGTGCCGTTGTCTTCCTTTTCGGATGCTTACATTGATAAAACGTCTTTTGAAAATTACTCCATCTCCATGGAATGGATCATGCGCGGACCGGTGTCGGTTGGTGGTGAAGTAGGTTATTCCTATTTTCAAAAACGACTTCCGAGGGATGTTTATGAAAATGGTGAGGAGACAATCTCCGCTGTCCAGACGCGAACATTAACACAGTACCCGATCCAGTTTTTTGCCAATTATCATTTTCTGCCTAAAAACGCAACCATTCAGCCCTACGTTCATGTGAGTGGAGGAGTGAGTATTCTTGACTACACCGTGTATTACGGTATCTTTTCCGATCCGGTTCAAAAAATCAGTCCCACCTATGGGGTAGGACTGGGGTCGAAATTTTTGTTTAAGCGGGATGGATCCTTTGGGGCTGATGTGAGGGTCAAATATGCAGGCACATCATTCAAAAATGGCTATATCGATAAGGGAGTCGCCTCTCTGAATACGTCCGTTGGCTTATTTTACAGATGGTGGTAAGAGGTTAATGTGTGGTTAGCTACGATATCCGCACGTAGCTTCCCACCCATTTGAGATGCGAACCATATTTTTCCATGATCTGATGAACGCCTTCATCCTCTATGTGACCTAAAAATTCAACCAAAAACCAGTATCTGAACGCAGATTCTCCACGAAGTGGTCGGCTCTCAACTTTGGTAAGGTTGATACCCCGGTCATTAAATTCCTTCAGAAATTCGTAAAGAACTCCCGGACGATTGGTGTTTGGTAAATTAGCGATTATGGTCGTTTTGTCTGCCCCACTCTTAGCATTAACCACGTCTTTTGATAGTATCAAAAATCGGGTTTTGTTCTGATCACTATCTTCAATGTTGTCAAACAGGATAGGAACACCGAAAAGTCTTGCGGAAATAGAAGAGCCGATTGCGGCAGAGTCTACTTCCTGAGAAGCGAGTTTGGCTGCTTTTGAAGTAGATTCCACTGGCACGAGTTCAATATCAAGGCCGTCGAGATACTCCGTAATGAATTTGCCACATTGCCGGAAGGCAATATCTTTGGAATAAATCCGCTTGATTTCTTTCAGAGAGTCGGACTGCGATGAGAATGTGAAATGAATAGGCAGCAACACTTCTGCTACGATGGTCAGGTTTTTTTCGCGCAGATAATCGGCCGTTTCCACAACGATCCCCTGCTGGTTATTTTCAATGGGCACAACGCCAAACCGTGCACGACCCGTCTCCACACTTTCAAATACCGAATGAATGGTGGGCAATACAAGGTATTCGCTCATGGCACCAAATCGCCCCTCAGCAGCCTGATGGGTGAAACTACCTTCCGGTCCCAGGTAGGCAATCCGTTCTGGTAATTCCAGGTTTCTCGAAACGGCAAAAATCTCAAAGAAGATGGCATCTATTGCGTTTCTGGTCAGCAATCCGTTATTTGATTTATGCAACCGGTCTAATATTGCCTTTTCTCTCTCGGGTCGGTATATAATTGTCTTAGAGGCTCTTTTAACTTCACCTATATTTTTAACCAGCTCCATCCGCTCATTAAGGAGCGTCAGCATCTGGTCGTCCAGTTTATCAATCCTGTTTCTTAAATCGTTTAATTCCACAAAATTCAGGTTATTTGATTGGAAATTTTTGCTGATCTGTTCACACGGCCAGCGCAAGTTCTTCTATATTTTTTTCAACTTTCAGATTATCAATAATGAATCGCTGACGTTCGGGAGTATTTTTTCCCATAAAGTAGGTCAACAGCTTCTGGATGGAGGTTTCGTGCTGAAGGAAGATCGGTTCCAGGTGCATGTCTTCTCCTATAAACTTGCCAAATTCATCGGGAGAGATTTCGCCCAAACCTTTAAATCGTGTAATTTCCGGTTTGCCACCCAGTTTTGAAATGGCTTCCTTTTTCTCTTCGTCATTGTAGCAATAAAAGGTCTCCTTCTTATTTCTTACCCGGAACAGTGGTGTTTCCAGAACATACAAGTGTCCATTTCGAACCAGATCAGGGAAAAACTGAAGGAAGAAGGTCATCAGAAGAAGCCGGATGTGCATACCATCCACATCGGCATCGGTGGCAATCACGATTTTGTAAAAACGTAGATTTTCTACACCGTTCTCGATATCCAGTGCATGCTGAAGCAGATTAAACTCTTCATTCTCGTACACGATCTTTTTGTTGAGGCCAAAACAGTTCAAAGGCTTTCCCCGTAAACTAAAAACTGCCTGCGTCTGAATATTTCTGGATTTGGTTATGGAACCACTGGCAGAATCACCCTCAGTAATAAAGAGCGTGCTTTCGTAACGAAGCTCATTTTTTAGATCGGTCAGGTGGAGCCGGCAGTCTCTCAGTTTCTTGTTGTGTAAATTGGCCTTTTTTGCACGGTCATTGGCCAGTTTTTTGATGCCGGCCAGTTCCTTACGTTCTCTTTCCGACTGCTCAATGCGTTTTTTTAATGCATCCCTGGATTCGGGGTTCATGTGCAGAAAGTTGTCGAGCTTCTCTTTAATGAAGTCGTTTACAAAAGTTCTCACAGTTGTACTATTGGGATCGGGCGTGATGGTGTTGGAACCCAGCTTGGTTTTGGTTTGTGATTCAAAAACCGGCTCCTGAACCCGGATGGCAACCGCCGCGATGATGGAGGAGCGAATATCTTCGGGTGCATAATCCTTGCCAAAATGTTCACGAACAGCCCTCACAATGGCTTCCCGGAAAGCGGTAAGGTGTGTGCCTCCCTGCGTAGTATACTGTCCGTTTACAAAAGAATAGTACTCCTCACCGTATTGATTACAGTGCGTCATGGCAATCTCGATGTCTTCACCTTTGAGATGAATGATCGGATACCGTATGGTTTCCGCATCCGACTTGCTTTTTAGAAGATCAAGCAAGCCATTGTGGGATATAAACTTCTGGCCGTTGAAATTTATGGTCAGACCGGCATTCAGATAGCAGTAGTTCCAGATCATATTGTCCAGATACTGCGGGATGTATCTGAAATTTTTGAAGATCATCCCATCAGGCTCGAAAGCCATATGTGTACCATTGCGTTGATTGGTCGGCTCTTCGGGGGATTCCGATACCAGAAATCCCTGTTGAAATTCGGCCGTTTTGGCTCTTCCTTCCCGAAAGGACTGAACTTTGAAATAATTGGAGAGGGCATTCACCGCTTTTGTTCCGACCCCATTCAGCCCCACGGATTTCTGAAATGCGCCTGAGTCGTATTTACCGCCTGTGTTGATTTTGGATACACAGTCCACCACTTTTCCAAGGGGAATTCCACGACCATAATCTCTTACCTCAACCCTATGTTCCGAAATTCGTATTTCTATCACTTTTCCATTTCCCATCATGTGCTCGTCGATGGAATTATCTACGATTTCTTTTACCAGAACATATATTCCGTCGTCTATTGAAGAGCCATCTCCAAGCTTACCTATATACATACCAGGCCGTAATCTGATATGCTCCTTCCAGTCAAGTGACTTTATACTATCCTCATCGTATTGTACAGCGGGCGCATTTTCCATCATATTTGAATACTATAATTTTATCTGTTTGTATTATTCAGCTTGGTTTTTAATATTTCATAGCATTAAACGTTACCTTTAAAATCACATCAATTAAATATAACAGATGACCGATTACTAGAAATTCTTTAAAAATAGGAAAAATCTAATTTACTTTGTCTAAATATTCAAAGTCTAAGTTCTCAGTGCACACACTAAAAACACACTAAAACGACGGGTATCTAGTACCTTTGATGGCATTCACCGGATTTTTTAGTACAATAATACTACATATGAACCATAACAAGTCTTCCAAATATTATCACTACCTCTTATCTTTTCTTTTTTCAACAATTGTTTGGTTCCCATCGTTTGCTCAGGTTGTAGCGCCCCCAACGGGTGGAGTTCCTTCTTCCGGCGCTCCGAGTCCGGGTGCCCAGCCGGCAGGAAATAGTCAGGGCGCTCCCCGAGGGAATACGCCTGGAAATACGGGAAACGCGAACCAACCTACGAATCAGCAGATTCAGGACGCAGCGAACAGTGCCGATAAGGGTAAGGCGCCAACCACCGATGCGCAGGGACAGGAAGGAAACCAGTCTAAAAACAACACGGAGACCACAGGCGTTCTCAGCCCCGAACAACAGGAGAAAAATGCATTGCTTAACAGAATTTATGGTTCCTCCATTTTTTCGAACAAGACTTTTGACCCTACACCCAACCTGCAGATTGCTACCCCTTTCAATTACGTGGTGGGGCCAGGTGATGAGCTGAATATTTTTCTGTACAATTATGCAGAAGTGAACTGGACAAGGATAGTGACCAAAGATGGTTTTATCACTTTACCCAGTGCCGGTAATATCGCGGTGGCAGGAAGAACCATAGAAGAGGTGAGAAAAATATTAATTGACAGGTTGTCAAAATTTCAGCCGGGCCTTTTAGGCTCTGGCGGGTCCACTGCCCCAACCAAATTAATGGTCACACTGGGAACTGTACGGGATGTTAAGGTTTTTGTTACGGGGGAGGTTATTAATCCGGCAGCTTATACGGTTCCGTCACTGGCTACTGCGTTTAACGTGCTTTATCAGGCAGGCGGCCCGAATGAGATCGGTACATTCAGGGACATCAGGGTCGTAAGGCAGGGGAAGGTTGTGGCTAACCTGGACATTTACGACTTTCTTACCAATGGAAAATTTGAAAACGACATTCGGGTTCAGGACAATGACAATGTCATTGTAGGTACTTATTTGAAAAGGGTTGAGGTAACCGGCCAGGTTAAAAGGCCTGGGATATACGAATTGACCGCTGATGAAAAGCTCGGCGATCTGATCAGATACGCCGGGGGATTCAACGATCGCGCTTATCGTGCAAGGGTAAAACTGCAGCGCATCACATCAAGCCAAAGAAAAATGTTTGATGTTCCTGAGGATTTGTTTTCTGCCTTCGTGATGTCGACCGGCGACTCTATTAATGTGGAGACGATTCTGGATCGTTTCGAAAATCAGGTAACCATTGAAGGTGCTGTGATGAGGCCCGGACCCTTTGCCCTGGAAACCAGTCCCAGTTTGAAGAAATTGATTGAGAACGCGCAAGGATTACGTGAAGATGCTTTCGTAGGTAGAATAAGTGTATTGAGAACCAATCCTGATCTGACGATAACGAGTATTCCGTTGAACCTGACAGATATTATGAACAATGTCGCGCCAGACCTTATATTAACCCGCCTGGATCAGGTTATAATTCCTTCAAAATTTGAAATGGCAGAACCTGCGTTTGTCGTCATCGAAGGGGAAGTAAATGGGGTTAAAGTGCTTGAAAATCAGGGTAAATTCCCCTACATGGCCGATATGACCATTGAAGATCTTTTGGTACAGGCAGGAGGATTTAAGGAGTCCGCATATAATTCTCAGGTAGAAGTCGTGAGGCGGAGAAGAGATGGCATCCCGGGTAAGGCCGATGCGGGAGTATCGGAGAGCCACTTTTTTAATATCAATCGGGATCTAAGTCTGAACAGCAAAGAGAGTGGGTTTGTACTAATGCCCTATGATCAGGTAATCGTGAGGAAAGCCCCTAATTATCAGGTACAGCAATCCGTGTTTGTTGAAGGGGAGGTATTAATTCCTGGAAAATGGGCGATAATCAACAAAAATGATAAGATCAGTGATATCATCAAGCGAGCAGGGGGTTTAACCGAACTGGGGTCGCCTGAGGATGCTACGCTGTTTCGTAGAACCGTTGTAAGGCCCATTGACGCGCCCGTTAACCGGGAAGATGTAGAAGCCGCAGAAGACAATGTAAAGGCAGGAGTAGTTGCAGGGGATTCACCCATTGTAAAGGAAGAGCGGGTAGGCATAGAACTTCATAAAATACTTAAGTCTCCGGGGTCATTTGAAGATTTGATTGTGCAGGAAGGAGATATTATCCGTGTTCCCAAGAGACTGGAAACTGTACAGGTGATCGGAGAGGTACTCTACCCAACAACTGTGAAGTATTCAAAAGGGATGAACTTCCCTGATTATATATCGCAATCAGGCGGGTTTACGACGAAGTCGTTAAGGAAAAGTTCTTACATCAAGTACCCGAACGGGTCCGTAGATCGTACCAGAAGGTTCATGGTGTTTAATATTTATCCGAAAGTGAAACCCGGCTCGGAGATATTTGTTCCCGTCCGGAATGCACCGGCAATTACACCGCAGCAGGCAATCGGCCAGGTATCCGGATTGCTGGGCTCTATTCTTTCGCTTGTAGGTCTGGTATTTGCACTGAGTGCTTTAAATAAATAAACGAATATGTCGAACACAACGACTCAGGTTCCTGATGATCAGCTGACCCCCAGGGATGTCATCATAAAGGTTATAGAGATAAAAGATGCCCTGATAAAAAACTGGAAGATACTGGTTTTGTTTTCGGTGCTAGGTGCTGGTATTGGTTTTGGTATGGATCAGTATCTGAGAACTGCCACGGAGTATGAAGCTACCATGGTGTTCAATCTGGGAACAAGCGGTGGAGGTAATTCCGGAATGGGGGATTTGGCAGGTCTGGTGGGTCTGGGAGGCAGTACGCCCGACGCAAATATTTTTGTAGGAGAGAATTTTTTCTACTTTGTTACCTCACGTCCTGTCATGGAACGTACATTGATGAAAGAACTCGAAATTAATGGTAAAAAGACCTTATTAGCGAATTTCTTTATTGACTCATCAGGTATCAAACAGAAGGAATGGGAAGAGCGGGAAGATTTGGCAAACTTTCATTTTGTAAAAAAGGACAGTGTCAAAATGAGCCTGAACGACAGGATTTTGCTTAACCAGGTTGTTGAAAAGGCGCAGAATGTTACCGGAATTAAAGAGTTGGGGAGCAAGTCTTCATTCATAACCCTGACGGCTACGACTGAAAATGCTAATCTTAGTGTGTTATGGTTGAATACTTTGCTTGAAACCGTGGAAGAGGTGTATACGGAAAACCAGACCAGGAAAACCAGGAAAACCCTGAGGCTTTTGGAAAGAAGGGCTGATTCCCTGGCAGCCATTCTGAGCAATACCGAGACCAGGCTTGCAAGGGCATTGTATAACAGTAGCATGATTATTGATCCGGTCGCCAAAGTCCCTGCTAATAAGCTGGAAAGAAGCACGTCATTTATTCAGGGACTATACACCGAAGCGGTGGCAAGTGCAGAGCGAATGCGCGTTTCGTTGGTGAAGGAAGCTCCGCTTTTTACAATTATTGAAGATGTTAAGCTTCCGCTTGACGCTAAAAAGAATGACCAGAAGAGATTGAAAATAGGCGTATTGTCCGGTTTTCTGCTTGCTTTGGTTGTGATTTATTTCAAAAGCGTATTCAATTCTATTTCTGAGAATAAGGCGTAATCCATATGCAACATACCATTACAATTAAGGCTGGAGGTTCCGAGAAGGACTATTGGAAGGATCTGTGGCTCAACAGGCAATTGCTTTGGATACTTTCGAAAAGAGATATCTCGGTTCGTTACAAACAGACGATACTGGGCGTGGCCTGGAGTGTGCTCAGGCCGCTCATGACGATGATGGTGATGGTATTTGTGTTTAGCTTTTTGGCTAAAATGAAAGGAGATCCCGGGATTCCCTACCCATTGATGGTGTTGAGCGGGTTAACGATCTGGACTTTTTTCTCCAATACTTTCCAGCAAATAAGCAATAGTATTGTCATCAATTCCAACCTAGTGTCCAAGGTTTACTTTCCCCGGTTGCTCATGCCGTTGAGCTCGATCGCGGTTGGTTTCGTTGATTTTCTGCTCACATTCTGCATTTTTCTGGCCCTGATGGTTTACTATCAATATCCAGTCAGTGTTAATTTGATTTTTCTCCCGTTTTTCCTGGTACTTACCTTTGTGACCTCATTAGGGTTTGGGTTGTTCTTCGCGGTGTTAAATGTTCGTTTTCGAGATATTGGTCAGCTTATTCCTTTCATGATACAGGTGGGTACATGGGCTTGCCCGGTTTCGTATAGCAGCAGCCTGGCGAAGGGCACCTGGTTTGAACGTTATTACAACATGAACCCGCTGGTCGGGATCATCGATGGGTTTAAATGGTGCCTGCTGGGAGACCGGTCACATTTTAATCCCCAAACACTTTCATACACAGTCACCATTTCATTTCTGGTGTTGGTTTTTTCTCTTATATATTTTAGAAAAAAGGAAAATACTTTCGTAGATCATATCTGAAATAGCTAAATTTGAGCATGTCAGTAATTGTAGCTGAAAACATCAGCAAAAAATATGTCATCGACCATCAACGTAAGAATGGTCCTTCGAGCCTGAGAGACATTGTCGCCGACAAGGTGGGCAAGTTGTTTTCGGGTAAGAAGGATGATGCGAGTTTTGCAGAGAAGGAGGATTTTTGGGCTCTTAAAGATGTTAATTTTAGGATTGATCAGGGAGACCGAATTGGAATTGTCGGGCACAACGGAGCTGGCAAATCTACACTTCTAAAGATACTTAGCCGTATTACGGAACCAACCACAGGTCAAATCAAAATACAAGGCCGCATTGCCAGTTTACTTGAAGTAGGCACAGGTTTTCACCCTGAGCTGACAGGTCGCGAAAATATCTATCTCAATGGAGCAATTCTCGGAATGGCGAAAAGAGAAATCCGTGAGTCATTCGACGCCATCGTGGATTTTGCGGGTGTGGAGAAATTTCTGGACACTCCTGTCAAACGATATTCATCAGGCATGTATGTAAGGCTTGGGTTCGCCATTGCTGCCCACCTGAACCCGGAGATCCTTATTGTGGATGAGGTACTGGCCGTGGGCGATACCGAATTTCAGAAAAAGTGTCTGGGTAAAATGCGGGATGTATCTGAAAGCGGGAGGACACTGATCTTCGTTAGTCACAATCTTACCGCAATTCAGGCACTTTGTAATAAGTCTTTTTATTTCGAAAAGGGATTGTTGATAGATCAGGGAGATACGACACATATTGTCACCAATTACCTCAGTAAGGTTTCCCATAAAGTGCTTGAAAAGCACTGGGATGACATTGAGAAGGCTCCCGGAAATGATCAGGTTCGGATTAAGAGTTTCAAGCTTTTTCCTGAATACGTGGATAATCTTTCGCATATTGACGTACGCACGCCCATCAATTTTCAGTTCCAGTTTTGGAACCTGGAAGAGGGTGCGAACCTCAATTTAAGTATGCACCTTTATACCTTCACTGGTGAATGTATTTTTAATGTCGGCACACCATCGGAACAATTGGCAAAAGGGCTGGTAACAGGAACTTGTGAGATTCCTGGACATTTTTTGAACGATGGCTCCTATGTGGTTTCCATGATGATCGTAAAGGATACCAGCACAATAGTTTACAACATGGAAGAGGCTCTTGTTTTTGATATTGAGGATTATCGTGAAAATGTTACCTGGTACGGTAAATGGCCCGGATACATTCGTCCTCAACTTAATTTTTCTATCCGTCAAACAGAGCACATAGTGAATGATTAACGTCACCAAAACATTCTTACCAGATCAGGAGCGCTATATAGAATATGTAAAGGGTATTTGGGAGAGAGGCTACCTTACCAATAACGGTCCGCTTTTACAGGAACTGGAGCAGCAGCTAAAGGAATACCTTCATGTTGACCACCTATACTTTTGCACCAATGGCACCATAGTTCTACAGATTGCAATCAAGGCTCTGGGTATAACGGGAGAGGTCATTACGACCCCTTTTTCCTACTGTGCTACCTCCAATGCAATTATCTGGGAAAACTGTATACCCGTTTTTGTGGACATAGACAGGACCACTTTTAATATAGATGCCGATCTTATTGAAGCAGCCATTACGCCTGCTACTACCGCCATATTGGCTACGCATGTTTATGGAAATCCGTGTGATGTAGAGAAAATCGAAGCTGTGGCCAGGAAGCACGGTCTTAAAGTGATTTACGATGCGGCTCATGCATTTGGGGTTCTGTACAAAGGCCGCTCATTGCTTTCTTATGGTGATGTAAGTACATGCAGTTTCCATTCCACCAAAGTATTTCATACGATTGAAGGAGGGGCATTGATTTCCAATCACCCTGAGTTGGACAAAGAGTTTCATCTGCTGCGCGCATTCGGGCATCAGGGAGATGAAAACTATTTCTATGCAGGGATCAACGGAAAAAATTCGGAGTTTCACGCCGCGATGGGCCTCTGTAACTTACCCCATGTGAAGGACATTATCTCAGCCCGGAAAACGGTTTTCGACTTGTACGACAGCCTGTTGAACTGGAATGTGCTCAGTGCCCCAGCACGTCCGGATGATCTGGAATACAATTACGCCTACTACCCGGTTGTATTTCCTTCGGAGGAAATCATGAAGACCGTGATGGAAGCACTTCGTGCCGAAGATATCATTCCCAGAAGATACTTTTATCCTTCATTGAATACATTGAAGTTTATGCCAAAACAGTTTCCATGTCCTGTTTCGGAGGATATTGCTACCCGTGTTTTGAGTTTACCTTTGTATGTGGGTCTTCCTGAAGATGATGTGAGGAGAATTTCGGGAATTATTAACAATTACTTACCAGCATAGTCTCATGGCTATTCTTTACTGGCTATCATTTCTTTTATTTATCGCCTGTATTGGATATGTCTCCAAAAGGCTTTCCAAGCCCTCGCTTACCGAATGGCTCATCAACTCCTTTGTGCTGTTTATTGGTTCTGTGATTCCGGTTGGCTTTATACTTTCGGCGATTGATCAGACTGCGAATACTTTCAGCTGGATAGTCGGAAATTATGTTGCGATCGGCCTGCAGTACCTGTTTTGGTCCTTTATTTTACCCGTACAAGAGGTATTTTCTATTCGCTCGGTTATTCGTAACCGATGGAGTACTTTCTGCTTGTGGAGTAAGGAGCTGTCATTATACCTTCGGTTTATTTTTACGATACTTTTCGGTACGCTTCTTATCGTGAGTGTTGCCAATCTCGCACTCGTGCTTTTTACAGCACCGAATGAATGGGACAGCATGACAGGCCATTTGAACCGGGTGATCCGCTATATTCAAAATGGCACCATGGCTCATTTCGGTGGTGCAAACTGGAACATGGATACCTATCCGAAAAGCCCGACTACCATTCAGATCTATTCCTACCTCATCAGCGGCAAGATAGAAAATGCAATGAAGTTGCTTCATTATCTTTCATACTGGATTACGGTGGTTGCTGTTTTTGGCATGGCGCAGCGGATTGGCAGAAATCTGTCTGCAAGCGTATTCTGTGCAATATGTTACAGTTTATTTCTGGATTTTCTTGTTCAGGCAATATCCACCGAAACGGATATCGTTTTGACTGCTTATCTGAGCTGTTTAATGTATTATCTGTTTACGTATTTTAACACCCGGGAAAACAAGTACCTGTATCTTGCCGGGCTTACTTTCGGTATTGCGCTTGGGCATAAGATCACATTTGTCTTTTTGCTGCCCTCTTTATTTGTAATCATGATTTACACGGTATTTGCTGCCCCTAATACCCGTGTTTTTTTAGACCGTTTTTGGCGTCTGGCTGTTTCAATTGTAATGTCGGTGATGGTGTATGCACTTCCCTCCGGCTACATAAGGAACATTCAGGTATTTGGTCATCCGATTGGTCCACCCACTGCTTTGAAGCACCAGTCCATCGAAAGGGCCGGCTCTCTGCGGAACCTGTTTGAACAAGGCAGCAGAAATGTGGTACGCTATTCTTATGACTTTTTTAATCTGGATGGGATCCGCAATGCACAGTGGGGATTTGATCTGAATCAGACAATTCGTAAACCAATTATCGTTCTGGAAGATAAACTAGGCATGAGACTGGACGAAGAGCAGGATTTTACGATCGTTCCTTTCCGATTCAACAGAGGTTTCGATTATTACAATGCCATTCCTTACTGGGGTGTTTTGGGTTTTGCCCTCATATTGCCCATCATTCTGCTTGTATTTTTCAGGGTGCTGCGTTCCAGGGTTCACTGGTTTCTTGCACTGGCGTTTATACTGCATTTTCTGGCGATATCGTACACCGCCGCTTATGATCCTTTCAAGGGCCGTTATTTTATCGGAACGGGCCTTTTTGGCGTTCTGTTTCTGTTGTTGTTATTTTCACATCACCGGCTTACCATTTTAAAACCCAGAAGAAGCATCTGGCGTGGCTATATTGCCATTGTGGTCATGACGGCTTGTGTATCCGCAGTGATGGCGGTGTTTCTGAATATGCGGGCATTGCCGTTTCCTGCTTATGGTATGAAGTCGGCCTTTAATGCGGATCGGATTGCATTTCAGACATTTGCACGGCCGGACGTTACCAGGGCATATCAGCGATTCGACTCCCTGGTGCCGCGTAGCGCCACCGTTGCTTTGGGTACAGTTAACAGCGATTTTGAATATCCGCTGTATGGACCGGACCTGACCCGCCGTTTGATTTCTATTAATCCATTTGAAAAAGGTTTGCAGCCCATTCCCAAGGATGCCGATTATTTGTTTTATGCCAAAAGTGTTATCAATGACACGAGTAGAATCAAGGCGCTCCCAACGGACATCCGGCTTGGAAGTGACACCACGATGACAGGGTTAGCCGAAAAGGGGGAGGATTATTATCTGCGTAAATTAAAATAGGAGGGCGCACTGTTGCTGAAAGAATTTCAGCTTTTGATCAGGCAATCCTGGTTTCTTCTCTTTTTTCACCAAATCAATAATGAGGGCCAAAAATATGACCATCGCTATCATGCAGCCTTATATATTCCCCTATATTGGATATTTTCAATTGATTAATGCTGTCGATAAATTTGTGATTTACGATGACGTTAATTTCATTAACAAGGGGTGGATCAATAGAAATCGTATACTGCTTTCCGGAAAAGATCACCTCTTAACCATCCCCTTAAAGAATGCGAGCCAGAACAAACTGATCTACGAGGTTGACTTGTTAAACACTGAACCGTGGCGTAAAAAATTGCTTAAAACGGTTCAGCAAGCCTATCAAAAGGCGCCGAATTATCAAACGGTTTTCCCAATAGTTGAAGAAATCGTACATTTCGAAACGGATACAATCAGTGGTCTCGTTGTAAATTGTATCAGAAGAATCTGTAATTATCTGCGGATTGATACGGAAATAGTAGATTCTTCGCGGGTGTATAAAAATTCAGACCTTAAAGCTCAGGAAAGAATACTGGACATCTGCAAACAGGAAAATGCCGGAAGGTACATCAATCCCATCGGGGGAATGGCACTTTACGATAAAGAGCGGTTTAGGGTGGAAGGTGTTGAACTATATTTTATTAAAAGTACAGCAGGTCCATATCCTCAGTTTAAAAATGCTTTCGTACCTTGGTTGTCGATTATTGACGTTTTGATGTTCAATAATCTTGAAAGTGTAAATTCATTGTTAAAAGAGTACGAACTGATCTAATATGGCTAAAGTTATCATTTTTGGCGTTCTGGATACGGCTGAATTGGCACACTACTATCTGCAGCATGACTCGGAACACGAAGTAGCCGGGTTTGCAGTAAACCGAGAATATTTGGCCGATGAGTCGTTCCATGGCTTACCCGTGGTCGCATTTGAAGACGTTGAAAAAATATTTTCCCCTGCGGAATATTCTTTTTTTGCCCCCATGACAGGTCGTAACATGAACCGGAACAGGGAGAAAATTTATAACGAGGCCAAAGCGAAGGGATATTCGTTCATTTCTTATATCAGTTCCAGGGCTACGATTTTTGACAAAAGTGTGGTCGGGGAAAATTGCTTTATTCTGGAGGACAACACCATCCAGCCATACACCACGATTGGGAATAATGTGGTGATCTGGAGTGGAAACCACATAGGTCATCACGGAAAAATTAAGGACCACGTATTTTTTACCTCCCATGTAGTGATGTCGGGTCATTGCGTCATAGAACCTTATTGTTTTTTTGGGGTAAATAGTACCATCAGAGATTACATGCACATTGAGCAGGGAACACTGGTAGGTATGGCATCGGCTGTAACGAAGGATACGGAAGAGTGGGGGATATACATTGGCAATCCGGCAAAAAAAGTACCGGGCAAAAAAAGTTTTGAAGCATATTGAGAGGACAATAAGATTGGAGTGTTTCCATTTCAGACTCCGGGCCTGAATGTTATTATTTTTGTAATGAAGTTAGAAAAGATACTATTTGTTTGTCATGATGCCAATCGGGCTGGTAGTCAGCTGCTGCTTCTGCAATTATTACGGCTCCTCAAAAAACGAAATTTTCCGATGCATCTCTTGCTTTGCAACGGAGGGGAACTCGAGGATGAGTTTGCTGAAGTGATTAGTATCACCAAACTTTACGGAGAAAATACGATTTTTAACAGGCCTTTGACAGGCAAAATTCTCAAAAAGGTAAACCTTTACAAGCTTTATGAACAGCATAATGTTCACAAAGAGCAGGAAAGAGTAGTAGCTGAACTTGAAGCGCAGCAAATCGGACTGGTATTTGTCAATTCCATTGCCAACGCCGGTGTTTACTACGATACGCTGCAATTTTTACATCATTTACCCATGGTTCTGTTTGTACATGAGCTCGGGATGTCTGTCAAAATCTACACACGGGAACTTCACCTGGATTACCTTCTCAAAAAGGCAAGCCACCTGATTGCCGTATCAAAGGCAGTAGCGGATCACTACATTACCCACTACGGATTTGCGGTGGATCATGTGAGCACTTTTACGCTTATAGATCATGATCTTATAGATCATCGGTTGCAAAACGTAGTAAAGGATCTTACAGAGCAGCAATTCGGAATTCCCAAAGATGCGGTAGTCATAGGTGGTTGTGGCAATGCGGAATGGAGAAAGGGAAATGATATTTTTAACTGGATCGCCAGGCGTGTCATTCAAAAAACCAACCCGCTTCCTGTATATTTTGTGTGGGTGGGCGCCGGGCCGCAGCATGACATTTACAAGTTGATAGAAGATGACATCCGATTGATGGGATTGGATAAGCGGATTATACTGGTTCAGCCAACGCCACAGGCCCTGGATTTTATAAGCAGATTTGATGTTTTGATGCTCAGTTCGAGAGAAGATCCCTATCCTTTGGTTGTTCTGGAAGCGGCATTGGCCGAAATTCCGGTGGTATGCTTCGAAGGAGCGGGGGGCGCACCTGAGCTCATTGAGGAAGATGCAGGCTTTGTAGTTCCTTATCTCGACATTTCGGCGGCTTCGGATGCGTTGATTCAGTTGGTATTGGATCCGGCATTACGCGAGCAAATGGGAAAAATAGGTAGACAAAAGGTTTTGGCGAGACATAATACCGAGAGAAGCGTCAATCAAATCGAGGCGGTTATTCAAAAGTATCTACCTTTGCAGGCAGAAAATTATAATCAATGACGATTGCCTATACCATTTGTTCTATAAATTATCTGGCTCAGGCCCGGACCTTGGGCGATTCGCTTAAATCAACAAACCCGGAAATTCTCTTTTTCATTGCACTCGTCGATAAATTGGAGGGAATTCAATTCGATTCGTCGTTTACAATGATGTATCCAATGATCGAAATCGATAAGATTGGTATTGACGACCTGGAAGAGATTGCGCTTCGCTACGATATTACCGAACTGAATACCGCGGTAAAGCCTTTTTGCTTTACTTACTTTTTTGAGAAATACCCGGATGCTGATCATGTGATCTACTTTGATCCGGACATCATTGTTTTCCAGCCTCTAACCGAGCTATTGACTTCTTTGAAGTCGCACAACGCGGTGCTCACCCCGCATATCAATACGCCGATAGAGGATCGGTTAACACCCAATGAGCTCCATCACCTCAATACCGGGGTCTATAATTTAGGATTTGTGGCTTTCCGGCGTAATGTGGCCAATATGCGTTTTATAAAGTGGTGGGAAGAAAAGTTGAGGTATGAATGCCTGATAGATCTTTGCAATGGCCTTTTTGTTGACCAGAATTGGATGAATTTTCTTCCTGTATTTGTGGAGAATGTGTGCGTGCAGAGAAATCCAGGTTACAATGCTGCTTATTGGAACCTGCACGAACGGCAATTTTCCAAACAGAACGAAACCTATTTCGTCAATGAGCACCACCCGCTGATTTTCTTTCATTTTAGCGGCTATGATCCTGCCAAACCCGACGTGCTTTCCAAATACCAGGACCGGTTCCTGCTTTCGGAGCGAGTTGATGCGATACCACTTTTTGAATTGTATCGTAATCAATTGGTGCTAAATGGAAATGCTTATTATAGGAAGTTCAGTTGTGCCTATATCAAGCCACCCAAAGTCAGACGCTACCAAAGGGTAAGGAAACTGTTGAAAAGACCAGCTCAATATTTTATCAAAAAATTACAAACGCTGTAACCACCAAATCGAATGATTAATTGAAAGAGCTCGTGTCAGTTGTAGTGCCTATTTTGAATCCGGTGCTTTCTACCATCGAAAGGAGAATCCTTGATCACTGTGAAGCGGCATTAGGGAAGTATTCGCTGATTTTTGTCGTGTCGGATCAGGCCGATGTTGCCGGGTTGAAGCAAGCATATGAACGTGCGGTTTTTGTTTCTTTTAGTGATAAATACTTTAAAACAAGAAGTACGTTGGCATCTCTTTTTTTGATGGAAGGCTTTTATGAACGATTTAGCTGGTGTGAATTTCTTTTGATCCACGAATTGAATAGCTGGATCGTGAAGGACGAGTTGCATTATTGGTGTAAACAGGGATACGATTTTTTAAGGGCTAATTCGGAAAGGGAACCTGGTTTTTTTGATTTTCTAGGTCGAATTCGTGGATTGAGTGATCAACAAATACAGATTATGGATACCGACTTTGCCGGTAACGGGTTGTTCCTTTGCCATATCGAACGATTTGTGAACACCTTGAAAAGGAAGAAAAGTGAAGCACATGCTTATCGTCATAATGCATTGCTCGTCCATAAGGATGCCCTTTTTTGGGAACTTGAACCAAACCGCTTTTGGCCGGGATTACGACGGCCCACCCGAATAGTTCAGAAGCGATTTTCTGTAAAATTATCCAGTCAGTTAAGGCCTGGAATGAATGAACGCGAAGCCTGGCCTTTTGGCTTGACAGGTATTAATGATCAAAATATCGAAGGTCTACCTCACTTTGCGTGAGAATGTGGCCAGTATAGTATGAATATTATTTTTACAGTTTGCAATAGAAATACACTTGCGGGCGCGCAGGTGCTGGCCGAAACGGTGATACGCTATCAGCCCGATTCGATCATGTATCTGTGCTGGGTGGATACTTGTGCGCTGCCTGCGCTTCCAGATACAATCCAGGTTATAGACGTAAGCGATGTGCGTATACCTGGTTTTAAGGAAATGTGTGACAGGTACTATGATTTTGAACTGGTGGCTGCCTGCCGACCCTGGTTTGCCTTACATATTTTCGGTAATCGCTCAATTGAATTTGATGCGCTTACATTTTTGGCTCCTTCCAGTATGCTGGTAAGAGGGATAGTGCCGATGCCACAGGAATTTGATCTGTGTCTGACACCCAATATCACCGGACCGCTTCCCAGGGATCCTCGTTTGGACGATAAAAGAATTTTGAATGTGGGCATGTTTTATTCGGGGGCATGGTCGGTCAGAAAAAGTGAAGGAACCGAAAAAATGTTGCAGTGGTGGGCTAGCCGAACCTTTGATCGGGCCAAGTTTGATTTGTGCAATGGTATGTGTATGGATCAGCTCTGGCTGAATTACGCGCCTGTGTGGGTTCCGCAGACAACGATGAGGAATAATCCGGGCTGGCAATTCGGGCTACGTTCGGTCTTGAGCAATCCGCTCACCGTGGTGAATGGCATATATTATGCCGGAGCTGAACCACTGATTTCATTGGATTTCACCGGGTTGATCACTTTTGATCCTGTGTGGTCCGATCATGTGGGCCTGTTATCGGAGAATCGGGCGTTTGAGAAATTATTTAAAGAGTACAAAAAAAAGGTTGAGGCAGCGAAGGTAGAGATTGCAGCTGGTGAGATGGGGGGGTATGGAATTTTCCCCAAAATCAGTGAACATAGGCTTTTAAGGAAGCGGGTGGCCGCTTTACTCCATACGGCAGTGGATTATATTGACAGGTTTTAAAAACGGGAGAGGTTCTGCCTGGTTATTTGGAAGTCAGAATTGTACAATTCTGCGATAAGTTTCCCGACTTGGATAAAATGAGATATCTTTACACCATGAATCACGAACAGGCGTTGATAGTATATTGAATTAAAATTTGCAATTCGGGTTTCCAAGATGAATTTTAGTCTTCTTAATATATTTTCCAACTTTAATAATCTGAGATACGCATTAGGCATCACAATGGTGTTTAATGGGTTTCCCATGATTTTTTTCGTCAGAGATACATTACAGATAGGACCGTCAGGAAGTAGCTTTACGGCTGCCTTTTTTATCCTGGCATTTCTGCTGATGCTACCACAGCATCTCTTCCAACGATTGTACAAACCCAATATAATCCTGCTCAATATGGGGCTGGGATTCTTGCTGGTTACCGTTTATTATTTCTTTTTTCTCAATTATAACGGTAAATCAGCTACGGATGCAGGGTACCTCATATTCATTTTTGTATTCATAGCGCTGTTACTTCATATACCCAATGATGTGAAGGATACGTTGGTTCTGGTCCTGTTTTTGTACTCTCTGTTTTGTAACATCACCCTGGTGTATTCTTTGCTGACCGACCCCAACTGGTCTCCCGGTATGCGGGCGGCGGTGAGTTTCTCGATAGACAATGCCCGGCCAGGAGGGAACCCGCACATGACAGCCAGGAATGGTGTGATCTGTCTTGTTTCAGCGGTTGTTCTGATGCCCCGGTTTTCAGGGGTGCTGATGAAGCTTTTCCTTTTTTTCTCGGCACTGTTTAGCATCGCCGTGGTGGTTCTGTCCGTCGCAAAATCGAGCTACCTTGGTATTGGCCTGATGTGTTTTTGTTATTTCGTATTCCGATTTCGTTTTCTATCTGCTTTGGGAAGCGTTGGAAGGTTTTTTACATATCGAAATATCTTCATGTTAATTCTGGGATTTCTGGCCATTCGTTACTTTCTGAGTTTATATTCTAATGTCCTGGATATTCTGATTAACTACTGGGGTAATTTCGAAAATAAAATTATGGACGTCGTCTTTACCGCATTGGGTGTAAAGCTTTCAGCGACTGCAAATATTGATTACTCTGCCATGGGGCGGGTCAACGGATTCGAAGAATTTTTGGAAACATTTTATTCGAGGGATGCCCTGATGGGCCGCGGCTTTAAGAGTGTTTATCTGGATATTCCCTTGCTCGAATCTTTTGTGGCGGAAGGCATTGCTGGGTTCATCTTTTTTGCATCGTTTAATGTTTTTCTGCTTATTTATGCCATACGCGAAATCAGACGTGGAACCAATTCACTGACAACGTTTCTGGCCTTCTTCGCTGTTTCCATGTCTATCCTGCTCCTTACCGGAGGACAGCCCACCGAAATTGCGTTCTGGTTTCCCTACGCGGTCTTCATTCGTTTTCTGGGCGTTAAATATCTGGACTCCTATTCTAACAGGGGGATTTCGCAAACACAGGCCCTCAGCAATTGATTTCAATATTTAAAGTTTGCCTTTACTCTCTGATGCTCATTGTCCGTAATTGTAATATCGCATGAAAAACAGGGTTGAACAGCTCGATGGATTGCGTGGTATTTTTGCAGTTATGGTCATCGCACATCACCACAATGCATTTAAGGAATCCATTTTTTACGACAACTTTTTTGTAATCAATTCCAGTTTGTTTGTGGATTTCTTTTTTGTACTGAGTGGCTTCGTCATCGCGATAAATTATCTCGACAGGATCAAAACGGTCGGCGATTTTGGTCAGTTTTTAAAGAAAAGGTTTATCCGCTTGTATCCTTTGCTTTTTTACACCGAAATCGTATTCATCATCGCTGCCTTTCTGGGAGATTTCAGCCCGATGAAAAATATGACTGACCTCCCTTTTGAATTTTACCTGGTTACAGCCCGGGATACATTGACGTTCATGGGATCTACGCCGGTTTTTGGTACATGGATAAGTAATAACTATCCAGCGTGGTCCATTTCGGCCGAAATGATTGCTTATTTTGGGTTTGGGCTGATTGTGTTGTTGTTCAGAGGCTTAAAATATTATGTTTTTGCGGCAGTAATCGGTTTCTCCGCCTGGTTCATCATTGTAAACGGTGAATATCTCCTAGCCTATGATTACGGTTTTGTCCGGGGAGGACTCTGCTTTAGTGTTGGCGTTTTTACGTGTCTCGTACTCCGTCGTTTCACTTTCAATTTAACAGCACTCGAGATCCCCTTCCTGGCGCTTTTACTAGCCTCCATGTATGTGGCCCATCACGCCGCGTTTAATTTGCTGAAACTAATTTTCCCGCTGATTTTTTCCGTTGGTATTATCATCTTTGCCAGCTCCACTGGTATTGTATCCAGCTTACTGTCAGGGAAAGTATTTCAGTACCTGGGCAAAATTTCATATTCCATTTATTTGAATCATGCAATCGTATTGATCATGGTAAACGTGATTCTCTTTCGACTTTTTAAATTGGCGGCTACGGAGGCTCATATCGGCTTCTCTTTGTTCATTTCCATTGTTCTGACCATTTGTTATTCCCACTTTACCTATGAATTCGTTGAAAAACGGGTTGGTGAATTCCTTACCACCAAATGGAAATGAAGCGGCAACATGCCTGGACTAAAATTCTGCGTTATATTAAACCTTTTGCGTAACGAGGCCGTTATTCTGGAAACATAAAAGATACAACTATGGCTACGTTCAATGAGTTGATAAACAGTAATAAACCGGTATTGGTTGATTTTTCGGCCGAATGGTGTGGTCCCTGTAAGATGATGAAGCCTATTCTGGAAACCCTCAAGGCGGATTTGGGCGAAACGGCCACTATAATTAAAGTTGATGTAGATAAAAATCCAGCGGCGGCTAACGCGTACAAAATTCAGGGTGTGCCGACATTGATTGTTTTTAAACATGGTAAACCCATGTGGAGACAATCGGGCGTGGTACAAGCGGATCAGCTGAAATCAATCATTAAGAAATACATATAGTTTTTAAGAGTCTTTATAAATAGTTTCAGGTGGTTAACAGACGTGATTTTGAGATTGTAAAGAATTTTGATTCAGAGGTTGAAGAGCTGCACAGGGATAACTTCGAGCAGGTAGAATTTACGAACTGCACTTTCTCGAACCTTGCAGGCATTACATTTATCGATTGTGTATTCCAGGATTGTAATTTGAGCAATGCGACTGTTGCCAACGCCAGATTTTCGGATGTGATTTTTATCAATTGCAAACTAACCGGGATCAACTTTTCGGAAAGTAAAGACTTTGGTTTTTCGATACAGCTAGATAATTGTATCCTGGATTATGCAATTTTTGAAAGAAAAAAACCTGTTAAAAGTACCTTCAGCAATTGCAAAATTCACGGTGCTGATTTTACTCAGGCGGACCTCTCCAAATGCAAGTTTCATAATTGCGATTTCTGGGATGCTATTTTTGCTAATACGAACGTGGCTGGAGTGGATTTTACCACAAGTAAAAATTTCACTATTGACCCAACCATCAACAATGTTAAAAAGGCAAAATTTCTTTCGTCTGATCTGGCGGGCCTGCTCACGCGGTTTGATATCATCGTTCGGTAGCGCTCTATTTGAGAATTTTTTGAGAAGGAGAATCCTATATACCCATGACTGAATTACTTTTTGTTGACAATCTATATACCGGGCACGAGCATCTCACACGCCAGTTGATAACGATTGAGGATGGGCGTGTTGCAGGCGTGAAATCTTCGGAGTACATTCCGGGTGTAAAAAGGGTTTTCAATCTGGCACCGGGGTTTTTCGATAGCCACATCAACGGAGGTGAAAAGTATCATTTTACCCAACGGGCGGAGGAGGGCACCATTGAGGACATATATCAGTCGAGCGTGAAAACCGGCACTGCTTATGTACTGCCAACCCTGATTACGTCTTCCCTTGAAAATATTCTGAAAGGCATCGAGGCCACAAAAAATTACCTGAGAAAAAATCCGGGTTCTGGCGTGTTGGGTATGCATCTGGAAGGCCCGTTTCTCAATCCGGTCAAACGGGGAGCACATCTCGCGGAATATGTGCGGAGCCCAACGATGGATGAGCTGGAAGAGATCATTCGCTATGGGAAAGATACGATCCGGTTGATCACCATAGCGCCTGAAATGTTCACAGACGAGCAACTGGAGTTATTGCTTGCGTCGGGAATCACCGTATCTGCGGGCCATTCCAATGCCACCTACGCCGAAGCACAGCATGCATTTTCGAAGGGGATGAATCTGGTAACCCACCTCTACAATGCGATGTCGGCTTTTGCACATCGTCAACCCGGGTTGGTTGGTGCTACATTGGACAACGAAGCGGTGTATGCACCAATCATTATCGACGGTGTGCATTGCGATTTCGGAGCAGCCAGTGTTGCTTATAAAATAAAAGGGGATAAGCTGTTTCTTATCTCCGATGCGCTTTTCCTGGGCGAAAAGGTGACGGAATTCAAATGGGGTGAATTTGACGCTTATCTGCGTGAAGGAAAATATACCAACTCAGATGGGAATCTTGCCGGCGCTACCATTTCGCTGGGTGATGCCGTTCGAAATGCTGTGAAAATGGTCGGCGTGCCTTTGCAGGAGGCGATAGAAATGGCAACACTACGACCGGCGATGGCGATGGGTGTATCTGATTTGATCGGAAAAGTCGAATCAGGCTATCCGGCCGTATTTACCACTTTTGATGACGCTTTAAGCTCGTTTGAAGTATTGTCGTTTAGTTAGAGAATCAGCAAACCTCCGAACTTTAAATTGGCCCAGGTTTTAGAATGGGTGAAATCTTCAAATGACCCCAGATTTGCCGATTCGAAGGAGGTCTTCAAGGCCTCCATAGATATGAGTTCTGCATGCGATATTGCGAGTAACGGCATTACAGATACCAGCCAATGGGCAACATCCACCTGGGCTTCCAGGGCCCATTCTTTCTTTTTGTTGTAAAATATTAACTCGGCAATATCAATAACCTGCTTGCCTCGCTTTTCTTTATAGATATTCAGTTCGGGCTGGCTACCCATCCACAC
This sequence comes from Dyadobacter sp. 32, assembly GCF_902506755.1. Lineage (GTDB taxonomy): Bacteria > Bacteroidota > Bacteroidia > Cytophagales > Spirosomataceae > Dyadobacter. Next base: position 2,806,853 of record NZ_LR735258.1, on the reverse strand, counting down.
CACCATGGCGTTTAACCGGTATGGTGAATCCGCCTGCGCCGTTATACTTTTTTGGATATAGTCGGCCGGAATGGATGTTTTTGGCACTTTGAAATCGAACCATTTTGAAAGAGGGAAGTCAAGACATATCCCGTGCATGAAGTTGAAAAGTGATTTTTTTAGTCCCTCGGAAAAGCGTTGGTGATCGGTTCCCAGCGGGTCATCATGTTCCAGATCATTGTCGGCAAATGGACCGGTCTCCGGTCCGATTCGCATCACGTCAAATTGTTGAGGGTTCAGGCCCACCGGGCTATGCGCGGTCATGGCAAAACGATGCCAGAAACCCGACTGCACGATGCCGTTGTCGAACAATTGACGCACCATTTCAAGCGAATCAATTGTTTCCTGGGCAGTTTGTGTTGGAAAACCATACATCAGGTATGCGTGCACCATGATACCAGCCTGTGTAAAAGCGTCCGCAACGCGCGCTACCTGCGCCACCGTAACACCCTTTTTCATGCGTTCGAGAAGTCTATCGGAGGCTACTTCCAATCCTCCCGAAACAGCAATGCAGCCCGAAGCTTTTAGCAATGTGCACAGATCCGGGGTGAAATTTTTTTCAAACCTGATATTGGTCCACCATACCACGGTAAGTTTACGTCGGATAATTTCCAGAGAAAGATCCCTAAGCAGCGCAGGTGGTGCGGCTTCATCTACAAAATGAAAACCATTCTGGCCGGTTTGTTCCATGATCTGCTCAATCCGGTCGCAAAGTATGCCAGCCGTGATGGGTTCATAACGTCGGATATAATCGAGTGAAATATCACAAAAGGAGCATTTTCCCCAGTAGCAGCCATGCGCTAAAGTAAGTTTGTTCCATCGGCCATCGCTCCATAGCCGGTGCATGGGGTTCACAATCTCGATTACCGACAAATAATCGTTCAAAGGCAGGTCGCTGTAATCGGGTGTGCCTACATCCCGTTGTGGAACGTCTCTTTCTTTGGCGCCATTGTGATAGACCACCTGTCCGTTCTCACGGCTGTATATTCTTTTGAGTTGGCTCAGTTCCCGGCTTCCGTCCAGATACTCAAGCAGTGTGGTTAGTGGCGCTTCTCCATCGTCCAGGCACACAAAGTCCACGTAATCAAAAACCCGGGGCTCAGACAAAGACCGGAGTTCGGTATTGGGAAAACCACCACCCATGGCCACTTTGATATGAGGGTAGTGGTCCTTCAAATATTGGCCACATTTGAATCCTCCGTATAAATTGCCAGGAAATGGCACAGAAATGCAAACCATATCCGGCGTGTATTCTTGTATTTTTGATTCCAGGCATTCTTTCAGGATTGAAGACAAAAGGGTGTCTGGCGCCTTTAAAGCATTATCGATGTCATCGAAATGGGTTGCCGAGCGTCCCAGGCGCTCGGCGTAACGGCTAAATCCAAAATGGGGATCGATGGCTTCCTGAATGAGGTCACCCAAATCCTCCAGATACAGTGTGGAAAGATGCCTGGCTTTGTCATGTATACCCATGGAGCCGAATGCCCACTCCATGTCCTCCACTTCTCTGAACCGGCCCGCTTCTGGTAAATAGCTCCGGTCACAGATCCGGTGCGCCAGTGTGGGATTAGCATTTTTCAGGAAACGAATGACAGGGTCAATGGTAGCTATATAGTCTTCGCGAAGGGAATAAATGCGAAAACAATTCTCCGTTAATTCAGCATCGGATGAATCCAGTATGTCGAAGAGTTGACGTAAGCCTGCTGTGGAAAATAATTTGAGGATTACATCAATGCCCAGGTCTGCCTGATATGATTCCCGTCCTAAAGTGTTAAGGAAACCTTTTAGGTATGCCGTAGCCGGATAGGGCGTGTTGAGCTGCGTGAATGGCGGGGTGATAAAAAGTGTTCTTTTTTTCAAAGATTCTCCTGGAAATTTAACCACAAAGGTAAGTAGTTTAGTCCTTTGATAATAGTTGAAATACCCGTCGCCCTATCTTCCTCCGTTACCAATCCTGAACGAGGTTCCAACCCTGACGCCAAACCCTTTGAAACGGGTATCCTCAAACCGGCCAACCACTTCAACCCTAAGAAGCCGCATGATGTTATCGATGCCGTAAACGAGCTCGGTGTAGTTCCTTAAAGTAGGTACACTTAAATAATGGACCTGTAGTGTTTCTTTGATCCCCGTCAGTCGTAAAGCGGGAACTTGGGTAACCAGAAAGCGCTGCAGCGATAGCATTGCATGGCCCTGATAAAACCAGGAGGATGTGCTGTGAAGATAATAGGGCAGCATTCGGAAATCACTTAATGGGCTACCGGTCAGAAGGAAGAACTCTCCCCCCATAAAATGCCTGTAGTCTGTGAAATAAATCTGTTTAGCAGACAGAAATCCTCCACCGCTGACAACGTAGTCCAGATCGATCCGTGGACCCAGATTCATGTTTTGGCGCACAGAGCCCTGTAGGTAGTGGAAGTCGACGTCGCCGGCAAATCCAAGACCGCTTTTATACTGCATGCCAAAAATTGGGTTTCTGTTTCGCAGATAACGCTTTTCGCCATTGCGTAATAAATACCGTTGCCAGGGGCGGATGCTCAGGTTAAGGTCCAAAAGTGCGGCGTGATTGGTGGGGAAACCGGTGTTATTTATCTCTCGGTTTAACGGTCTGTTTGGCGAGTAGGAAAACCTATCCCAGAATAAGAAGGGACTTGTATTCTCGAGATTGTAAAGTTCTTTTCGGCCTTCATATTCCAGGCCTGCACTGACGGATACCACGTCGAGGATATTTTGCCTGGAAAATTCAGCCTTAATGAATTGTTTTTGATACAGTTTAATGAGGTTTCTTTCAAACAAACGTGTCGCAACACTGTTAATAAAAGGAAGAATGGGTCTGTTCTGGTTAATCTGACTGGCCATTTCGCCACCGGTAATATTGAGGTTCCAGTTACGATTGCCTACATTGGTCTCAATTGTACCATAAAATTTTTGTCTTCCAAAAGAATAACGAGCCGTGGGACGAATACTAAACTGGTACGAGTCTTTCCATTTTTTCTGATATTCTGTGATGAGGTTGAATGCCGTGCCTTCTAAGGTATTAAACCCAAGACCAAGTATTGGACTGACGATGGTGAAAAAGTTGCCGCTACCCAGGGAGTAGGTGTTGCCTAGTATAAAGTGGGTTAATTTTACATGGGTGGAGTCCGGGCGCTCTTTTTCATTTTTAGCCTCCTTTACAATGGCTAGGCTATCTTGTAAAACATAACCCGCAGCCTCATTTTTGGAAAGTGGAATAGGCCTTAGGGTAGACCAGTAAGTGGTGTCACGTTTGTTGGCCAGCGAATCCACGGTGATTGAATCTTGCCTTACCATCCGTGGGCCTTCCAACTCATTTTGTTTATCCCTCAGCTGTTCTTTCTCGTATTCTTTGGTCAGCTTTCTGAAATCTTTGGTTGAAAACTCCTTCTGTCCCGCAATCAGTTTGTCGAGTTTTTCACTCCTCCTTTTTTGTTCGGGCTGTTTGTCAATCTTATGATCATGGATTACAATATCTTCCCGTAAGTTGGGATCAGTATCCATCTTTTGGTAAGTTACAGAAACCAGGTATTTAAATTCTCCTGCAAAACCCAGATAGCCACCCTGTATTCTGAATTGCTGGTTAACCGGCAGCCAGACAGAGTGTACCTGATTGAAAAGCTGTTTGACACTAATATCCAATCCCCTTGCCGTGGTCTGCAGATTAAAGCTGTGAATGGACCACCTGCCTTCCAGAATGTAAATGCTTCCCTTGAAAACGCCTTCCCCATAGGCTTTGGGAATTACTTTTATTTTATTCACGATTTCGCCCTGCTCTTCGAAATATCCCTCATATTCAAATTTGTAAAAATTAAACGCTTTGGGAGAAAGGGGTGACACCGTGCCGGCAACTTCCGGACTGTAAAAGCTCGCGAGTATATATTCATTTGGAGAAGGTATGCTATTGTCGAGACTATTTCTGGTGGAAATTACACGTTGAGAGAAGGTGTTGGGGCGTCTGTATTTTATTTCTGAAATACTTTCGTTCAAAAGTGCCTTCCCTTCCTGAACACCCTCTTTTTTTAGCCTCTTTTCTACCAAAAAGGGAATTTTGGTTGGAATAGCTGTGCTTCGAGCGTATACTTTTGCTGTGTAGCTTCGAACCTGAAGTTGATGAAAACGCGATTTGGCTATGGCTTTACGCATGATGGTATAAGCCGCGTCCTCCTTGCCTGCGCCTACATTGGCTTCTTTGAGGTTGAGGGCCTGCTCCTCCAGAGTAAAGTTTAATTCCTTCGAATCGGTACCAATTGTAATAACCTGCGAAATGGTTTTGAAGCCCAGATACTGTATGCTGATCTCATACGAGCCCGGTGGCAGACTGAGCGCATACCTGCCCTCCTCGTTGGCGATGGTTCCATTGGTAGTTCCTTTAACAGCAATACCTGCATACGGCAATACTTCACCCTTGCTGGTCAGAATTCGACCATGTAATTCTCCTCCAAATGAATTGGTGAAACAAAAACAATACAAAAGAAAGAGCGTGAAACTTTTCATTACGTTTTTGGTGCTGTCATTACAGGGTAACTTATTCATTGAGCTGGTGACCACAGTTACTGCAAAAGTTTGAATTTAGTGGCATTGATTTCCCACATGAGAGACATTCCACCTGTTCGGCTTTCCTGCTTACCGGCATGGATCTGGACATTTCCACGGTGACAATGCCGGTAGGGACAGCAATTATGGCGTATCCCATTATCATTACTACCGACGAGATGACCTGGCCCAGGGGTGTTTGCGGTGTCAGGTCGCCATAACCAACCGTTGTGATGGTGACAATTGCCCAATATATGCTCTGTGGAATACTTGTGAAACCATTTTCCTCTCCCTCCACCACATACATAACCGTACCAATGATGAGCACCAGTGATATAATGGTGAGCATAAATACCGTTATTTTTTGCAAACTAGCAATAATAGCCGTTTTAAGTACATGTGCGTGGTGAACAAAACTGGTGAGTTTAAGTATACGGAACACACGCAAAAGACGGATTATGCGAATAGTGACCAGGAAGTGACCGGCGGGGAGAATGACCGTGAGGTAAAATGGAATGATGGATAGTAGATCTATGATTCCAAAAAAACTTAAAAAATAGGTAAGCGGTTTGGGGTGACTGTAGAGCCGTAGTAAATACTCAATAGTAAAAACAATGGTGAAGAAAACTTCCAGGCTATGAAGTAGACCGTGATACTGGTTCCTGATGGATGGCACGCTTTCCAAGCATACCACCAGGACACTGGTCACAATAAACCACAGCAGGAATACATCGAACTGCCGTCCATGCTTTGTATGCGCTCCAAAAATGATGATAAAAAGTTTTCCCCGTAACGAATTCCGGTCGATTGCCATGATGATATGTATTGTGCACGGCAATGTAAGAAAAGCCCCGGTATTGCGCAAAACGCAAATGCCGGGGCTTTTTTATTCGATGTATCTTTTCGTTCTAGTCACAGGAACCGTCAGGCTTACAAGTTGCGCCTTCTGCATAGGTAATAAGGGGCGCTGGATTTGCTTTTTCCCACTCGGCAAAAGATTTTTTCAGTGCTCCGAGGAATGTTTCAGGTTGCTGTGCGCCCGATACAGCATACTTGCGGTCGAGTACAAAAAAGGGAACACCACGGGCACCAACCTGTTGCGCCTCATAAATATCTTTACGCACGTGGTCAGCAAATTGGTTGCCTTCCAGTACCTTACTCAACTCAACGTCGTCCAGCCCGATTGCTCTGCCAAGATCCAGGAGCGTCTCGTGGTCGGCCGTATTTTTTCCATCCGTAAAATATGCTTTAAACAATTGTTCTTCGGCAGCGTCACCCTTGCCCTTGGTTTTGGCATACTGAACAAAGCGATGTGCATCAAATGAGTTGGCAACGACAGCCTGGTCCATGTTGTATTCCAACCCTACCTCGGACGCAATTTTTGTAACATGATTACTTACTTCTTCTGCGTAGGAAGGTTCCCAGCCTTTGACTTCTGACAAATAATCATTGATACTCCTGCCCGGCTCCGTTTTCATATCAGGATTAAGCTGGAAACTTTTCCACTCAATTTCAATACGCTCCCTTTCAGGAAACTGTTCCAAAGCTTTTTCGAACTTCCGTTTGCCGATGTAGCAAAAGGGGCACATCACATCACTCCATATTTCAACTTTCATAAAATCTCTTTTTTGAACCAATTCTTAAATGATCTTCTTTCCCACAGCCGGGGGCGCCTAGCCGGGGGCGCCCAGCCAACAGCCAATTCCTAAACCGCTATAAAAAGCTCTTCACTGGGCCTTCTTACTTTTTTCGCTTTGGCCAGCACATCATTTTCCTGATCCCGATAGCCCAGTGTCATGATCACAACACTTTTTAATCCCTTAGCTTTCAACCCCAGGATCTCGTCAAGTTTGGCATTGTTGAATCCTTCCATCGGTGTGGCGTCAATGTGTTCTGTTGCTGCCGCTACCAGTGCATGACCCAAAGCTATGTAGGCTTGCCGCGCTGCCCAGTCAAAGTTTACCTCTTCGGTCCGGCTCAGAATACCACCCGTAATACTCTCCTGGAATTTAGACAGAGATTCAACTGAGATATCCCGTGTTTTTGCGATCAGTTGCATGTATTCGCTGATGTGATCCGCTGTAATTTTCTCCCAGGCTGCAAACACCAGTACATGTGATGATTCTGGTATTTGTGGTTGTGGAGCTGCCTCCTTGAAAATTCGGTCTTTGATTTCTTTGTCACCAATTACCACCACTTTATAGGGTTGGAGACCCGCAGATGAAGGCGATAATTTTATCGCTTCCAGAATTGTACTTAGTTTCTCCTGGGGAATGGACTCTCCGTTCATTCTTTTGGCAGCATATCTCCAGTTCAGGTCTTCTATTAGCTCACTCATCTTTTTTTATTTTTTATATATTCGTGTGCAAACTTAAATAAATATACTATACATTTGTAAGTACTATACCAAAGGATAGTGAAAATAGTTCAAAGGTCCTGAATATTATGCTGGAAATAAGTAAAGCGAACAAAGTGCATACCCTGGGGGAGTGCACCAAAAGCATCCTGCCCGTGCGGGATGCACTCGAAGTACTCAGTGGGAAATGGAAGCTGCCAATCATCATTTCGTTGATGTTTGGCAATAAACGTTTTTCTCAGATTGCTAAGGAAATTCCTGGTATTACGGATAAAATGCTGTCGAAGGAGCTGCGGGATCTGGAAGCGAACTGTCTGGTTAAAAGATCCGTTTTCGATTCCATTCCCGTCGTGGTGGAATATTCCCTGACCAATTATGGTAACTCTCTCAAACCGGTTATTGAAGTACTAAGAGACTGGGGAATGGCGCATCGGAAAAGGATCATGGGGAAGGTGGAGTTGGAAGAGTAACTTGAAATGCTTTCTTTCAAATTCTGTAAAATAGGGGCCTTTCCTGATCAGCCTGAGCTATCTCAGAAAAATTGGGCCTAAAACAAAAAGAGCCTGCCAATTCGCTTTGAATTCGCAGGCTCTTTTGTGATTATCTAAAATCAACCCAGCTGATTAATACAGTTCAGATCTTCAAACGCAATTTTGAGACGTGCGATCATCGTTTCTTCACCTTTACGCAACCATACGCGTGGGTCGTAGTATTTTTTATTGGGGGAATCAGCACCATCAGGGTTGCCGAGTTGTGTCTGCAGGTATGCTTCTTTTTCCTTGTAGTATTTCAGGATTCCTTCCCAGGTCGACCACTGCATATCGGTATCGATATTCATTTTGATCGCACCGTATTCAATTGCTTCACGGATTTCTTCACGCGAAGAGCCTGATCCGCCATGGAATACGAAATTGACAGGAAGGTCGCCGGTGCCAAATTTTTGTTTGATAAATTCTTGAGAATTGCGAAGGATTTTCGGTTCAAGCTTTACATTACCCGGCTTATAAACACCATGAACGTTTCCAAAAGCAGCAGCTATTGTAAAGTTTGGAGATATTTTCGACAGCTCTTCGTAGGCATAAGCTACTTCTTCGGGCTGAGTGTATAGCTTGGAGCTATCCACGTCGCTGTTATCTACGCCGTCTTCTTCACCACCTGTTACCCCAAGTTCTATTTCAAGGGTCATGCCAATTTTGGCCATACGCTCAAAGTACTTGGCACAGACCTCAATGTTTTCCTCAAGGGGCTCCTCGGAAAGGTCAAGCATGTGGGAGCTGTACAGCGGTACTCCGAAAGCATCGTAATGTTTTTCGCCCGCCTCAAGAAGGCCATCTATCCAGGGAAGGAGTTTTTTAGCGCAATGATCCGTATGCAAAATAACAGGAACACCGTAAAGAGCAGCCATTTGATGCACGTGCTGCGCTCCTGATATTCCACCTGCGATCGCCGCCTGTTGGTTCGCATTGGAAAGGCTTTTTCCGGCGTAGAATATAGCACCGCCATTAGAAAACTGAATGATCACAGGGCTGTTCACAGCCTTCGCCGTTTCCAGAACTGCGTTTACGGAATTGGTTCCTACCACGTTAACTGCCGGAAGGGCATAGTTATTTTCGTTGGCATGTCGGAAAATTTCGCTAACTCCGTCACCGGTTACAACACCAGGTGCAAAGCGTTTTGTAGTTTCGCTCATAGTAAAGGATATTTTTTCAAGAAAAATTTTTACAATTCGGTTATTGAGTTCGGATTGTAAGGCAATTGTTGCAAGTTAGGGATTTTAAAGAAATTGACAGGGATATAACGGTTATATTATAAGTTATCCGCTAGTCTGCTTTTAGCTGAGTGGTTTATTGCAAACTGCGTATATTTGGAGATAAAAATGAGTGGGTGTGCTTTCAGATTCATGGCAGGCCATTTTAATGAACATTGATTATGAATTCAAAATTGACGCGTACCATCCTATTGGCGAGCGGTATTGGTTTTTTTGTTTTGTGGGTGCTGGAGTTTCGCCGGGCGGGTTTATTGGAAAGTTATTGGCTGCTGCTTGTAAGTTTGGTGTGTCTGTTATTTTTTCAGTTCAACAGGTTAAAGGCAGCAACTGCTCAAAGTGCCAATGAGAAGGAAATAGAGGTAAATAAGGCTGCGGCATCCAAAAAGAACAAAAAATGAGTTTTCTATCACTTGGCTTCACAATCATTTTCTTTATTCTGGCGGGTTATTTTGGGGCAGTGAGGTCGGTCTTACTTGATGTCTCGATTGATCGTTATTCCCTGCGCCACGAGAAGCCCGAACTTGTTCTGCAGACACTTTACAGGAGACGAATTCTCCGGATGGTAAGGTTGCTTGCGGTGGCACTTGGTGTTTTTTATTCAATTGCTTTTGTTTATCCCCTTTTACAGGCTCATTTTCAGATAGGGGAGCAGTTTGCCATCCTCGTTCTTTTCGTAGGTCTGGCGTTTCTGTGGATGCTGAGCTATACCAGCTGGGTGAAGGCAGGTAGAAGCTTTCCTGCCTTGCTGACGTTAGACACCTTTCCCGTAAGATTTGCCGAGTGGTTGATTACGCCTGTTTACTGGCTGGTTGAACCGTTCGTGAAGGAGAATATTTTATCCGCTTCTTATCGTGACGACGCAGTGTCGGCGGATGATCCTGATTTCGATGATCAGAGCATAGAGGAGCGGATGTTTATCAATGCGCTGGACTTTAAAGATTTACGCATTCGCGATTGTATGATCCCACGTACGGAGATCTCGGCTGTTAACGTGAACGACAGCATTGAAGATCTGCGACGGGCGTTTCTTACAAGCGGACATTCCAAGATTATCGTACAGCGGGAATCGGCAGATGATGTACTGGGCTATTGTCATGCGCTTTCGTTATTCAGGAAACCCAAGGAAATTGCCAGCATTGTAACCCCCATCCTCATCGTGCCCGAAGCCATGCCGGCGAGTGATCTGATGCTGAGGTTTTTGGAAGAAAGGCGTAGTCTCGCGCTGGTTGTGGACGAATTTGGTGGTACATCCGGGCTCGTCAGTGTTGAAGATGTGGTGGAGCAGATCTTTGGGGAAATCCAGGATGAATACGATTCAACAGAGGACTGGACAGAACGTGAAGTGGAGGAAAACATTTATATGCTGAGCGCGCGTCACGAGGTTGATTACCTCAACGAAAAATATGACTGGCACTTGCCGGAAGGTGATTATGATACACTTGCCGGGATGCTGATCCATGTTCACGGCGACTTGCCCGACGTGAATGATGTGATCGATATGTCACCCTATTATTTTCAGATTGTTTCAATGCAGGATACACGAATTGAACTCGTGAAATTGACCATCACCGAAGTTGAATAGATTTAATAATTAATTCATTGTCAGCTTATAATTACTATTCTTCAAACTGATGCTTCCTGAGCAGTCGTTTATAAATTAAGATTTGTGCAAATTGTTGTTGATGGTATTGGTAAAAAATTTGTCCGTGAGTGGATTCTACGGGGTGCTACGTTTGAGCTACGGACAGGACAGAGGTACGTTTTTGTAGGTCCCAATGGCAGTGGCAAGTCCACCTGCTTACAGTTGCTGACAGGTATGTTTCCGGTGTCGGAAGGTACGATCCGATATGTGGACGATTCGGGCATGGAGATTGGTGTGGATGATTGGTATAAATACATCGTCGTGGCGGCACCTTACATGGAGCTGGTAGAGGAGTTTACGCTTCGTGAACACATCGATTTCCATATGAAATTCAAGTCTTTCAAAAATGGGATGTCGGCTGGGGCGTTTGAAGAATTTATTCAGCTGCCACATGCCTCTGATAAGTTTGTTCGTCATTTTTCGTCGGGGATGAAGCAGCGGCTCAAACTTGGGCTGGCTTTCATGTCTGATGTGCCGGTCGTTTTTCTGGATGAACCTACCAGCAATCTGGACTCCCAGGGTATTGCCTGGTACCTTGACAATGTATCGGCATTGAGCGAAAATCAAATTGTAATTCTGGGCTCAAATGTGTCACAGGAATATGAATTTTGTGAAAATATCATTTCGGTTTCTGCGTTCAAATAGAAACTGGTGAATCGAAACTATGGTAAAAAATTTACCGACAACACTCATCTTCATTCTGTTTCTGCTGGGACTGCCAAATCTGTGTTTTTCGGCAGGTTCTTATTTTGTCCAAAATCAAGGGCAATGGGAGAAGGATATTCTCTTTCGTGCAGATTTGCCTGGAGGTTTCCTCTTTTTAAAAGATAAGTCCCTGGTTTATGTTTTGTATGATGCAAGCCAGGTGGGCTCTCACCATAAACCCCGGGAAAAACCTGTGGGAAGTGACTTAAAGGCGGCTCCGGTTTCAAAAGATATTACGGCCCATGGTGTGGAGGTTCTGTTTGAAAACAGTAACAAGGAAATTCGGCATATACCCAAACGCCAGTTATCGGCGAAATTCAATTTTTTTCTGGGAAACGACCGCACAAAATGGGCTGGTGGAGCGGGTGCATTTGAAGAGGTATTGTATGAAAATGTGTACCAGGATATTGATTTGAGGATTTACATTTATCAGTCTACATTAAAATACGAATTTATCGTTCATCCGAATGGAGATGCTTCTCAGATTGCCCTTCAATACAACGGAGCCAATGATGTAACCCTGAATGGAGAAGGAGAAGTGGTTGTGCGCACCACGGCGGGTGTTTTTAAGGAAGCCAAGCCCTATTCTTTTCAGGTTGTAAATAAGCGCACGGTAGAGGTTTCTTCCCGCTTTGTGTTAATGGATGGAAATCGGCTACGCTTTGCCTTACCCAAGGGTTATTCCAGATCTCAGACACTCACCATAGACCCCGAGCTGATCTTCTCAACCTATTCAGGATCGACGTCCGATAACTGGGGGCATACTGCAACATATGATGATCAGGGAAATCTTTATTCCGGCGGCACGGTATTCGGGAAGGATTTTCCGGCTACGGTGGGAGCGTTCCAGACCAAGTTTGCTGGTGAGGTTGATGTATCTATACTTAAATTTAGCCCCGACGGGTCTCAATTACTCTATGCTACCTACCTGGGTGGAGCAAGCACCGATATACCCAGTAGTTTGATTGTAAATGCAAAGAATGAATTGTTGATCTACGGCGCCACTTCTTCCAAAGATTTTCCTATTCGTGAAGGCGCTTATCAGCCATTGTTTGGCGGCGGCATCACTACGGTGCCCATATCTGGTCTGGATCTGCCCAATGGAAGTGATATTTTCCTGGCAAAGCTCAACGCAGGCGGAAGTCAGCTTCTTGCTTCCACCTATTTGGGAGGGGAGGGTAATGACGGGCTCAGCACAGAGCAGAATGTAGGTATCAATAACTATGGAGATAGCTTTCGGGGCGAGATAGGTTTGGATCTGGCAGGGAATGTAGTGGTGGCGTCTTCTACCAATTCTAAACAATTTCCTTTAAAAAATCCTGCGAAAAGTGTCCTGACGGGTAGGCAGGATGGGGTTCTTCTAAAAATATCGGACACTTTCAGTAACCTGATCTGGAGTACTTATGTGGGAGGTGACGGCTATGACGCTGCCTTTTCGGTAAAAGTTGCAAAAACAGGGGACATCTATATTGCTGGAATTACCCAAAGCAGCGATTTATCAACGCACAGCACATCTTTCCAGCCCAAATTAAATGGCGTAGAGGACGCTTTCGTGTCCCGGTACAGTAACGACAAGCTCACCGGAACCACTTACCTGGGTACGAGCCTGGCGGATGGGGCTTATTTGCTAGATTTGGATCAGGCCGGCAGTGTGTACGTGTACGGACTTTCGAAAGGGAAGTATCCGGTTTCGACGGGCGTGTACAGCAATGCCAACAGTGGTCAGTTTATTCACAAACTGGATCATACCTTGTCGCAATCATTATTTTCGACCGTGGTCGGATCGGGGAGAGGTACGCCTGATATCTCACCTACGGCTTTTTTGGTGAGCGAATGTGGAAATATTTATATAGCTGGATGGGGTGGGCAGGTCAATGTTTTTAACGAAAACAATACTGCTAGCAGTACGGTCGGATTGCCGGTAACTCAGGATGCCATACAACCGGCAACCAATGGCAGCAATTTTTATATTGCCATTTTGGAAGAAGGGGCAAAGTCGCTTTTATATGCCACCTATTTTGGAAATCAGGATCGCACCGGTATCGCACAGGGTGATCATGTGGACGGCGGGACCAGCCGTTTTGATAAAAATGGCATGATCTATCATGCAACCTGCTCGTGCGGTGGGAGCTATTTTCCGGTAACACCTCAGGCATGGTCCAGTACCAACAACAGCGATAATTGTAACAATGCTGCTTTTAAAATAGACATAGATCGGCTGGTTGCAAATTTTGATGTTTTTGAAGGTACTAAAAAAGATGTGACGAAAGGCTGTGCTCCCCTTTCGCTCTCGTTTGTGAATACCAGCGAGGGGGGAATCGACTATCTGTGGCAGGTCAACGGGAATACCATTTCCAGGGAAGAAGAAAAAGCAGGTTTTGTATTTAATACCCCGGGTGAATACACGGTTGTGTTGAAAGCATACAACCGGCTTTCCTGCAAACGAGAAGACATCGCCCAGAAAAAAATCATTGTGGAAACCCTGGATGTATTAGTCAAAGGGGATACAGCGGTTTGTGAAAACACCAATCTGAAACTATGGGCTTCGGGAGGTACACAGTACAAGTGGACACCAGCCACCGGTCTTGATAATGCACAGATCGCTTCCCCGACCGTCAATGTAAAGCAATCCACTGACTATACCGTCGAGATCGGTAATGCAAGCGGTTGCAAAGTCACCAAAACGGTAAAAGTCGTGGTGGAGAAAAAGAATGACTTCGCTATCATGCCTGATATGGAAATATGTGCCGGCGCATCCTCGGTGCTTACAGTTTCCGGTGGCGCTAAAGAGTATCATTGGCTTCCTAACCCCACGCTGCCTGCAACGGTGGGCAACTCAGTTACGGTAAAACCAACGGTCACGACCACTTACGTTGTCGAAGGCATCTACGCAGATGGATGCCGGCCCGTGAGGCAGGTTACTTTAAATGTGGATCGTACGTATGAGCCGTCTTTTGATATTTCAAAAAAAGAAGCCGCTTGTAATGAGCTGTCCAAATATGCATTCGTGAATAAATCCGGTAATGCGCAGCGCTATGAATGGGAAATGGGAGCAGGAGGAGTCTTAACCTCAAAGGATGTAACGGATTTCTCTTTCGACAGAGAGGGCGAGTATACAATTACCCTCACCAGTTACAATGCGGCCGGATGTGCTTTGTCAACTAGTAAAAAGATGATGGCGGATTCACCTTTCATTCTGGCCAACGTGATTACACCGAATGGGGATGGTAAAAATGATTATTTTGTGGTTCCCGTTTCCAACTCACGTTTTGAGGTTTTTAACCGATGGGGAAAAAGCGTTTATCTCTCTCAGGATTATAAAAATGACTGGGGTAAAAAGGTGCCCAATGGTACCTATTATTTTACAGTGGATACGCCTGGTGGGAATCACTGTAAGGGCTGGGTTGAAGTTTTGGAATAATGGTACGGTCACCCTGACTTTTTAGTAGCTTCGTGTATCAGTTTCTTTCGGTATTTTTGTTTAATCAAACACCTGTCTGCTACAAAATGAAAAAGTTATTAATATTGTTTTTCGGCATCTTGATATCCTTTTGCGCAGTTGCACAGTCAAAATCTCATTTCGGCAAAGAGATCAATGACAAAAAAGCAATAGAGGCCAGTGCGTTGTCACACAAAATGGCAGGGAAGGAGGCCATGGAAGCCAAGGTTACCGGCACAGTGGAGTCCGTTTGCCAGGTTAAAGGTTGCTGGATGAAAGTAAAAATGGCGGATGGAGAGACCATGCGTGTACTGTTTAAAGATTATGCTTTTTTTGTTCCCAAAGACATTGCAGGAAAAACGGTTGTTTTTGAAGGAGAAGCACAAAAGAAAGTGGTGTCTGTTGAACATCTTCAGCACTATGCGCTGGATGCCGGAAAAAGCAAAGAAGAAATAAGTAAAATCACTGAACCCAAGGATGAGTTGACATTTATCGCTGAGGGAGTCATCGTAAAGTGATTATGTATTGAAATAAAACATCGTTTCAAAGTAAATAGCGCCGTCCTGGACACTTTTGTAGAAATACAACAGTGTCCATTTTTTTATGAAATCCAGGTTCTTCCTTCTGTTCATTCTGCTTTGTTTTTCAGCAAGCGCTTCTTTTTCCCAAGTCACAAATTTCAAATGGTGGAATCCGGAATCTTCTGCCTTTCCGGTTCTGGAAGGCCAGGGCTGGCCGAAAGAAATAAAAAAGCCATACGACAGACTCCCTGCGAGGGCGGAAGGTGCCGTAACCAATGCGGTATGGGGACTTTCCCGTCAGGCAGCAGGTCTTATGATTCGCTTTCGCTCCGATGCGCCGGAAATTCGGGTGCGTTATACCGTCTCCGGGAAACATGGTATGCCACATATGCCAGCAACGGGTGTCAGTGGTGTTGACTTGTATGCGGTCAGCAGTGACGGGGAATCTCGCTGGTCTGCTGGCAGATATGCCTTCGGGGATACCATTATGTACAGTTTTAAGAACATCGAACCCAACGATAAATATCACAAGAGAGGGCGGGAGTATCGTCTGTTTTTGCCTTTGTATAATGAGGTAAAATGGATGGAAATTGGGGTTCCGGAGGGCAGTGCTTTCAGTGCATTACCTGTGCGCCCCGACAAGCCTGTTGTTGTTTACGGGACATCTATTGCGCAAGGTGCGTGTGCCTCCCGCCCGGGGATGGCCTGGACGGCAATTCTGGGAAGGAAAATGGATACACCGCTGATTAACCTGGGTTTTTCAGGTAACGGCAAATTGGATAAAGCTGTCATTGATATGCTGGCTGAAATCGATGCTAAAATTTACATCCTGGATTGTCTGCCCAATATGATACTGGGAAATGATGCCAATCCGGATTTCACCCCCGATGAAGTAAAAAGACGCATTGTTTATGCGGTAAAAACGCTTCAGGCCAGGCGACCCGGCGTGCCCATTTTGCTGGCCCAACATGCGGGTTATACCGATGAAGGCCTAAATGTCATGAGAGGTAACTATTATCAGCAGCTCAATACGATTTTGGAGGAAACATTTAAGTCGTTGACTCAGGAAGGCGTTTCGGGAATTTATATGTTGCCAAAGAAAGACTTCAATCAGGATATTGAAACAATGGTGGATGGTACACACCCGTCTGATCTGGGAATGATGCGTTACGCAGAAGGATATGAAAAACACATACGGAATATTCTGCATGAACCGATAGGTACAGTATCCACCACAAAGCCTGTGACCCAACTGCGGGAGCCTGGCAGCTATGACTGGGAAGTACGTCACCGGAAAATTCTGGAAATGAACCAGACAGAGCCACCAAAAACGGTGTTGATAGGTAACTCAATTACCCACTTCTGGGGAGGGAAGCCAGAGGGGCACCGGATATCGGGCGCAGCGTCATGGAACTCAACGTTTGGTGTCAAGGGCGTAAGGAACATGGGATATGGATGGGATCGTATCGAAAATGTCATCTGGCGTGTTTACCATGGCGAATTGGATGGCTACAAAGCCAGGCAGATTTTTATCAATATTGGTACCAATAATCTCGACTACAACACGGATGATGAGATTGTGAAGGGTTGGGAATTGATGCTCGGAGTCATAAAGAACCGTCAGCCGGATAGCGAAGTCGTGATGATTGGTATTTATCCCAGGAGAAAAAAAGAAGCGCGCGTTGCAAAACTAAATGCAATGCTTTCAAACCTTGCGGCTAAGAAGAAAGCAAAGTACATTGATCCCGGAAAGGTGTTTTTGAAAAAGGGTGTGATCGATGAGTCTTTTTTCTCGGACGGGTTGCATCCCAATGAGAAGGGGTATCAAATTTTGGGCGCAGCCATCAAGCCTCACGTTAAATAAAGAGATTATGTTATGCCCATTCTGGGATAATGGTCATAACATAGTTGATTGTCATTTCTAAAAAAATAAAGTCACCGAATGTCATATAACCGCCTTGTCGGCATGACATTGGGTGACTATTTATCAAAATTCCGGATATATTTCCGTCGACCTCTTAGAGGTTTTGCTTTTTGAGTTCCTTCACTGCATGGTCTGCCGCCCGGGCCGTCATGGCCATATAAGTGATGGACGGGTTCACGCAGGACGACGAAACCATCGCTGCGCCATCAGTGACGAATACATTTTTACAGGCATGGATCTGGTTGAACTTGTTGAGAACCGAAGTTTTCGGATCCTTTCCCATACGGGCGGTACCCATTTCATGAATGCCAAGTCCCAAATGAGTGTCTTGCCGGTTGAAACCTGATACGTTTTTGAAACCCGCCGCTTCAAGCATTTCTACGGCAGAATGCATCATGTCTTTGCGCATTGTGAGTTCATTCTCTCCGAAGGCGGCATCAAAAACGATCATGGGAACGCCCCATTTGTCTTTTTTTTCCTGATCCAGATACATGCGGTTGGCAGGATTAGGCAAAACTTCGCCGAATCCCCCGAATCCAACATTCCAGCTTCCTGGCCTGGTGAGATCCTCTTTAAAGGTAGCGCCGAACCCATCCTGTCCAATTCCGCGTTTCCAGTCGTTTCGGCTGGCACCGCCCTGGTAGCCAAATCCCCGAAGGTAGCTCTGTTTATCACTGCCCCAATTCCTGAACCTTGGAATGTAGAGTGCGTTGGGGCGCTGACCAAACACATAGTCCTGCTCAAAACCTTCTACTGTGGCATTGGCACCTACGCCCAGATGGTGATCCATGATATTTCTGCCTACCTGATCGCTGTCGTTACCAAGGCCGTTGGAGAAACGTCCCGAAGTGGAGTTCAAAAGCAGCCCTGCGGTGTTCATTGCACCTGCATTGAGAAAAATGATCTTTGCAAAATACTCTTCCACTGCCATTGTATCCTGATGGATCACTCTCACACCCTTCGCTTTTTGGGTCTGTTCGTCAAAGAGGATTTCTGTTGCAATGGTATCGTGCAATAGGGTGAGGTTATTGGTTTTTCGGGCGGCAGGAATTGATCCGGAGAGTGAACTGTAATAAGCGCCATATGGACAGCCCCTGCTGCATTTGCTGCGATATTGGCAGGAAGCTCTGCCGAGCGCAATATGCCAGGGTTGCGGGGTGGTCAGGTTGGCGATCCGGCCGATCGTAACAGGCCGATTGAGCTTCTTTTTGACCATATTCCTGAAATGAACTTCGGGCGCCATCATAGGCATAGCGGGTAGGAAATGTCCGTCGGGCAACACTTCCAGGTTCTCTTTTTGACCGCTGATACCGACAAATTTTTCAACGTGGGTGTACCATGGTTCAAGGTCTTCGTAACGGATCGGCCAGTCAATCGCTATTCCGTCTTTGGCATTGGCTTCGAAATCTTTTCGGTTCATACGATAAGACTGCCGGCCCCAATGCATCGATTTCCCGCCCGTATGGTAGGCCCTTATCCAGTCGAAAGGTCGTTTTTCTATGTATGGGTTTTTCTTGTCGTCCGTGAAAAATTTGCCGGTTTCCTCATTGGCCAGGGTTCCAAAGCGGCTATTGGCCCAGTATTCTTCCGCCGAGTGAATGGACACTTTGCCCCGGTGCTGGAATTCCCAGGGGCCCTGCATGGCCGTGTCATAATCCTCGATGTGTTTCACTTCCCGCCCTCTTTCTATCATCAGTACCTGGAGGCCTCGTTCGGTAAGTTCTTTGGCAGCCATGCCGCCCGTCATTCCCGACCCCACTACGATGGCATCAAAACGGTGCGTTTTTGCAACATTCAAGTTCAAATTCATGATGGTAAGATTAATAGGCGAAAGATTTCTGACCGGGTTTTAGCTTGATTAATTCCAGTTTTCCGGGAACCGGAATGTATTCAAAAGAAGATTTTAACCCCTCTTCGGAAGTGAAATAACCCAGTAAGGTGAGCTCTTTCATCAGCCTCCAGAAAGGGAGTCCCTGTTGTTGTTCCTTCATTTGCTCCCGGTCTTCATTGTCACCCATTTTTGTTTGTTGCACCTGGTAAACTTCCATCTGCTTTTTCGATTCTTTTTCAACTTGTATAAGTGTTTCCACTTTTTCCGCTTTGCTTTGGGACAAAAATTTCTGCCTTTCCAAATCTTCCAGTCCAGCCAGGAAACTGATGTGCTCAGGTTTGCGGTAGCAATCCTGGATCATCATCACCACAAAAGCCGGAACACCCACGTCAATGGCGCCGGGCGTAGCTGTTCGCGGTATTATCATTTCTGCCACCTCCGCTATAATTTTCTTGTGACTTTCGGAGATGCTTATATCGGCCGTGGATTGTTTTATTGGTTTTTTATTTTCTTTGCTACTCATTGCCAGTAGCGTAGGCGCAGAAAATGATCCGCCCAGCATAAGGGCTACGTTCTTTACAGCATCTCTTCTATTCATCTGACTTTTACGTTTTCGGGTACCAACTAGTTACTTTAAAAGCTGCATAGTCGCTGCTTCTAATGTTGGTTTGTTTTAAAACGGAATTACAATAGCGTAACGTTGCCGGATGTTATGAAAACCACCGGGTAATGAGGCATATTGGAAACAAAGATGGTAACTGCCAGTACGCAAAGAAAATTCTGGTATCACTTCTGTTTAAAGCACAGTTCCCAAGCCGAACAGAAGAACAAAGAGAAGTGTGGAAAGCGCCATTTGTTTAAGATAGGGATCCAATTCATTTGCATTTTTCAGCCGTGAAATAGCAAGTCCGTTACGGAAAAACAGCGGGAAGCTAAATAGGAAAATCAGGCTGGTATAACCGGAAAAATGGTTGAAGGTATAAACCAGGATACAGGCCATGCCGGTGATCAGGATGCACCAGTGATACAAGATCGCTTTTTGGCGGCCAAGTCTTACCGGAATCGAATTTTTACCTGTAGCTTTATCTGATTCAATATCCCTTATGTTGTTGATATTCAATACGCCCACCGCGAAAAGTCCGCAACTTGTGGCGGGGAGTAATTGATTCCAGTCCCAAATATGTGTGTGCAGATAGCTACTTCCCAAAACACCTACCCAACCAAAGAATAGGAGGACAGATAAGTCGCCGAGGCCCACATATCCATAAGGGCGTTTTCCTGCGGTGTAGGTAATCGCCGCAATGATACAGGCAATACCCACTCCAAGAAATACAAAAAATGCACTTGCCGGTGCGTTTCGTAAAGCTATTGATAGCAGAGAAATGCCCGAGGCCAGTGCCAGTGCGGAAAATAAAATGATGGCATTGCGCATGGCCTTGGCCGGAATTCGGCCGGCATGTACGGCCCGAATGGGTCCCTGTCGTAAGTCAGTGTCTTTGCCATTGACAGCATCGCCATAGTCGTTTGCAAAATTAGAAAGTACCTGAAGAAGGATCGTTGTTAGAATACTTAATAAGGCCACTATCCAGCTAAACGATCCGGTCGAAGCTGCAAGGAAACAGCCCATCAGAATGCAGGAGAGGGCTAATGGTAAGGTTCTTGGGCGGGCGGCCTCTATCCAGGGAGACATAAATTTCAAAAGTAATGTTATAAAAATAGCAGACAAAACTACTTTTTGCCTGCTATTTTTAATGTTTTTAGGATTACAAACCTACCGCTTTAAGAAACTCCGGGTCGGTTGGAAGTATTTTGGAGGCAAAGAAATTTGTTAATTTGCCCTTTTCGTCAACTACGTATTTACAGAAATTCCAGGTAGGTTCCTTATCATTCCAGCCGTTAAGATCTTTGCTAGATAACCACTTGTACAGTGGCGCCTTTGCTTCTCCTTTTACTTCTACTTTTTCAAACATCGGGAAAGTGACACCATACGTTGCAGAACAGAAAGTAGCAATTTCTTCGCTGGTGCCTGGTTCCTGTCCTCCAAAATTATTAGATGGAAAACCCAGTACAACTACTTTGTCACCATGCTCTTTATTGAATTTCTCCCAGTCGGCATACTGTTTGGTGTAGCCGCATTTGGAGGCAACGTTCAGGATCACCACTTTTTTGCCTTTGTATTGCGACAAATCGACGGTCTTGTTGCCTACCAACGACTTTACCTTGAAGTCATAAAGTGACTGGGGTGTGTCCGCCACATGATCGGGCCTGTTGGCTATTTCACTATTGTCTGCAAATAATCCGCTTATCAGGGAAGTAATCATAATAAAGATTGATTTTAAGAATGCCATAACAGTGCTTGTTTAATAAGTTTTAGGTTAATCCCAGGTCTGACATGTAAACTACAATTTACGGAATCAAGTTCTTTTTAGATGCCTCCTTTCAGGTCTTTTTAATAATAAATCCTAAATATCGATTCGCGCTGAGAATCTGATTGTAGATTAATCCTCTTCGCTTCTCTACATGCGCTCCGGCACATCGATACCCAACAGCCCAAGGGCGTTGTGAATGGTTTCTGAAACAACTTTTGATAAGGCTATTCTGAATTTCACAGCCACCGGATCGGGATCAGCAAATATGGAAACTTCGGCATAGAACTGGTTATAAACTTTCGCCAGTTCATACACGTAAAAAGAAATGACAGAAGGAGCAAAATCACTTGCGGCCGTCTGGACTCTCACGGGATACTGGGCCAATACAAAAATAAGGTCACGCTCAGCAGGATGCAATGTGTAGCCAGCCGGCGGTATTCCGGCAGCTTTAGCGGATTGCTCCGCTTTACGTATAATGGAGCGAATCCGTGCATAGGTGTACTGTATGAATGGTCCTGTATGTCCCTGGAAATCAATTGATTCTTCTGGATTGAAGAGCATTCTTTTTTTAGGGTCCACCTTAAGCAGATAGTATTTTAAGGCGCCAAGAGCCAGTATCTGGTACAGTCGGGCAGCTTCATCACTCGCGAAATCATCCAGTTTTCCTAGCTCCTGGGTGCGATCGGTAGCGGTCTGCACCATCTGTGCCACCAGGTCGTCTGCATCCACTACGGTTCCTTCCCGCGATTTCATTTTGCCGGATGGCAGGTCAACCATTCCGTAACTAATGTGGTAGCAACCATCCGCATAGGTGCGTCCGAGTCGCTTCAAAATAGCAAAAAGTACTTTGAAGTGATAATCCTGCTCATTGCCTACCACCCATAAATACCTGTCGTTATGAAAATCCTTGAATTTAAGTTCGGTGGTGCCAAGGTCCTGTGTGATGTAAACCGACGTCCCGTCTCCCCGTAGCACCAGCTTTTCGTCCAGGCCCTCTTCTGCCAGACTGATCCAAACAGAATTGTCATCCTTTTTGAAAAATACACCCGAGGCCAAACCTTCCTCTATAAGATCTTTTCCAAGCAGGTAAGTATCTGATTCGTAGTATGTCCTATCAAAGGAAACTCCTATCTGTGTGTAAGTTTGATTGAACCCGGCATAAACCCAGGTATTCATTTTATGCCATAAAGCCACTGTTTCATGGTCTCCTTGTTCCCATAGCAACAATAATCGCTGGGCTTCCAGTATCCAGGGTGCTTTTTTAGCCGCTTCGTCTTCGGATAGGCCACTTTCTACGAGCTCCCGGATTTGTTTTTTATATTCAGCATCAAACTTTACGTAATACTTGCCGGCCAAATGATCCCCCTTGATTCCGGTGGACTCGGGTGTCTCGCCATTGCCAAGTTCCCGATAGGCGAGCATGGATTTACAGATATGAATGCCCCTGTCGTTGACGAGACAAGTTTTTACCACATCATAGCCGCTCGCAGTGAGAATACGGGCCAAGGAATCACCCAGGAAGTTATTGCGCAAGTGGCCGAGATGCAAGGGCTTGTTTGTGTTTGGGGAAGAAAACTCCACCATCACAGACTGCCCTTTGGCTGGGCCGGAACCATATTCAGGATCTTCAAAAATAGTGCTAAATAATTCCAGCCAGGTTTTGTCTGTCAGGTTGATATTTAAAAAACCCTGAACCACGTTATAGCTTTCTACAATGGAAGAGTTTGCGGTCAGCTCGTCACCGATAATTTTACCAATCTCAGCAGGGGACTTCTTTGCGGATTTGGTAAGTGGAAATGTGACAAAGGTGTAAACGCCTTCAAATTCTTTCTTGGTAGGCTGAAGCCCGATTTCGTCGATGATTACGTCGAAGTGATCTTTTACTGCCTTTTGAATATCAGCCTTTAAAATGGATTCAATTGTCATGTATTTGAGCTGGAATAGGTAGACACATTGGGACTTAAACCCAAACAGGTCTCAGAATGTTTTTATTTGAGTAAAAATATTTATAATATTAATTGTTATACTATTCATTTTGATGCAAAATTAGGGTAATTATTGAACTGACTTGCACCCCTGAGAAAGAAGTTATGAAGAACCGTTTGCGTCCAGTAATTCACATTGGTCTGTTTTTCGCCGTTTTGGTAATGCGTGTTACCCTGGCGACAGCTCAACTCCAGCAATCCGATCGTATTGAAATACCCGTCAACCCCTTCAATACGGAACATTTTGAAGTTTTTCCTCTTGGTGAGGACGGCCTTTTATCCGTTGTGCGGAATAACGAGTATTCGGGTGGAAGAAGTGAGCAATGGAAGTTTGTCAAATATGACGTGGCATTAAAGGCAATTTGGGTCACGACTTATCAGGTCGACCGCCGTTATATTCCCGTAATGGCCTACAAAGGCATTGATTTTGGGTATTGGTTGTTTGCCGAGCCCGATACAGATCGATTTTTGTTTTTGCAGTTAAACTTCATGGATGGCTCCACCGATGTTTTTAAGGGGAACCTCCTGGCAGGGGTGGATGTGCATCAGTTTAAAGTGATAGGGAGCAAGGCATTGGTCTCCGGGTATTATCGTTCGAGGCCGGTGGTTTTGGTGCATTCCTTATTTGATCATACTACTAAAGTGTTGCCAGGTCTTTTTGAGAAAAATACAGAGCTCAACAATGTGGATATCAATGAGGTGGACGGATATATCAACGTCATTACGTACGCCTACAAAAAGAGAAACTGCTTTTTTGAAATAAAAACATTCAACTATGATGGCAAACTTTTGAAGAAAACTTCTCTGAGCGATCCTAAAAACAGCCTCATTTCCGGGCAGATCGTTCCGTTGAATGCAGATGACTCCTATCTGATCGGCAATTATTCGGTGGGTTGTACACCGTTTTCGCAGGGGTTGTATGTCACCCATATTCAAGACAATGAACCCGAAGAGCCACAATTTATTGAGTTTTCTGAACTACAGAACTTTTTCAATTTTATGAAACCCAAGCGGCGTCAGCGTATGCTGGACCGAATAGGGAAGCGTAAGAGTCTTGGTAAAGAGAACCGGTTCAGATATCGTTTGCTTGTGCACGAACTGATACAGACCAAGGACGAAATTGTGCTTGTTGCAGAAGTATATTATCCCAATCAAAAGGCCAGTAACCCTGTTATTACAAGCGGAATGTCGCGTCCGTACATATCGCGTTACATGGAAGGTTACCGTTACACACACGCGATCATTTGCGGGTTTGATCGCAACGGTAAGTTTAAATGGGACAACTGTATTACGATCAAGGATCTGACCAGTTACGATCTGCAGGAAATGGTTCAGATCACGCCGGTAGATGATTATTTTATTCTGGCTTATCCACAGGACGGATCCATACACACCGAGGTCATCAGTCGGGACAAGATAGTTGTGGAAAGTGAGAAGTTTAAGATTGAACCCAAATCAGAAACCGAGAAGGTGCTCAACAGCGAGGATGCTTACCTCTCACCCTGGTACGGACAGTATTTTCTGGCGTACGGGATGCAACGGCTGGGTACTTCGCTGGTAGGGGGCAGGGAGGTATTTTATATCAATAAGCTGACCTACAAAACAGAAAACATCGGTAAAGTAGAAGATTCCGAAAATGATGGAAAACCGAGATGATCTTTAATCCTAAGCGTTTGCTTCGTAACCCGATCAGATTACTAAAGTCAAAAGCGGTTTAGTCCACCATCCAGATGTGGTCTGCTTCAAAGCCTTGTTCCTTCCATTCCACTTTTACCCGCTGGCTTTCCAGAGTACTTACTTTCATGCCTACATAGTCGGGCTCAATAGGGAGTTCCCGGTTGTATCTACGATCAATAAGGACCAGTAATTCCACCATCTTGGGGCGACCGAATGCGGTCATTGCGTCCATGGCAGCTCTAACCATACGGCCACTGGCAAGCACGTCGTCAATCAAAATAACGCGTTTGCCTTCAATCAGAAAGGGTACGCTGGTTTTGTTGGGTAGGAGTGGGGAGTCTCTTCGGCGAAAGTCGTCTCGGTAAAAGGTGGCATCCAGATGTCCCAGTGGAATATTTTGTCCTGTCTTTTCCCTCAATTCAGTGATGACCCTTTCGGCGAAGTAGATTCCACGTGGTTGTAAACCCATCACAACAGAATTTGAGAAATCCTGGTGGTTTTCAATAAGCTGCTGACACAATCGGCTGGTCATAATTTCCAGCAAAGGACTGCTAAGTATAAGTCGTTTTTGGGGCATTTTCGTTCGTTCCCTGAATTTCAGCCTAAATTAAGTGCTCAAAGATGAAATCAAAAACTTTTTTTATGATTAGATGTGTTAATTGACTTTATTGGCTTCAAGGAATGTAAGTATCCAAATCTTTACTTCTGGTCATTTTAGTAAAATAAACTACAATAAAGACAGTAATTGTTATGGCTTACCGTCGATAGCTGATTGCTGATAGCAAATAAGTATGAAATATCTGATTGCAGGATTAGGGAATATTGGTCCGGAGTATGCGTTTACGCGGCATAATATTGGTTTTATGGTACTGGATCGCCTGGCAGCACAAAATGATTTCAAATTTTCTTTTGAAAAATTAGCGTTTGTTGCGGAGTGGAAACACAAAGGCCGCCAGTTTTATTTTATCAAGCCAACTACTTTTATGAATTTGAGCGGTAAGGCCATTCGGTACTACATGGATCGATATAAAATTCCGGTGGAAAACCTGTTGGTAGTAACGGATGAGTTACAACTTCCCTTCGGAACCCTCCGGATGAAGCCCAAGGGAAGTAACGGCGGACATAATGGACTGAGGAATATTGAAGAAATTTTAGGAACAGCCGAATATGCCCGTTTACGTTTTGGTATTGGCAATAATTTTCCTCGGGGCAGGCAAGTAGACTATGTATTAAAACCGTTTTCCAATGATGAAATGATTGAACTGCCAATATTTCTGGATCGTGCGGGTGAAATTGTTGTTTCGTTTTGTACTTTGGGGGTACAGTATGCAATGAACAATTATAATCAATGATTGTATTTTTTTAAGAATTAGTCAAAATTTGCAGATGTGAAAATATTCTGCATTTGGCGTAATTTTTAAAATATAATTTGATTTTTACGGCTTATTAATATTTTTTGTGCTGTTAGTGCCCATTTGAGGTGTCTTATATTAGTTAATATTCTGTTGCTTCATTTTTCTAATGGTTGTAGTTTTGATACTTATGGAGTGGTTTGATTAGAAGTTGAAAAAAAATAAAATTGAATAAAACCATGAAGTCAAATAAAAAGTATGTTATATTTGCACTGTGATTGAGGATTTTCACCAGTAGTTAATTTACTTCCTGAAGCATCTGATGATGGCGACCCGTGGAACTTATTGTTTTCTGTGGATCTGAAGTTGAATTTGTTTCGTATATAAATCAGATGACCCGATTGCAGAATAATTGAAAATTGGAGTAATATTAAGGAAGTTGTGACTTTATATAGTCAAGTGGAGTCTTAGATTAATATAAGGCGAACTGAAAAATTAAATTTTCGGTTGTTTGGTCAGGGTTAGTGGATGGTAGAGAGGTAGTTATCTGACGAAATGTTGTTAAGTGTAAATACTACATCGCTTTGATTAAATAAAAATTAGATATTAAAATAATTGCACCTTACGGCGACTGAAAAACTAAATTAGGAAGTTGCCAGGATATGATAATAAAGATAAGAAAAGGTTAAGGGTTTAGGAATAGTCAGTATAAAGCCATCTTGATGAGATGGCTTTATCTTTTTATGGGCTCGGCCCATATTTCAACCCTCCGGTTTTTACGCCTCTGTTCTTCTGATAAGTTAAACTGGCTCGGTCGTGCGGATCCATACCCGGCACCTTCTATCCGATTGGCTGGTATCCCTTTCTCTGTCAGATAGTTCTTTACGGCGGCCACTCTGGCAGATGATAATGCGAGGTTTTTATCAAAATTGCCCAGGTTGTCTGTGTGGCCTTTCAAAATGATTTTCAGATACTGCCTTTTCTGGAAATAAGCTACCATGGAGTCCAATGCTGTTTTGGCCTCGTTATCAAGCGCTTCATTGCTTTGGTTGAAAAAAATGTCGAGCAAGGGAGATTCAAAGTTTTCCTTGGTTAATCGAACCAGCGCTTTCAGATCCTCAGAATAGTTTTTGGTTTTCAAAGTCATCACACGAGGCTGGTATCCCTCTGCTTCTACCAGAATCTTATAGGATTGTTCGGGGGGCAGATTGAGAATATAGGCTCCATTTTCTGTTTTGGTTTTTAGTATCAGTGAGTCATTGGCCGACTTGCTAACCGATAGTTCCGCATGGGCCGGACTGAGGGTTGCACCGTCGTAAACCCGGCCAGAGACCTGCACAAGTTTTTCTTTTTTGGCAGCAGGTGCTTCTTTTATCGTGACGGGCTCTTCGGTTATTTTTTCTTCAGGTTCTTCCGACGGTACATTTAGTCTGCTGATGGTTTGATAGCTTCTTCGGATAAAAACAGGATTCATGACGCGGTCATAGAGCCGGATAAGTGCCACAGAGCCAGCGCTTGATTCGTGGTTGGCAATCAGATCGTCTTGAAAAAAATTCAGTACCTGGTCCGTATCGAGCATGCCTTCCACACCCGGGTCTTTGAATTCGAGCTTGGACTGGCCATTGACATACATTTTGATCATTTTAGTGTCCCAGTCACGAGAAAGAACATAATGTATGTACTGACCCGCACGTACGGGCGCTTTCTCACCCACTGCGTAATCATAGAAGTTTAGCTTGCCATCATATATATAGCTTCCATAATCACTTTTGCGATTTTTGAAGTCGATAACGCGTTTCCAACTACCAAGTGTGTCAAATTTGAAATAGATTTCAATCGTAAAAGATTTATTCAGAAATCCGTTGGCCAGCGCATTTTCAAATTGCAGCCCATTGTTATTCTCAAATTTATATACCGTGCGGATCATTTCGGGGACGCCGTTGGTGCCACTGCCAGGAACTACTTCTTTGATAAATTCTCCTTTCTTACCGAGTATCTTAAGAGGAATTCCGCCATTTTCGATTGGAAGCAAACCCTTGTTAAAGTCATAGGTCCACTGGGTCTGGGCAAATAAGGGAGCAGATAAGGCGAATAAGATAATTACCTGCAGGAATTTTACACTAATTTTAGAATTCATCTTCAAAAATATAAAAAACAAAGGGCGATGATGAAAACGTTGCTGTATTTTTGAATGGTATTTCTTTATTAGTGTGAAAAATATTTTAACCGGTTTGTTGTTTTCCATTTTGTGGGCTTCTGCATCGGTAGCGACAAAATTTGGTGTTGAATCTGCTCCGCCTCTGATACTGGCCAATGTGCGTTTTTTTATTGCGGGCATCCTGCTACTGTTATTTTCATACTTATTTGGTAAGGATGACTCCTTCCGTTTGCCAAGGAAATCAGAATTTGGTCAGCTTGCATTGTTTGGTTTTTTGAATACAACGCTGTACCTGGGCCTGTACGTGTACGCGATGAAATATACCGCCGCCGGAATCGGCAGTTTAGCTGTTTCCACTAACCCTTTGATTATTGTTTTACTCTCTGCATTGTGGTTGGGCAGGCGACCGGTGCGAGCCGATTGGATGGCGATTGTTTTAGGAATGTCCGGAATAGCCATAGCGACCTATCCGCTGCTAAAAGGTAGCCATACTACCACTTTTGGAGTGGTTCTATTGATTCTTAGTATGATAATAGTTTCTGCTGCGAGTGTATACTACGCTTCAATTCAATGGAAGCTATCCAATTTGCTGATCAATGGGTGGCAGGTTATGTTGGGAGGAATATTTTTGTTACCAATTACACTTTTGACGAGTGATTTTTCCAGTATGAACTTGGATGCTCGTTTCTGGATGTCGGCGTTGTGGTTAAGTTTGGCCGTATCCATTGTGGGATTGATCTGTTGGTTTTATTTATTGCGAATCGATACCGTTCGTGCTTCCATGTGGCTATTTCTTTGTCCATTGTTCGGATTCTTTTTTGCGTGGTGGCTTATGGGTGAGCCGATAACCAGTTACACGGTTTTCGGGACGCTTCTGGTTCTGGTAGGGTTGTATATGGGGCAGAGGGTGAAATTATCCGGCAAAAGATAGCTTAGGGATCTTTGAATGCCGTATACGAAAAAGCACAATCCATAGAATTGAATTCCTGGGATTGTGCTTTTCAGTTCAAGTAGTCAGCTAAGTTTTTACTCGGTATCTATCTCACCACGGAGATACAACCTCGCCTGACCACCAATATTTACCCGCTCACCATCGAGTTCGCACTGCAGATATCCGCCGCGCTTCGAAAGTTGCCTGGCTGTTAATTTTGTTTTTGAAAGTTTCTCCGCCCAGTAGGGTATCAGCGTGGTATGTGCTGAACCGGTTACCGGATCTTCGTCAATACCTGATTGCGGTGCAAAAAACCTGGATACAAAATCGACATCATTACCCGGCGCTGTCACGATTATTCCTCTGGCAGGGATGGTGGAGAGTACAATGATATCAAATTCGAGATTTGCCACTTCCTCCTCCGAATCCAGCACCACCATATAATCGGTTTTACCTTTATGCACCTCTAACATGATTGTTGTGCTCAAGCTTTCAACCAATGCCGGAGGCGGTACGGCAACGTGGTAAACGTCTACCGGGAAGTTAAGTGTGAGCCAATCCCCATCGGACTTTACGACCAGATCACCGCTGCGCGATTGGAACGTGATGGAATCACCTTCATAATTCAGGATCTTAAAAATGACGTAAGCCGCTGCAAGAGTGGCATGGCCGCATAGATCCACTTCTATCGTAGGAGTAAACCACCTGATATGGAAAGCATTTTCTGTGGGTATGTAGAATGCCGTTTCCGCCAGATTATTTTCCGCAGCAATTTGTAACATCGCCTCATCCGAAATCCAGCTTTCCAAAGGCACAACTGCAGCAGGGTTTCCTGAAAAAAGATGATCTGTGAAAGCGTCTATCTGGTATATGGGTAGTGTCATGAGGTTGGGAAAAGGTTTTAAATTACACCAAGGTATTAAAAATATCTTCGATTAAAATAAGTTGGCACTGGAATTTTTCATGATTTATTCGCAAATAAATAAAATCTGCGATTGGGGATTGTCAGGCCGTTTTTTTCGAATATTTAAAAACTTTGTCTGTGTAAACACATTATTTATTCGTAATGTCAACCGCAGGAAGGTCAATCAATGTGCTGTAACCTTCAACGGCTATGATTTATTTCACCTCAGTGAATTGCAGTTTAGGAAGTTGCATGGCCTTCTCGATCAATTGAATTTGAAGCACCAAAATTCCCTTTTCTCCTTTGTAATTGATCTTTTCATAATCATCGCCGGGCTTATGGTAATCGTCGTGGCCGCCCGTATGAAAAAACAGAACGGGTATTTGTTTGGCATAAAATGAGCCGTGGTCCGATCCTCCGCTACCTGCACGGTCCGTAAAAAATTTGATGTCCGACTTTACATCCTTGAAAATTTCCGGCCATTTGTCACTCGTTCCAAAGCCACCAATGCCCACACCCCGCCCCGGGTCGTAGCGTCCGATCATATCCATGTTGGACATAAAATTGATTTTCGCTAGTGCCAGCGTGGGGTTGTTGACAAAATGCCGGGAACCTTGTAATCCCAGCTCTTCAGCCCCAAAGCCGATAAAAAGGAAATTGTAGGCTTCTTTTTCCTTGTTTTGTGAGAAGTAACGAGCCAGTTCCAGTAATCCTGCCACACCCGAGGCATTGTCGTCTGCGCCATTGTGGATTTGACCTTCTGGCTTATCGGCCTTGGAACTTCCTTGGCGTCCCATGCCCAGGTGGTCAAAATGTGCACCGATGACGACGGTGTTTTCGGCACCATTGTCCAGAAATCCGATTACGTTTCGGGCAGGCCGCAGACTGTCGGGAACCACCACCCGTCTCACTTTGGCAGTGAAATCCTGGAAGAATCCATCCGTTCCCAACGGGGTCAGACCCAACTTCCTAAATGTTTTCGCAACATACTTCCCGGCTTTCACATTTTCCTCGCTTCCCGTACCCCGTCCCTTCATTTTGTCAGAAGCCAGGTAACGGATGTGCCGCGCTAAATTTT
Organism: Dyadobacter sp. 32; assembly: GCF_902506755.1. Classification (GTDB taxonomy): domain Bacteria; phylum Bacteroidota; class Bacteroidia; order Cytophagales; family Spirosomataceae; genus Dyadobacter. The sequence goes on along the minus strand of NZ_LR735258.1, from coordinate 2,775,626 downwards.
TTTCGCTGGGATAAGCGGGCTGGGCAAATGCGTTGATCGAAAACAAAGCGATCAATATGAACATAAATGATCTCATAAATAATAAAACATGGTCGGTTTACTCCTGAAATACAGGGTGAAATAGATGGTTCAGTAAAAGTGGCTTTGCTACATTATTTGTTCATAAGCGCCAGGTATACCACATCCATAATGGCTGTACGTATACTCATTTGGGAGATTTTGTTATTTTCTCTGGTTGGGTAAACCCGGTTGGATAAGAAGACATAGCTAAGCTTCCAGGCCGGATCGGCCCAGGTCATGATCCCGGTGTAACCGGTATGGCCAAAGCTGGAGGGGCTCGCATATCTCGGGCTGTTGCCGGTATATTTGAAAGAGGGCTTGTCAAATCCAAGTCCCCTGCGACTGCCTAATTCGGGAAACTGGTATTTCGTGAACTCAAACAGAGCATCTTTGCTCAATAGCTGCTCGCCCCCATAATAGCCATTCTGGAGGTACATCTGCCATACTTTCATCACGTCATTGGCATCTCCAAAAAGACCGGCGTGGCCACTAAGCCCTCCCAACATCGCTGCCCCCTCGTCGTGCACCTGACCATGAAGCTGAGTCTGACGGAAAAATGTATCCCTTTCTGTGGGAACAATATCGTTGAGTGAGTAAAAGCGCTTTGGGTTGAAAGTCAAAGTATTAGCACCCAACTTTCGGTAGTAGTGATTTTTTAGATAGGTTTCAAAATCCTCTCCGGACAAGTGCTTTACAATTTGGGGATAAAGTATAAAGGAGAGATCACTGTATACATAGCCTTGCTCCGGGTTAAGCGGGGAATCTTTGATCGACTTGAATATCGTTTTCGCATAATTTTTGTGGATAAACAGGCTGTCTCCCACTACGGATATCGGATATCTGGCCGATTTTTTGGTGCTGAAAGTTTTTTTCTTCCAGCTTCCGTCGGGGTTACGGGCTTCCCGCCAGAACTGGATCCAAGCCTTTAATCCTGCACTATGGGTTAGCACCTTTCGCCAGTTCAGGTCGGCCTTGTTGGACTTCGCGAAATCGGGCAGGTAATCCTTCATGCTCGCATCCAGATCAAACTTCTTTTCATCGTAAAGGCTCATCAGTGCCAGTGTGGACGCCGTAAGCTTGGTAACCGATGCGAGGTCGTACAGATCATTGAGTTTCACAACTTCCGGGCCTTCGTACGTATGTTTACCGTAGGCCTTCCTGAAAAATACTTTTCCATCTTTCGCAAGCTGAACGATGCAACCTGGGGTTGCTTTCTGGTTTACGGCCATGTTGGCAATGGAGTCGATTTTAAAAGTGATCAAATCTGAATTCAACCCTACTTCCTCCGGAATTGTATATTTCAAGCGGCCGATGGCGGGTGTTTGAATCCCTGCGTTGTACTGGAAATCCTTGTTTACCGTTACGGGTAATTTTCCCAGGGCTGGTATAGCGCCGAAAATGAGCTGAGCCGAAAGATCCTGTGTATAGGGCGTCAGCTGATAGGCCATGATCAGGGCTTTGGCACCTGCTGCATTTTCAATTTTGTTCAATGCATAGGGATTCCCAAAAACGGATACTACTGCTTTGTTTGTCGCAATCAATTCTCTCAAAACCGCATTCATCTGGTCGGTAAGGCCATAATTTCCACGCGGAGAAATGCTACTTAGATGCATGCCCACCAATAATAAATTATAGCTGCTTAATTTAGAACGTAGTTCTGCCATCTGGGCATCGGTTGGTTTCGCAGGGACAGTGAAATGATCAACTGTTGTATATAGTTCCAGCGTTTTCTGGAAGGTGGTGATACTATCAACGCCGATTGAAACGGAAGCGATTTTTAGCGTATCCAGTTCACGGAGCGGAAGGGTGTTGTTGTTATTTTTAAGAACCGTCAATGCTTTTTCAGTCAGCAGGCGGTTGCTCAGTTCTGCTTCCTTGGGATTCAGGTCCTTATACAAGTTGTTTAGCTCAATGGGCCGATAATGATTAAGACCCACCCATGCCTTGGCAGCCAGGACTTTTTTACAGCGGAAGTCAATTTCGGCCTGTGTGATTTTTCCTTCGGCGATGCTTTTTTTAATTTCAGCAATGGATTTGGTCACATCTTCTGTGAATTCGAGCAGGTCCATTCCGGCTTCAAGCCCCAGTGCATCCGCTTTTCCATCTGGAAAAAATTTGGTTACCCCTTTCATATTCATGGCATCCGAATACACCAGCCCCCGAAATCCTAATTTATTGCGCAAAAGATCCGATACAATGGGCTTGGAAAGCGTAGATGGCAGATTGGGTGTGTTGTCCAATGCGGGAATACTCAGGTGCGCAATCATCATTCCACTGAGCCCATTTGAGATCAGCTCCCGGAATGGATACAGTTCCAGGGAATCCAGCCTGTCCGTATTGTGTGCGATTAAGGGAAGGTCGTAGTGGGAATCGGTCCCGGTATCTCCGTGGCCCGGAAAATGTTTGGCAGAGGTTAGCAGCCCGTTCTCTTGCATTCCTTTCATGTAGGCCACAGCCTTCTCAGCAACCTTATATTTATTTTCACCAAAGGATCGAAAACTGATAACGGGATTGCCTGGATTGTTATTGATATCTGCAACGGGTGCAAAGTTTATGTGAACGCCCAGTCGCCGTGCCTGACGGGCGAGTTGGGCCCCCATGTCGTAAATAAGATCGTTGTTTCCCGGAATAGCCCCCAGGGTCATTTGATAGGGATAGCGGACCGTACTGTCAATGCGCATAGCCAGCCCGAACTCCGCATCCATGGCAATGAGTAAAGGTACTTTGGAAATGGATTGAAAATGATTGGTTACCTGTGCCTGCGGAATTGGTCCACCCTGAAAAAAAACAACTCCACCAATTTTATTCTCTCTGATCAGTTTTTCAACGAAAGCGGGGTTACTGGTTTTGGGGTCAATTACTGCCCTTTTGACATCAGAAACCGCAGCTGCCATGATTAGCTGAGCGATTCGTTCATCTGGAGTGAGCGTGGCGAACACAGAATCGACCCATTGCTTATTTTGATGAAGAAATGCCGGAGTAGGATTACTTTGCGCAAAAGAAAACGGAGATTTGAATAAGAAAAGACTTAAAACAAAGATTAATAAGGATTTTTTCATGTAATTGGCAGGTCATGGGAACAACGTGCCAAAGTTTGAAAAACATAAGGAATAAAGCAAATGACGCTTGTTTTGCTATACAAACAGGCCGAGTATCAGGCCACCAAGAATGATAATGTAGGAAGGGATTTTGGTGAATGTGAGCATGACTAATGTACCCAGCACCGTGAGCACAGGCTGTAAACTGTTCGTCATGGGTTCAAACATGGAAATGGCAGCGGCTATGGTGAGGCCGCAGCTCACTGCATGGATTCCGTTCAATGAAGCACGAATCCCTCTGTATTTTCGGAGCTGATCCCAGAAAGGATAGGCGAAAAAGATAAAAAATGTCCCCGGTAAAAATATACCAGCGGTAGCCACAAAGCCGCCCAGTAACTGACCGGACACGCCTGCCGACTGCATCGACATACTCCCAACGAACGTAGCAATGGAAAATACGGGTCCTGGGACAATCTGAGTTAAAGCCATTCCCGACAAAAATTCCTGAGGGGTGAGATAATGCTTAAACTCCACAAACTCATTGTACAATATAGGAATAAGAACCTGACCGCCACCAAATACCAGACTTCCGTTACGGTAAAAGTTTTCGAATAATCGGACTGGTAAAGATTTGGTCACTCCGCCCACCACCGCCGCAGAGATCAGCACCGAAATCCAGAAAATGATGGGGCGCCATTTTATTTTTAGTGGCTCGCGTACCATTTTTTCCTGTTTCCCAAAGTTTAAATACGAAGCGGCAATACCTCCTGATACGATCAGAACGGGGGTCATATAGGGAGAGGGGTAGAAGTATACCAGTACGATGGAGATTAGCAGGAAGGTCCAGTCCTGTACATTGTGAATGACTTTCCTGGCAATTCTATACGCACCGGAAATCAAAAACGCCACCGCCATGGGGCCTACAAAGCGGGTGAAGGAAAGAGAGATTTGCCGGCGCTCAAGATAATGAATACCGATAGCTGCGAATGACATCATGATCATAGCCGGCAGCGACCAAACCAGCAGCCCGAGATAGGCCAGGGGTTGTCCGCCAATTTTCAGGCTTATGGCCGTAATGGTTTGGGTAGAACTTGGTCCGGGTAAAACCTGACAAAGGGCTTGCAATTCCAAAAGTTCTTCCTCAGTAAGATATCGTCTTTTCTTGACTAATCTCTCGATCATCATCATCAAATGCACCTGTGGCCCTCCAAATGCCGTAAACGACAAAAGAAGAATATCCAACAGATAGATCATATACCGAAAGCGCCGGATTGGGTTGGACAATGGTTGTCTGATAAAAGATGTACGGAATTTAGTTGGTAGTTAGGGGAACACTATTTTTTGGCTTTCGTTAAGCAGATAATATTCTGATAATCAAAATATTGAGTTCGTTAGAGGAGCTGGTTTCCCGCTTTTCTAACAGCGATTTATTTCTTTAAACCGAGCTCTCGCAACCGTTCATCCAGGAATTCCCCGGCGGTCATGTTGGTGTAGAGCTTGGGATACTCGGCACTTACACAGCTGTCCAGACTCGTCAGATCCATGTCTGCGCGCGGATGCATAAAGAACGGAATAGAATAACGTGAGGTGCCCATTTTTTCTCGCGGCGGATTTACCACCCGGTGTATTGTGGATTTTAATTTGTGATTGGTAAGCCGGTCAAGCATATCACCCACGTTTACCACAATCTGGTCGGGTAGGGCTGTGATTGCAATCCAGGCACCATCGCGGCGAAGCACCTCCAGGCCTTCGGCACTGGCACCCATCAATAGCGTGATCAGGTTGATATCACCGTGTGCAGCTGCCCTTACCGCTCCTTCAGGAACCAGTTCGGGATTTTCGATGGGGAAATAATGCAAGGCGCGTAAAAGGCTATCCCCATTTTTTACCTTCTCTTCGAAGTAGTCCTCGGGTAATTGCAGGTAAATGGCAATAGCCCTAAGCAGTGTTTTTCCCGCATTTTCAAAAGTCCTGTATACTTCAAGGGTATATTCCTTAAATTCAGGAAGCTCGGCTGGAAACACGTTGGAGGGCATGTTGCCGATAGGCTCAGGTTGTCCCACATGGTAAAATTCCTTTAAGTCGGCAACTTTAAAACCCTTGGCGGTTTCTTTGCCCTTGCCGATATAACCGCGCTGCCCCGAAAGTTCAGGAAACTCATATTTTTTCTTTTCAGCTTCCGGTAAAGTAAAAAAACTTTGAACTGATTCGTACAGTCTGATACGTAAGTCGTCGCTTAATCCATGGTTTTTAATGGCTACAAAGCCAATGTTGGTGAAGGCAGAACCCAAATCTGCAACAAATTTTCCCTTCCGTTCCTGATCGCCTGAGGTGAAATCGGCCAAATCAAGTGACGGGACTTCATTTAATAGTGCTGGTTCCATGATCTTATTTTTTTGCAAATTATAAAACAATCTCGTGTTCCTGCAACAAACAGAAACGAAGATTTGCGTTTGAGGTTCTTTCAGGAACCCAGGATAGCTGGTCGGAACAGCCCAAATCACATTTTGCATTTTAGGGTAAATCATGCCATAAAGTGTAATATTGCAACAACAAATCCTCCTGATTAATGTTAGGCGTATTGTTTGATGTATAGATTTGGTGATGTCTAAGGATAAAAGTTTTTCAAACCAACAATCCGGTACAACGCGTTTTGAGCTGGATCATGATCTATGGAGAGCGTTTATATCGGGAAGTCAGGCCGCTTTCAGCGACTTGTACGATCGTTACGTGGATATTCTTTACGCGTTCGGTATGCGTTATTCTCATGACACCGATCTGATCAAAGACTGTATTCATGATCTTTTTATTGACTTGCACAATTACCGCTCGGGGCTCGCCAAGGATGTTAATGTGAAATTTTATCTGCTCAAATCGCTTCGAAGAAAAATTCAGGTAGCCAACCGAAAATCCAACTTATTGCAGATTGATTGGCTCGTTACGGACGAATCTATGCAGGTACAGACATTTACATTTAGTATTGAAGATGATATTATCACTGACGAAAATCAGCGGGAAATGCTCCTTGCGCTGTCTGTGGAAATAAATAAACTGCCTGACCGGCAACGCGAAATTCTATACCTACGGTTCAATCATGATCTGGAGTATGACGAAATAGCAGCTATGATGCATATTTCAGTACCTACCTGCCGAACATTCATTTATCGTGCAATTAAACATCTTCGAACTAAACTCGATGTTTCTTACCTGCTTCTTCTGATCTGGGTTTAATTTTTTTTCTTCTTTTTGTTAAAATAAATCGGTTTAGAAGTCTATAAACTTTTGAGTTTCTTCTCTTGTATCTGAAATCAAGTCAGAGATGGAAGAAGAAGCAAAGGACAAATACGCCGACAAGGATGGTACTAATCGCGTCGACCTTACTAATGAGGAAGCGCAAATTGCGGATAGAGCAAGAATACTTTTTAACTATCTCGATAAGGAAGCACTGCCAGACCCGGAAAAGATGGAGCTATGGTCGAGGGTTGGCAATAGCCTCAAGTCCGGGAAGAGTGTTGGCATCGGGAAATCATTTGGCGGCGCATGGTGGTTCGCTGCTGCAGCAGCTGTATTGTTGCTAATCACATTTTCCGGATATTATTTATCTCAAAAAGATTCAGAAGAAGAAGCCATGAAAAATCTGGCAGAGGAAGTGTCATTTTCCTCTTCGGATACGCAGCTACTGTTGGCTGATAAGCGGAAAATTAATCTGAAAAAGGATAATTCTGAGGTCATTTACAAAAATGGAGACATACAGATCGACTCTCTGACTATAGTGAAAAAGGATCAGGTAGCGGGGCAGGGAGCATGGAGCACGCTTGTCGTCCCTTACGGGAAAAGGAGCACCATCACCTTGTCGGATGGAACCAGGATCTGGGTCAATTCAGGTTCAAAGCTTGTATATCCCTCCCAATTTAGTGCGGGTAAAAGAGAGGTCTTTCTTGAGGGACAGGCATATTTTTCGGTTTCGCATGATGAGTCGAGTCCATTTTATGTTCGTACAAACAACATGAATGTGAAAGTTCTTGGGACTGAGTTTGATATAAGCTCCTATGACGATGACCACCAAAATTATGCAGTACTGACCAGAGGGAGTATTGAACTTGTAACGGACAAGGCTGCAATCTTTGGTGGTAAGAAAAATATTATGGTTCCTGGGACAAGAGCCGTCTATGATCCTGCTGCTAACCGCGTGTCTATCGATAAGGTGGATGTTGAACAATATATTTCCTGGAAAGATGGCTACCTGATCCTCAAAAGTGCCCCACTTGATGGTATACTTAAAAAACTTTCCAGATACTACCGATACGATTTATCGCTTAAAGAGGAGGGGCTCGCGGATGAAAAATTCTCCGGTAAACTAGATCTTCAGGAAAACATCGAGCATGTAATTGAGATCATAGCAACCACGACATCATTAACTTATCACAAAACAGGAAGGAGGTTTATTCTAGAAAAAGGTATCCAAACTCAATAAAAAACGGAAGACGCTGTAACGTCTTCCGCAAAACAGGCACTTGCCGGCAAGCAAGTGGAATTTTTTAACCATTGTATTCACAAAAGTCAATTCAAATTTATGAAAAAATTTGACCATTCGGGGTATTGCCCTTTGAAAGCATTTTGCCTACAAAAACTGATACGCATTATGAGGATAACAGTTCTACTGTTGTGTGTGGGAATGATGGGGGTTCACGCGACAAGCTATTCTCAGAAAAATCGCATAGATGTGAAAATCCGAAACGGCAGTCTCCCTGCACTTTTCAATCAGATCGAACACCAAACGGATTATCGTATATTTTACAAGGACAATCTTTTCAATGGAAATGATCGCTATGATCTGACGCTTAATCTAAAGAACGAAACAATCCCAACGGTGCTTAACAAGGCACTCAAAGGTTCAGATCTGGCGTATAAAATTATTGGACGTCAAATCGCAATATTTAAGCAGGAAAAAGGGAGAACACCCACAGAATCAATCAAATTTCCGGACGAACCTGTGCTGCCGAAGGAAACCGTGATAAGGGAGATTTCCGGAACAGTAAAAGACAGTCGGGGCTTAGCCCTGCCTGGTGCAACGATTGTTGTAAAAGGCACTGAAATCGGAACTTCATCGGATGTGAATGGGAAATTCTCCATTGAGGCGGACAAAGGCAATATCATTGTAGTGAGTTTTATAGGCTACCTTACCAAGGAAGTCGTGGTAGACGCCCAGACGGTACTGAGCATTGAATTGCCTGAAGATGTAGCCGGCTTGAATGAAATCGTAATCGTAGGTTTTGGTTCTCAGAAAAAGGCAACCATTACGGGCGCCATAGCCACCATCACAACGGAAGATCTGAGGCAAAGCCCCACTGCCAACCTAACCAACGCTCTGGCCGGAAGGTTGCCTGGGCTTATGGCCAATCAATTTAGCGGTGGTGAGCCCGGAGTAGACAAAAGTGACATCTTTATTCGGGGAATGGGTACCTATGGTGACAAGTCTCCGATTGTGATCATCGACGGACTGGAAAGGAGCATGGATTATCTGGCGCCCGCGGAGATTGAAACATTTACCATTTTAAAAGATGCTTCTGCTACAGCGCCTTATGGTGTGAGAGGCGCTAATGGTGTAATTCTGATCACAACCAAAAGGGGAAAAGCGAGCGACAAGGCGATTGTCAATTTTAAGGCTTCTTATGGTGTGAACCAGCCTGTTAAGTTTCCAACTTACCTGGGCTCGGCAGAATATGCCGAACTGTATAATGAGGCGCGCAGAAACGACAGTCCTCAAGCCGATCCCAACACGCTAAACCTTTTTTCACAGACGGCAATCGACAATTTCAAAAAGGCAAAGGGTGATAATTCCGATGGTCTGGGCTATAACTGGAATTATTTTGATTATGCTTTCAAACCAGGGGCACAGCAGGATTATAGTATTTCGATAAATGGTGGTTCCGAAAGGGCAAGATATTTTGTATTGGCCAACCTTTTTCAACAGGATGGCAATTATAAACACACCGAACTGAGTAACTACAACTCACAGGCAGTTTTCAAACGGTACAATTTCAGGTCCAACATCGATATAGATATCACCAAGCATTTTTATGCAAAACTCGACCTTGGAGCTCGCATTACCGACCGGATGGCACCTGGAACTTCGGCTGCACGTGTGGTGGAACTGGCAAACACACAGCCATCGTATCTGCCAATTGTCGTAGAGCAGAACGATAATGCAGCTAATCAAACCTATTTTCAGAATAATCCGCTAGGGGCCCTTTACGGCGATCAGATATACCGTTTTAACATGCTCGGTGAGCTGAGTCGCTCGGGTTTTCAGCAGGAAAAAAATACCTATCTCAACGGATCGTTTTCACTTGGGCACCGGCTGGATTTTATTACGGAGGGATTAAATATAGAAGGCTTATTCTCGTACGATGCCTCAGAAGGGAATTGGATCGTCAGGAAGGTCAATACCTATTCGGAGGGCTATCGGGAATATCCGAGCTACGCCACCTTTGTGCCGGTAGTGGGAAGTGATGTTTATCGTGAACCAGGGCATTATGAAGGCGCATATAAAACCGGTAACAAATTTAACATCGATCAGACCCTCGGCAACAAACTTACTTTCAATCCCAGTGAGAGCCGGGCGTATACACAGGTAAAGCTGGACTATACCAGGAATTTTGGTTTACACGCCGTAACGGGTATGATACTGGGTAACCGTTCGAGGAGGATCAGGGTTGAGAAAAATGCGGATAACGCCGATAACATTCAGGTCCCATACAGCTACCAGGGTGTTACGGGTCGTCTTACTTATGGTTTTGATGACAGATATTTGTTTGAGCTAAATGCAGCTTACAACGGTTCAGAAAACTTTGCGAAGGGCAGAAGATATGGATTCTTTCCGGCCGTCTCGGCGGGTTGGGTAGTGACCAGGGAAAACTTCATGAAAACAACCCAGAACTGGCTGAATAGTCTGAAGATCAGAGGCTCCGTGGGGCTGGTAGGAAGTGATAAGGTGCCTAATAGCCGACGGTTTATTTACCTGCAATATTACGGTGGCGGAAGCGATTACAGCTTTGGTATCGATAATTTCGGTTCGGGTGCTGGTGGAGGAGCAGCAGAAGGGGATTTGGCTAATGTGAACCTCACCTGGGAAAAGGCACGAAAAACAAACATCGGTATCGATGCTACTTTGTTCAAGAAGTTAACTTTTGTGGTTGATCTTTTTGCAGAGCACCGATATGATATTATCACGGATCTTGGTGGTGGAACAAAGCTGGGGTTCCCTGACATCGTCGGGAAAGATGCACCCTACCTGAACTCGGGTATCGTCGATAACAAAGGAATTGATTTCGAGGTGGGCTGGACCGGGCAAATTGGTAAGCATTTCAGTTACACAGTACGTCCTAATTTTACCTATGCCAGAAATAAGGTAATATTCATGAACGAGATTCCGTATAAATATGCTGGCAGGGCAGGAACGGGCAAAAGAATTGATGAACATTTCAATTACGTTGTTGATCATTTTATTCAGAATCAGGAGGAAGCTAACCAGTTGAATGCGATGAATTCGGGAGCTGGATTCCAGCCCTGGGGTACGGTGCGGCCTGGTGATGTGGTTTACAAAGACCTGAACGGGGATGGTAAAATAGACGACCTGGGCGATCGTACTGTGATGGGAAATCCGCGTAACCCGGAGATGATGTTTGGGATCCCGATCACTCTTCGATACAAAGGATTCGATTTTAGCACGATGTTTCAGGGAGCCACCCGTACCTCCATGCAGTTGTCTGGTGCTGCGGTGTATGATTTCCCGCTGTTTTCTCAGGATAAATACGGAAAAGTTAAGCCGATGCACCTCAATAGATGGACACCCGAAACCGCATCGACGGCCACTTATCCCGCCTTACATTTTGGAGATCATAGCAATAACAAGAATCTTAACAGTGGATTGTTCCTATATGATGCAAAATACATCCGGTTAAAAACGGTCGAACTTGGTTACAACCTGCCTACCCGGTTGATCAGCAGAATTGGTATTAAGCAATTACGCTTCTATGCACAAGGCATGAATTTGCTTACCTGGGATGGGCTGAAAAACGTGGATATGGATCCTGAAACAAGGGAAGGTGCCGGAGATTGGTACCCGATTCAGAAAGTCATCAACTTTGGTCTAGATCTTACCTTTTAAATTTTTTCGAAATGAAATTAATTACAAGTTTGTCATATAGATATACCCGTTTAACAATTCTGATCTTAGGGGCCCTCGTTTTGGGATGTAGTGAAGATTATCTGGATAGAAAACCGGACGACAAAATCGATGAATCTCAGGTTTTTACCCGGTATAACAAAACCAATCAGCTGGTTACGGATCTTTACGCCAATATAAAAGGCGCTAACCGACCTTTGGTGTTTTTTAATCACTTTTCAAGCGCGCCGGTAACGGATGAGGCCGAAGGCTCGACTGCCGAAGGTAGCCTTACCAATAAATTCAACTCCGGCGATTGGAGCTCAATTGCAATGCCCGATCGGAGTAGTACTGGTCAGTACTGGTGGGATTTGTATACCAAAATCAGAAAAGCCAATGTGATTCTTGAGGGTATAAAAAAATACAATACACCCGACAACCCTTTACAGGCAGGAGATCTTGAGAAAAGAATTGGTGAAACTTATTTCATGAGGGCCTACCTGCACTATCTGACGGCCAGGATGTATGGCGAAATCGTGTACCTTAACAGAACGATTGGAGCCAAAGACCCGATGGAATTCAAGCAGGAGTCTTTTCACGCTATTGTTGCCAAGATCGAACAGGATTGTGACTCAGCGATGGCACGGGTACCTGCAACCTGGGGCGGGTCGGACTTTGGTAGAATTGATAAGGGAGCCTGCCTTGGTCTAAAAGCCATCGTGAGCTGGATGGCCGCCACGCCACTTTGGAATGGAGGGCAGTTGCCCAATGATACGCGCCAGTTTAAAGCCGAATATGCAAGTAACCCGGCCAGATGGGTCAAGGCAAGGGACGCTGCCAAAGCCGTGATCGACTTTAAGGCCGACGGACAGCAGCGATACAGCTTGTATTTGGGCCATGATGCTACGGATTTCAAAGACGATGCAGGGGTCAATAATAACAACTCGAAGGTTTATGCCCGGTTGTGGGATATGTATTACAGCATGGATGCCTACCTTAAGGAATCGGTGTTTATGGTTACGAAAGATAAAAACCAAGCCTGGCAAGGTGATATTTATCCACCGACATGGGGTGGGAGTTCCCGCCAAATGCCGGTACAGGAACAGGTGGACGAATACGAATATATCTCTAAGGATGGGTACGGCTATCCTGTTTACCACACAAATGCCAAAAAAGATGGCTATGACGACGAAAATCCGTTTGAAAGTGTAAAACGGGATCCAAGGTTCTACAGGGACATTATGTACCACGGTTCAACTTTCAAAGGAAAACAGATCAACATAGCGGAAGGTGCGGATAAAATAGGTGCATCCAACTCTACCACAACGGGTTACTTCCTAAGGAAATTTTTTAAAGAGTCGTGGAACCGGGATAAGAGTTTTGACATCAGTGCACCGCCCATCTGGCGTTTACCGGAATTTATTTACATCTATTGTGAAGCGGTGAATGAGTCGACCGGACCGAATGCTGAAATCTATGAAATGTTGAACCAGGTAAGAAAACGCTCTTTCATGGCGCCTTTGCCTCCAGCTGCCATGGCCAATAAAGCACTCATGAACGAATACATTCAACGTGAGCGGAGGGTAGAGCTATTTTATGAGAACAACCGGATATGGACTTTCAGGCTCTATCTCGAACCCAGCTCATCGGGTGAGCTTGCAAAAGAGCAGGCATGGCAAAGTGCAGGAGCGACGAACGATCTTCGTTCTCAAAGTTACTGGCCTTATCCAAAAGCGCAGCGTATGATCAACGGAATGAAACCAGTCGAAGACCCGGAAGGAAAGATCATTATCGGAGCAAAAAAATACAAGATGAAACGGTTTTTTGTTGAGAACCGGGTCTTCGTGGCGCCACGGCATTACCTGTTCCCGATCATGCAGGACGAATTGCAGAGAACGCCTGGGTTGATACAAAATCCCGGCTGGTAATCGGTGCACGCACATACTGCAGGGCTGATTGACGTTTCGTCGGGCAGCCCTGCAGCCATGGGGTTTTAATCATTACATCTATATAAAGCCGTATTTTTTGAAACGGTGGAGGTCAAAATCGACAGCTTCCAGCGGCGTTTTTGTCCCGTAATCTTCCTGTTCGATCACCCAGTACTGAATGGATGTATTCTTTTTTGCGAAAGTGAGTATCTCATCCATTTTCAATGATCCTTCACCCAAATGCGTGCTGCGCTTTGTTTTTGGGTCAAAATCCTTGACGTGAATGGATTCATAGTGCTTGGGATATTTACGTAGAAAGGCCATCGGATCTACACCGGCGACAGACATGTTGGCAATATCGAGTTGCTGGACAACATACCTCGGATCCCATTCTTTGAGCATGAAATCGTAAAGATATCCTTCTCCAATGCGCTCTTCAAACTCCTGATGATGGTTGTGAAAACCGATTAAAAGTCCGGATTGAGATGCGATCTCACCCATCCGGTTAAACGCCTCGATTCCCTTTTTTACTTCATCAATATTTTTTTTGTCCCAGTCAAAACTTGGAACGATCATTAATTTTTGACCCGTCACCACCGCATCCTCAAGTGTTTTTTTGTACTCATCCGTAATGTCGTTTCTGGTAATGTCCCAGTGTGCCTTTTTGAAACCGGTGTGTGAGGTAGGCATGCTTAAACCCAGGTCGTCCAGAATTTTCCGAAATTCAAAAGCCGAATAACCGTATATCTGCTGGTTTACGTAGCTGGCAGGTTCTACTTCGCGGTAGCCTATTTCGGATATCTTTTTAAGTGTAGCCAGTGGATCCTTCTTCATCTCCTCCCGTACTGAATACAACTGAACGCCAATGTGGTATTTTTTGATGGGCGGCCTGGCAAGCAGTGAAAACGCAGGGAACATTGCGGCTCCTGCTATAAGCGCTTCGCGTCTTGTAATTTTATTTTTCATGGATGTGGTTTGTCGATAAGTTTTGCGATATGTTCAGGATGGGATAAAACCGAAGAGGATCGTCATGCGTCCATGGGTAATGGAAACTAATAACGATCCTCAGCTACCTCATTGTGATAAAATCCCGAATTAATATTTAAGACTTTTGATATAGGCGATGGTTTCGGGAATTTGTTTCAGATAGGATGGGCTCTCATCTTCTATGAAATAGTGTTTGACGCCAGCCTTTTTGGCAGCTTTCAACACCCCTTCAATATCAATAGACCCTTTCCCCAGAGCCACGTCGTTTGTTTTGGGGGTGCCTCCCGAAAGGTCACCTTTAACACCCTTTTTGAGATCTTTCAGGTGCATCAGTTTCCAACGGCTGCCGTATTTGTTCAACAACTTAACAGGATCCTGTCCTGGGAATGCAGTCCACAAAATATCCATCTCGAAGGAAACGTATTCCGGATTGGTGTTTTGTACCAGGTAGTCGAATAGCGTACCGTCTTCGTAGGGCACAAACTCAAATCCGTGATTGTGATAGGTCAGCGTGATGCCATTTTCTTTCAGGATCTTTCCTGAGCGGTTGAAATCTTCCACTGCTTTTTTTGCATTCTCAAGGGTAAATCCACTTCTGTCATGAGGAATTGAAGCCACCATCACGTAGCTCGCGCCCAGTATTTTAGCGTTTTTGATTGTCTCGTCAGTACTTTTGGCAAGCGCGGTGTAATCTGCTCCGATGGATGGCATCTTGATGTTTCGCTTATCCAGTTGTTTGCGAAGCTCCTCAGTAGACATGCCTGGAATGGGGCCGCCTTCCATTTCGGTGATTCCGAGCTTCTGGATGGTGTCCAGCGTTGCCTCAATTCCGCGCGGCCAGCTTCCCCGAAAGGTATAAGCCTGTATCCCAAGTGGGTTCGTATAAACGGGTTTCCCTTTTTGAGCAAAAATTAAGCTTTGGCTCACAAGGAAAACCATCAATAGGTTCAATAGATGTTTTGTTCTGATCATAATCGGTTTTATTAAAACTCAGTTAGTAGAATGGCGTTTAGAAATAAAGAGCCGTCAGCGATAAAGTTACCTGTCCATCCTGCTAAAAGCCGTCTGCTTTAATTTGTTTCTCACTTATCTCACCGTATTTTTTTACTTGCTCCCGTATTTCACTGGCCTTTCCTATCATTACGAATTGGAGATGCTCTGACGGGAAGTAATTCCTGATAATCTCACTTGCACGCGATGCAGTAAGCTCATCCACCTTTTTTTGAAATGTATTAATGAAGCTTTTATCAAAGTTGTAGGCATACATATCCGTAAGCAAATGTGCCAATGCGCCGCCGGACTCGTAGTTGGGTGGGAAGTCCCCTTTTACATATGCTTTGGCAGAGAGTAGTGTAGTTTCGTCAATTCCGGTTTTATGAAGGCTGTCCAGAACGGCCAAAGCCATATCAATGGCGGGAACCGTAGTTTCCTTCTTTGTGAATGTGGTGATGTTAAACGTTCCTGCGTATTTATTTCTCGCAAACTGGCTGAATGCCCCGTACGTGAGTCCTGAGTTCACCCGGAGTGCGTCATTGAGCCATGACGTAAAGCGCCCGCCCAAAATGGTGTTGATCACCAGGATCGGCACATAGTCGGGATTAAGATAGTCTACTCCCTTTCCTCCAATCAAAAAGGTTGTTTCCTTGGCGTCATCTTTATTGACCAGCAGGACACGGCTTTTGTCAAATGACAGATCCGGAGCCACCCTTTTAACCATTCTTGGTCCGGCGGTTTTCCAGCCTTCAAAAAGAGCGGTGATTTTCTTTTTCATTACAGCCGTTTTAAAATCACCAACGACCGCAATGGCTGCTTTGCCTGTTGTATAGTTGGTTTTATAGAAGGCTGTTATCTCTTCGTCACTGATGGATTCGATGGTGGATTTTGTTCCGAACGTTGGATTGGCGTAGGGAAAGTTCCGATAAACGAACGAATTGAAATAAGCACCGATAACAGATTGTGGACTTTCCTTTTGTTGTGAAAGCTGCAAAAGGGTTCTCTGTTTGTGTTTTGCAATCTCTTTTGAATTAAATACGGGATACACAAGAACCTGTTGGATAAGGTCCAAAAGTTGATCCTGGTCTTTTGCAGCGAATGAGGCCGAAAGCCCACCCACATCTTTGCCGGCGTAGGTGGCCAAGCTGGCTCCGGCAAAATCGATGCGTTCTTCAATCTGCTCCTTGGAATACTTTTGCGTTCCAAAAAGCATCGCGTCCGCTGTCAGGCTGGCCAAGCCATAGCGGCTGCCGTCATTTATTGAGCCTGCATCGAATACCGCCGATACATTAATTAAGGGCACCTCATGCTGCTCCATGAGATACACGGTAATGCCATTTTTCAGTTTGAATTCCTCATAGGGGGGCAGTTGAAAGCTGGGTTGTGCGTGAGAGCTCGTGTGGATGATTAGGGTAAACAACAGGAGTATGCATCGTTTCATGAACTGATTTTTTTGATGATGACAAATTTTATTTTGTTTCGGGTAGCAGGAAACCAACCGTTCTGTTTCGCTCAGTAAAGTACCGTGCAGCTACCTGCTGAATTTCCTCCGCGGTTACATTCTGGTATTTTTCCGGTGCTTCAAACATCTTTTTGTAATCACCGAAAAACAAATCATAGGTTCCCAGGTTCTGAGCCTTTCCATTGATGGTCTCCAACTGACGATAAAATTGGATGACTTTTTGATTTTTTACTTTCTGCAGCTCGTTGGCGGTTACACCATGGGCAGTGATATTGTCAATCTCTTTATAAATGGCCTTTTCAAGATCCACTGCACTGATCCCTTCACCCGCCACCGCGAAAATGTTAAAAAGGTATGGGTCAAAACTTTCAGTAAATGAAGTGAAAACCTCCGAGGCGATAGTGGTATCCATCACCAGGGATTTAACAAGTCTTGAAGAATTCCCGGAAGTAAGTAAGCTGCCAAGCAAATCTATCGCATAATAATCACGGTTTGTTGTTTCTGGTGTATGATAGGATATCAGAATGTTTGGCGTGGTAACGTCCTTGTAGGTGACGACTCTCTTTTCTCCATTTTGCGGCGGTTCTACTGTTCTGATCTTGGGTTGAATACCTCTTGATGGAATCGGTGCCATGTATTGGTCAGCCAGTTTTTGTACCTGCGACAGATTTACATCCCCAACGATCACAACCGTCGCATTATTCGGAGCGTAGTTTATTCTGAAATAATTTTCCAGATCCTGCTGTGTCCAGCTTTTTATATCTGATTCAAACCCAATGACGGGAAACATATAGGGATGCTCCTGAAAAGAAGTAGATTGTACGAGTTCGTTCAGAACTTGGAAATTATTGTTTTCCAGCGATGTACTGCGTTCGGAGAGTACCACACCTCTTTCACTTTCGACCATTTTGGCGTCTATCGTCAGATTTTGGATGCGATCCGATTCGAGTTTAAAGATAAGTTCCAATGCATCCTTTTGAAACCAATCGGTATACACCGTTACGTTTTCGGTGGTGTAGGCGTTGTTGGACCCGCCGTTGGCCTCCATCACCCGGTCGAATTGCTTCGGAGCATAATTTTTTGATCCGTTGAACATCATGTGTTCAAAGAAATGCGACAAGCCGGTAATTCCATGAACTTCATTTCTTGATCCCACTTTCCAAAACAGGTACATGTTGGCCGTTGGGATGGAGTGATCTTCAAGTACCAGAAACTTCATGCCGTTGGCAAGTGAAAACGATTTTACGTCCTGTGGCACGGTTTGTGCATTTATTTTGCCAACGAAAGACAGTAACAAAACGGTTACTATTAACTTTTCTAATCTCATGCGATATTTGTGATAGATTCAAGTCTAAAAAACTTACAAGCAATAAACAATTAAATAAGTGTAATGAAAAAAATTATCCAATCGGTAACGATCTTATTCTGCTTTTTGACTATTTCTGTTGACGGGCAGAATATAAAATCGAAACGAAAAAAAAGTGAAACAATGCTTACCGTGATGACCTATAATGTTCATCATTGTAATCCACCATCGGCAGGGGACAAAATTGATATCGAGGCAATAGCGAGAGTTATTAAAGAACAGAAGCCCGATTTGGTGGCTTTACAGGAAATAGATGTCAATACCGAGCGATCCGGTAAGGGTGTACATCAGGCCAAACGACTGGCTGAGCTACTGGGTATGACCTGTTTTTTTTCAAAGGCGATTGATCATCAGGGTGGAGAATATGGTGTGGCTGTCTTGTCCCGTTTTCCTATTCTGGATTCAGGCAGTTTGAGCCTGCCTATACACCCGGATAAGCCGGAGGAATTAAGGGCTGTTGCCTCCATCAACGTGAAACTCCCGACCGGAGAGCAGGTGCTTTTTGCCAGTACACATTTAGGGCTTAAGGAGCCCAACAGGCAGTTACAGGCGGAAAAAATCATCAAACACTTTGAGGAGAATAAATTACCTTTAATATTGGCAGGGGATTTTAACGCTGTACCCGAAAGTGCTGTCATCCAGTATTTTGATCAATATTTTAAAAGAACATGTTCTTCAGATTGTGCTCCCACGATTCCAGTTGAAAAGCCCAATAAGACCATTGATTTTATTATGGTTCGGAACGCGGGGCATTTTGAGGTTCTTAAAAATACAGTGATCGACGAGAAATATGCCTCGGATCATTTGCCAGTAGTAGCGCATTTCAGACTGAAATGAATTGTTGATTTGCAGAAGAACATCTACAATCAGTTTTAGTTTAAATATAATAATTTGGAAATGCAGTCATGTAATGTAATATTGCATGGATTTTACTCAGATATGGTTCGAGGTTTGGCTTTGGAGAAGTAAAGATGATTTTTACATTTCCAGATGTGACCTAAGCATTTTTTTCACGTATCAGGTATTAACACACTTTGTAATCCACTTTTAATCAATCATGCTGCCAACCGGCACTACACACTTTTTATCTCAGATGTATGAAAAAACAAGTTTTACCCAAGTTTTTGCTTGCTGCTTTGTTTGCTTTGATTACCCTTTCGTCTTTTGCACAGGAGGGAACAAGTAGCTGCCCGGATCCTGCCAAGGGTTGTGACACCGTAGCCATAGAACGTAAAGTCAGCCCGTGGCGTGTAGGAGGGTTTTTAGGCCCAGCCGTTGCTTTTTGTGGAAGTTGGGAGGCAACTTTTAATTCGAACAAATACCGGGATAAGGCACTATTCAATGGCATTGGCTTTAACGCTGCCCTGAACGCTGATTATTATTTCAAGGCAAAGGACCCCAAGCAACTGAAATTTGGTCTGGGTGCTATGGCAGGTTTGCAAAATTTCTTCTTCAGAAAAGACATTAATCCATTTATTGATAAAATTATCAGCGAATCGGGATCAACCAAAGCCAATGCAGAAGTTCGTAAAGGCGCTTCCGAAGATCATTATTTCGTGGTGGGTCCTGTTTTGAGTTATTCTTTTACCAAAAAGCCTCGCTCGATATTTCTTGAAGCATCCGCAAGAGGAGGTATTTTCAGATCCACACCTGCTGCGATATTCATCTATGATCGTCCGACTGGAAACAATATTTATTCAGTAACTGCAACAAACAAGCGCTATCATGCAGGTTTGCTGGCAACGCTGGGTGTATTTTTGCCTAGTAAAAACGGATTGTGGGCGTGGGGTATTGAAGCCATCGGGTTCAGAACCAAGCTTGACTATATTTTTCCGGGAGCCACTGTTTATCCTTACGATCGGAAACATGGCGGATTTAGTGCGGGTGTAGCAATGCGTAGAAATTTTGCATGGGATATTCCGGTTCCAAAGGCGCCAACACCTCCGGTTATTTGCCTTGCTCCTGAACTGGAATGGAAAATGGGCGATAAGTCTGTCAAAGGTTTGATGTTCAACACCGCCACGGATACCACGAAGGCAGAACCGATCATGCTTACCTGGAAAACAAGAAATGCTCCGGACACAACCCGTACCGAAACTTTCACCGCCAGAATCCACCATCTTGATAATGGAGTAGACAAAGTGATTGCTTCCGTGATCTGCCAGGAAGGTAACCAATTGGCATTCCCTGCTGCCTTCCTTAACGCTGCGAATGGACGGCCGCTTTACGGGCAATACTATGCCACGGTACACAGCCAGGCTACTGCCTCATGTGGATCATGTGTAAGTGAAGCAAGCTCAACCGGCTTTGCCGTGAAGGATTCGGTTATTTGCGATACTTGCGAGTGTAACAAGCTTTATAACGTGGTGGTTTCGGGTACAAAGTTGGTTAGAGGCAAAAGTTACATGAAGTACGTGAAGTCAAGCACATGTGAAGGTTGCTTATGTCCTGCCGGTGCTACGGATCCAAAAATGGTAAGACAAAATGTTTCTATCGGTGAAATTGTGAAAAGCGTTCGTTGTGAAGAGTTCACCCTGAACCTGAACGATGAAATTCAGAAGAAAGGTTTGATCGTGCCTAAGGGAGTGACCGTGGTAAACGTATCGGTCGAGAAAGTCGTAGTTGGCAAGTGTGCTGACGACGTAGAGGGCCGCACAACAGTGAAATACTCTGCGCCTGTGAAGGATGGGAAAATCGGGACCTTTACTGAGGTGATCGTTAAGAAAAAGAAGTAATATCAGATAGCAGTTAAAAGGTCGATCCGGAACTCCGGATCGACCTTTTTTTTTAGTATTTTCTTCTCTGAACTTATTTGCGATAAGGGTTTGGGTTTCCCGCAGCCTTGTACTCCGCTCGATGCAAGAGCTCAAAGGTCTTTAATCCAGTTTACCCTAACGATACGGCTTTGAACACCTATTTCTGCGAAGAAATGCTGCCAGTGCAACTGGCGGGATGATAAATGGTCGGTTGGGGACTTTATTTCTATAAAAGCATATTCCGTTTCGTTCCAGACAAGCAGATCAGGAAACCCCCTTGTGTTTTCTCTGAGATTATATGCAATCTCCAGAAGGATTGCATGGATTTGATCGGGCGTAAGCAGGGAGATCAGAGTGAGCACCTTTTCCAAAGATCCCTCATACCAGGAAACCAGTACATTGGTGATCCCAAACTTTTCCTGATAAGTCTCAGTCACCATTTTTTCAATTGCCTCACGCGTATCTGCAAGTGCCATTCGTGACTTCAGTTGTGCAGATCTTTTGAAATAAAAATCAGGTAAAAAAAAGTCGGAGGGCACGCGCTGAAGCGGGTTGTGTATGGCTTGTACGTTGGTGTCATAGATAATATCCCAGAACAACAAGCCAAAAAGGGATCGCCAGGGTTCATTTTCACTAAAAAATGCCTGAAAGCCCTGATTGCGATAGTAATGGATGGCACCCAGTTCAACCTGATACCGGTACATCACCGGCACTTCAATGGCATCCGCCGATTTTAATGCCTGGGTTGTACGTTTTACTGTCCGCTTCTTTTTATTGAGAATGCGTTCGTGAAAATCAAGGCAAAAGAATCTTTCATCTGCGTTCTTTGGGTTTTCCTTTATTTCCTCACACAGTGCCAGTGCCTCGTCGGTAAAACCAAGGTTGTAGAGCAGGCGTACTCTTCTTTCCCGCGAGGGTGCATCGTTGGTAAGCTGATAGGTTGTTAGTGCCTGCGATAACATTTTTTTGCGTTCCAGCCAGGCACCAACACGCAGCACGTATAAGTGATAGGCAGGAAGTGCTTTTGAGCTCAATGTCCCTGAAATGCCGGTTTGCCAGTTCATGAACCAGTCAAAAATTTCTTCTGGGGGTAGTTCCTGTTTTAATTCATCAAATGTTTCCTTCATGAGGGACACCATCAGGGTGTCGTCCACATCTTTACGGGTTTCAAACTGTATGGCCAGATGCTCTTCGTCAAAGGACTGAAACCTGACATGACCCAGATCTCGTACCACAAATTCGGTCATATCAGCGTGCCGGTTGCCAAAAAAAAGGAACTTCATCAGCATCACTTCTGCTTCATAACAGACCTTTACAACGGCTTCGTTTTCGCAGATTAGCGCGAGTAATTCAAGGAAATCATATTCGTGTAACAGCCAACGTACCAGGTCTGGCTTTTTGATGCTTTTAGCAGGCATTATGTCAGGCCCGAGTGATCGGGTAAGCTGCAGATGTTCCGGTTTGGTAAAGAGGTCCATGATTTCCCCGGCGCGATCAACGTGCTGGTCGCAGAGCGATTCGATAAATTTCTTTTCAAGTAGCTCTTCCAGCACGGCGGGAATATCCTTGATTTCAGCATAGGCAAGGGACTGTACCCGGAAAAAAGACTTGCTGCGATTGCTGAATCTGATGAAAAGGCATTGTGCGTCTTCTGAAAGGTGCTGATAGTCGCGCAAGAATTGTTTTTCACTTTCATTCAATACCGGCGTGTACATTTTACGCACAAACTCGAGAACGTATCCAAAATAATCGTGATAATATTTTGGTGGCAGATCTTGCGGAAACTCAACGATTGGCACGGTAGACAAAAAAGAAGCTAATTATGCGTAAAGATAAATATTGCAATTTGATTCAACCCAAACATTTTTTCGGGTCTGCTTCGAGCTGAATAAGTATTCAACATCAGGTACCGAGAATCAGTTTCAAGATGTTGAATCAGGCTGATTTGAAAAATAAATAGTAAAAATAGGATTATTGTAATGCGAGTAAGCTCGGTTTTAGTCAAACGTAGTATTTAATAAAGAATTGGCTTACATTTGTTTTGAATGAAAAACAATATTATCTGCCCATGACTACATTAGATTCTTACAATTTTTCAGGTAAAAAAGCCTTGGTTCGTGTTGATTTCAACGTACCTCTCAATGATAAGTTCGAGATTACAGATGATACGCGAATTCGTGCGACGATCCCAACGATTAGTAAAATTCTCGGCGATGGCGGTTCTGTTATTCTGATGTCGCACCTGGGACGGCCTAAAGACGGCCCTACTGAAAAATATTCCCTGAAGCATCTTGTAAATCCGCTTTCGTTGATCCTGGGAAAAACAGTAAAGTTTGCTGATGATGCCATAGGAGAAAGTGCTGTGGAGCTTGCCGGATCACTCGAGCCCGGAGAAGTACTTTTGTTGGAAAATCTCCGCTTTTACAAAGAAGAAGAGAAAGGAAATGAAGAGTTTGCTGAGAAATTGTCGAAACTAGGAGATGTGTGGGTAATGGATGCCTTTGGAACGGCGCATCGGGCACATGCTTCGACAGCGGTGATAGGCAAATTTTTCAAAGATAAAGTGTCAGGTTATGTAATGCAGGCTGAGCTTGATAATGCGGAGAGGCTTCTTGAGCAATCGGAACGTCCTTTTACTGCCATTATGGGCGGAGCCAAGATTTCGGATAAAATACTGATTATAGAACGTCTGCTCGACAAAGTCGATAATTTGATAATTGGCGGCGGAATGTCTTATACATTTACCAAAGCTGCCGGAGGTAAAATTGGAAAATCGCTTCTGGAAGCTGACAAATTGGATCTCACGCTTGAATTGGTGGAAAAAGCCAAAGCGAAAGGAGTGAATTTGGTGTTACCTGTGGATACTGTTATTGCAGATAGATTTAGTAATGAGGCAGAAAAAGTAACGGTACCTGCTGGGCAAATCCCGGACGATTGGGAAGGTCTGGACATTGGTCCTGAATCGGTCAAACTATTTTCTGAAATTATCGCTTCTTCGAAAACCATTCTTTGGAATGGTCCGATGGGCGTATTTGAATTCCCCAACTTTGCCATCGGAACCGATGCCATTGCGAAGGCTGTTGTAGCTGCTACGGAGGATAACGATGCATTCTCGTTGATCGGGGGTGGTGATTCGGCCTCCGCTGTAAACAATGCCGGTTATGGTGATCGCGTGAGCTACGTCTCCACAGGAGGAGGCGCATTACTGGAATACATGGAAGGAAAAGTTCTTCCGGGTGTTGCAGCGCTGGAAGCCTGAAATTTATCAGAATAGAATTCAAATAAGAAATCCATCACGCCAGCTGCGTGATGGATTTTCTGCATTATTAACCTAACTAATTTATGAATAAGGCCTCGTTTGGCCGAAATTCCAGCATTAACTTCCGCCTTTTGCCCGTTGCTGAAGATCATCCGATCCAGTGTTGCGCTGACGGGCGCCTTTTACATTCTGATTGCCAAAGCGGTAGGAAACAGAAACTCTCAATTGACGGCTTGGCCACTGCGCCCTGACCCTGAAATCAATGTCTTTGTAAAGAGCGGTACCCCTAAACCGGTTGGTCCAGAATATGTCGTCCACATTGACCCGCAGCGTAAGTTTTTTGTCAAGAAGGGTTTTTTGTATTCCTGCATTGACCATACCCATGGGTTTTGCTGCGTAAAGGCCGTAAAATGCGCGGCTGTTGTACCAGCCTGAAACCTCAGCCGACCATCCTTTCTTGAGCGTCAACTGATTGGCCAGGTACATGTTCCAGGAAGCCTGCTTGATTTCGAGATTTTGCTCCAGGTAAAACGATTTATAATGGTTGTACACACCTGTGAAATTTGATTGTACGTTCCACCACTTTGTGACTGGTATAGGAAGCGAAATCGTAAGACTCAGATTATCCTGATTGTCGAGGTTGTCTGATGTTACAAATGTTTTGTTTTCAGAAGCGATCTGCTGCGGTAGTTCGTCGGCGATCATATCTTTGATCCGACTATATGCAAAAGTGGTGCTAAGGAAGCTTTTGTAGACGTGCACCAACTGGAATGAATTGGTATATTGTGGTTTGAGATTTGGATTCCCTTTCTGGAAGGTGTAGGGATCCAGATAAAACTCAAACGGATTCAGCGACTGATAGTTGGGGCGGTCTATCCGGCGGCTGTATGAAAGGTTAATGACGTTGTTGGTATCCAGCTGGTTGGAGACGAATATGCTAGGGAACAAATTGAGGTAGTTGCGGTCCTTTACCTGATTGAGTGTGATCGAATTTCCAACCGAATGGGTGTGTTCACCACGGAGACCAAGCTGATATTTCACTTTTTTGTTGAGTTTTCCATTGTAATTGAGATAGGCAGCATTGACGTTTTCCGTGTATTTGAATCGATTGGATCTTGATGGATCCAGAATCCACTCGTCCTGCTTTGTTTCGAACACCATGTTGTTGTCGGACGTAACGTAGCTCGATTTTACGCCTGTTTCAAATTTACCTTTCCATAAGGGTTGGGCGAAGTCCACCTTTGCAACGACAATGTCTATTTGCGAAGGCATAAAGTTTCTTACTATTTCCGGAGCGCCATCCTGCTCACCGTTGGGTTTTGCATACCGGGTGTCCAGATTGCTATTCTTCTTCCCATTATAATTTACATAATCAGCATCAAAGGTTATCTCTTTGCCTTGATCGTTAAATTCATGTTTGAGGTTTACATTCACGCTTCCGTTTTGTATTTTACCTCCGTTGAAAAGATTGGTTCTGAACGTTCTTTCCAACTGTTGGTCCTGATTTAAAATCCTGGTATTGGTTTGCCCGAATGGATTATTCCAATTATTGTAAAATCCGGAAGCCAGAATTCCAATAGTTGTTTTATCCGTTGCGTAATAATCTACCCCTGCTCTCAGATTGTAGTACTGTGACTGATTGGTGCGCTCGGTTTTCTGATCGAAAATGGTTACCCGATCTTCATAAGGGATCTTGCGGTATATTTGGTTATTATTAAAACCTTTATTCAAAAAGCTGCCACCATTGATAAATGTATTGAACTTGCCTTCGCGGTGATTCAAAGTGATACCGGCATTTCCACGGCCGTAACGGGCATACCCCGCACCTACGTTTACGTTTCCATTGGTGCCGTAGTTCTTATTCTTTTTCATCTTAATGTTGATGATACCTGAGTTGCCGGAGGCATCATATTTGGCCGATGGATTGGTGATGAGCTCAATCTTCTCAATATTATCGCTAGGCGTGTTTCTTAGTAGCGTCATGAGCTCCTGCTGCGACAGGAAGGTTTGTTTGCCATCAATTTGAACGATTACGCCTTCCTTGCCCCGGAGTTTGAGCTGGTTGTTTTGTTGATCTACCACCACACCGGGAGCTCGTTCAAGCACTTCCAGTGCAGTGGCACCCGATGCAACGATACTGTTTTCAACATTGACAACGGTTCGATCGATCTGCTGTTCAATAAATGGTTTTTTTGCCACGACGGTCACTTCGTTCAGGGAAGTCTCATCGGGTTTCAGTTGGATAGCAGGTAGCGTTACCGGCGTGGTAGCCACCGTAAAGATCTTACTGTATGCCTTTTTGAAACCTACCATTGAAACAAGCGTTACATACTTACCCGGATCAACTTGTTCAAATTTGAATTTTCCCAGGTCATCAGCTGCTAATCCTTTGATCAGCGTGGAATCTGCGGGGTTCAACAGAAGAATATTTACGAAGGGGAGGGGCCGTTGTTTTTCATCCAGGACAGCTCCCGACACAGAGGACCCAGGTCCGGCCGATGCCGAAAGGTTTTGCGCAGGCAAATAAGTAACACACAGCAGCAAGGCTGCGGTCAGGCAAATAAAAAATTTCATGGCTAATAGATTTATTGTTGAAGACAACCTTATTCAGCTTCATTATATACCGTTGTTGTCTCCGATGCTTCAAATATAGGTACCATGTATAACATAGAACCTTTTATTACATAAGTGGTAGATTTTTAATTTGAATGGAAGTGTGGAGTTCTGTTGAATCATAGATGCATGTGTTGATGCATTCGTTGCATTCTGTGTGATTTTTTTTCTTATCAAATAGGGGTAAAGACGGGAGAGGTGCAGGATTCAGTGTAAATCCGTGGATGGCCTTAAATTGAACCTTGAGATGTGTGGAATGGTAGAACCCATTGTTTGTCAATGGACCCAGGGCACTTTGGACGGATGGGGTGCGACCCCAGCAGCTGCCGAGCGGCCCGGTCTTAGCGGGTTCCCGGTTATTTCAAACTTGGGCTTATTTGCTTTTTAAATACAAACAATAAAAATTCCTGGGTAGAAATATCCGGGAATTTTTATTAAATCGGTATTCAATTATACCCGGAATAAAAATGATAAACCGATTATATGATACTTCTTTGGGATTGTTAACCGATCTGTATCAGCTTACCATGGCTTATGGGTATTGGAAGGCAGGTAAGGCTGAGCAGGAAGCCGTTTTTAACCTTTATTTCAGGAAACATCCGTTTCAGGGAGGTTACACGGTTGCTTGTGGACTTAGTAGTGTTATCGATTATCTGATGGAATACCGGTTCGATGAAAGCGATCTGGAATATGTAGCTTCCCTGAGTGGAAGCGATGGGAAACCCTTATTTGAGAACGGTTTTCTGGAGTATCTCCGTTCCATGGAATTAAAGTGCAGTGTTCATGCTGTACCAGAAGGCACTGTTGTATTTCCCAATGAACCCCTTCTGAGGGTTCAGGGCCCCATACTGCAATGTCAACTGTTGGAAACTCCCCTGCTAAACCTGATTAATTTTCAGTCGCTGGTAGCCACAAAAGCTTCACGTATGCGACTTGCTGCCCAGGATGACGTGTTGCTTGAGTTTGGCCTCAGGAGAGCGCAGGGGCCGGATGGCGGGATGACCGCAAGCAGATCAGCCTACATTGGAGGTGCTGATGCTACTTCTAACGTGCTGGCCGGTAAGCTTTACGGTATTCCGGTGAAAGGCACCCATGCGCACAGCTGGGTGATGTCCTTTGATAGCGAGCTGGAATCGTTTGAGACTTATGCACAGTTTATGCCAAACAATGTAACGTTGCTCGTGGATACGTACGATTCCCTTGGCGGTGTTGAGAATGCCATTAGGGTGGGTCTGAAGCTACGTGAAAGGGGATATGATTTAACCGGCATCCGGCTTGATTCGGGTGATCTGGCTTATCTGAGTATGGAGGCCCGAAAGCTGCTTGACGAAGCGGGATTTGAAAAAACCAGCATTGTTGCCAGTAACGATCTGGATGAATACATTATGGGCAGCTTGAAAATTCAGGGGGCAAGGATCAACGTGTGGGGAATAGGAACAAAGCTTGTAACTGCCTTTGATCAGCCGGCGCTAGGCGGAGTGTTTAAGTTGGCTGCCATTAAGAATGATGCTGGTGAGTGGGACTACAAGCTAAAATTATCCGAGCAGGCAATTAAAATATCGACTCCTGGAATTCAGCAGGTCCGCCGTTTCAAGGACGCGAAAGGTTTTGTTTCCGACATGATCTATAATATTGAGTCGCCTATCAACGAGCCGGTGACAATGGTCGATCCCTATGATTTTACCCGGAATCGTTCGTTCTCTGAAACCATGGAGTATGAGGACCTGTTGGTGCCTGTGTTTTCTATGGGTCACCTGGTATATGCGCTGCCTTCTATTCACGAAACACGCAGACGTGTTCAGGACCAGCTGGCCCAATTTCATAAAGGCATCAAACGGTTTGTCAATCCGCATACCTATCCAGTGGGCCTGGAGAAGCAGTTGTTTGATTTGAAAACGGAGTTGATTATGAAGCTGAGGGCGCGTTAAGACGCTGATGGGATGTATTTACAGAAGATGATTCACTGAATGAAAGAAATACCACAACCAAACACAGAAATTCTCAGGGAGCTGATCGGGTACCGTATGCCTTTTGGTAAATACAAAAACTGGCTCATTATAGACTTGCCGGTTTCTTATCTGGAATGGTTTGAACGGGAAGGCCTACCGCCGGGTAAGTTGGGTATGATGCTCAGTACAATGTATGAAATCCGGTTAAACGACCTGATGTTTCTGATTGACGGATTAAAGAAAATTTATCCAAAATAATATATAACCTGAAGAAATTGACCCAAGGCACATGCCCTGGGTCAATGTAAATTGTTATAAGTGTTTCGCCGGGGCTGATGTCTTATTTCTTCTCCGGCATCAGCACACCTTTGATGTAATTGTCATCGTTGAAATATTTGTTTGCGGCAGCTTTTGTGCTTGCCACGGTTATTGATTTAAGCAACTCATCCTGCCTGAAAACTTCTTCCAGATCGTCACCCAAAAACGTGTTTTCATCGAGGTAGTCGAGCCAAAAATTGTTGGTTTTGAGCGCTGTTTCCATTTTACGGTTTGTTTCAGCCACAAATTTCTCGATATCTTTCGGATCGGCTCCGTTTTGTTTGATTTTATCCACTTCCTCTTTTACCCGTTTTACAAGTTTATCCACATTCTCAGGTGCACACCCAAATCCAATACTGAATTTGTAATGTCCTGTTGGGAATTTGTCGGTGCTTTCCGACACGCCAACACCGTACACCCCACTCTCTTCTTCGCGAAGTGCTTCAATGAGCTTGATTTGCAGAACTTCCTGCAAAGCTTCTATCTGGATGTTGTTTTCAGGACTATACTCGTATTCTCCGCTTGAAATAAGAGATACACGGCTTTTGGGTTCCAGACCCTTGTAGACTGTTTTTTCGATACGTCCTTTGGGCGGGTAAATATTCGGATGCTTAAACGTGTCATCGCGATCCGTGGAGGGCAAACCACCCAGGTATTTTTCAAGCAAGGGCTTGATTTCTTCAATTTTGAATGCTCCCACAAATGTGAAAACAAAATCAGAAGCATCGGCAAATCGGTTTTTGTATATTTCTATGGCACGATCCAGGCTAACCTTGTCGATACTCTCCGGAGTAAGCGGCCGGCGTAGCGGGTTATTGCTGGTTAGCACTGCATTCATGGTATCCGAAAACACTTTTTCAGGTGTAAGGGTCTTCCGAATGTTTTCGAGATAAGCTTTTTGATTGGCAAGGACACCTGCCACTACGGCTTCGTCTTTACGTGGTTCAGTAAAATAGGCATACAGAAGCTGTAATGTTGTTTCCAGGTCTTTTGGATTGGTACTACCTCCAACACCTTCGGTAAGCTCATTCAGGAATGGCCCTCCGTTCACGGTTTTGCCCGCCAGGAATTTTTGCAGCTGGGTTTGATTATATGGTCCCACGCCACCCGACTGGATCAGGTAGCTTGCAAACATACCCGTTTCACGTTCGTCCGGGAAAAGGGAATAACCGCCTTTTCCGGTGGCTTTCAGTAAGATCTGATCGTTCTTGAAGTCGGTCGGCTTTAGCATCACCTTTACGCCATTGGATAAGGTAAGCTCGGTCATGCCGAGTTTTGGGAAAGCTTTTTCGCTTACCACTTTTCCACCCTTGGGTTCAGTTTTCAGAAGAGGTGAATCCAATACATCGTCTACATAAGCAACCACATCTTTGCCTGTTTCAGCCAGCATCGTTCGGATCTTTTGTTCGGTGATCAGGGCGTCTTTACTTTTTTCGGGGCCCATCACCACCACCGCACGGTTTTTATCCGTAATGTATTTTTTTGCCAAAGCGTTGATTTCACTCAGTGAAACGCCATCAATATTTTTCTTTACCAGGTTGTAGTAAGCTTCTATGCCCATAAAGGGTTTTTGGTGAAGAAAGTGATCCAGGTATTCTTGAACATGATTGGCCGATTTGGTTTTATCTTTTTCTTTAAAATACTGCTCCATGGCGTTGACGAAATCCTTTTTCGCCCTATCGAGCTCGGCTTGAGTAAACCCAAATCTTTGCACCCTTGCGTTTTCTTCCAGTAAGGCCTTTAAAGCCATTTCCATGGATCCTGCATCTTTGGCAAGGGCAACAGAGGTATATGAATCCAGATTGCCGAGGAAGTCCCCGTATTCGCTGCCTCCATACAGGAATGGCGGATTCGCTTTCTGCGTAAGTTCCTGCATACGTTGCCCCATCATCGAATTGTAAAGCTGCTTGCCAATGTTGTTACGCACATCCTGAAGCGTCTTTTCTTTGCTGCCAGGTTGCTTGTAAATCAGCTGTATTACGTTCTGAGGATATTCAGGATCGGTGACGATGGCAATGTTGGTTGACCCGTCTAACGGAATGGTGTATTCGATTCGTTTTTTTTGCTTAACGGCAACCGGGACCGAGCTGAATTTCTGAATTATTGTGGCTTCGACTTTTGCCACATCAAAATCACCCACAGCAATAACCGCCATCAGGTCGGGGCGATACCAATCCTTATAAAAAGCTTTGATCGTCTCCGGTTTGAATGATTTCAGGATACTATCCTTTCCAATCGGCAACCGTTCCGAATAGCGTGAATTGTTCAGGATCATCTTAAAGTATTTGTCCCGCATCCGCTGCTGTGCGCCGCGTCCCATGCGGGATTCTTCCAATACCACACCTCTTTCCTTCTCGATTTCGGCAGGGTCCAGCAAAGCCCCGTGTGCCCAGTCTTCCAGCACCTGAAGTCCTTTATCCAGCAGCCCGGCCGAGTCGGTCGGAATGGGGAGCATGTATACGGTTTCATCAAAACCAGTATAGGCATTCAAATCTGCTCCAAATCGCACCCCGGTTTTTTGAAGGAAATTCACCAGCTCGTTTTTGGGGAAGTTGGTTGTGCCGTTGAAGTTCATGTGTTCCATGAAGTGAGCAAGTCCTTGCTGCGCATCTGTTTCAAGCACGGATCCTGCTTTTACCGCCAGCCTTAGTTCAGCCCTGTTTTTAGGCTCCTGATTTTTCTTGATGTAATAAGTGATTCCGTTTTTTAACTTTCCCATTTTAACGCTGGGATCCAACGGTACTTTTTGTTTGGAAAGGTCTTGTGCCGACAGAGAAGATGAAATACATAATCCGAGTCCGATGAAGCACGTAGCTAAAAAGGTACTTTTCATTGTTCCTAGTTTAAGTTGATAAATTGGCGGAAAGGCGAAAGTTATATTTTATGATTGCTATTGCAAAGAAGTTGATCAAATGTTTTATAAAAAGCGTTCGTAAACCCTTAATGGAGTGGCTTTTGACGCTAAGTAACCATGCTTTGGAAATAGCAATAAGATGAGTAGGTGAGGAGATACAGGAATGTGAATTGATCTACACACTTGCTATTCGTTTCGTGGAGCTTTGCATAGGACAGTTATGCTTATTGTTAAAGAAAGGAGTTAAGCTTTAAGAATATTTTCATTTTCTTAATTTTCCTTTTACCCATACCAGCCTGTGGTCAGAGCTTGCTTCCCTTCTTTCAACCAACTCACTCATAGGCTCACCGGCTGCCGGCCAAAATACACCGCTGTCCATCATGTCGAATCCAAATTTTGAAGGCAATACGTAATCCGCTCTCATGCGCCAGAAAGCCGTATGGTTTTTGGCATTCAGATTGTTGGGAGAATGTGCGGCACCTCCTCTGCTTTCAGGTATAGTCGCCGCGTTGATATTTGGATGTGCCAGCAACGACCTGATTCCTTCCGCACGTGCATCACCTTCTACAGGAGATGCATTCTGATCCCCAAGAATTACAAAGGGGATATGAGGGGTTAAAGCCCCGGATTTCCCCTTGTCGTCAATAATGTAAGCCCCGGCACTTCCACTGATATAATCTTTCCAGAAGCGGATCTCGTCGTGATTGCGCCTTCCATTCCGGTCCTCTGGCCCGTCGAAAGTGGGTGGGGTGGGGTGACTTGCCAAAACACGTATGGTTTGGCCCGAAACCAGCACCGGCACATCCCAGTGGGATTTGGATGATAAAGGAAACTGAGCCCATGCTTCGGCTGAATACCAGTCGCTCCCATCCGCTTTTAGCGGTT
Source organism: Dyadobacter sp. 32 (assembly GCF_902506755.1). Classification (GTDB taxonomy): domain Bacteria; phylum Bacteroidota; class Bacteroidia; order Cytophagales; family Spirosomataceae; genus Dyadobacter. The sequence goes on along the minus strand of NZ_LR735258.1, from coordinate 2,742,991 downwards.
TCAACGCTCCCGGCATATCTTTCCACTTGAAGTTTTGGAATGTCCTTACGTTTTTTGTATCAATGGGATATTTGGACAGGAGAAGCATTCCATATTGCCCGGGATACATACCAAATCCCCAGGCATCGTTTCCAAATCGCTCCGATTTCCCATCATTGTTCAAATCATACGGGCTGGGCTGGCCGGTATTTACAGGTGCATAATGATAGAAGGGGTAGTCAATTGCCTGCGCTGTTCCCTGGCCGATGTTTAAGTAGTTTTTAATAAAAGCCCTAACGCCCTGATCCGGATTTTGGATATAGTCAAACTCATTGAGCAGGATGATGTCCGGTCTTACGGTCTGTATGATCCTGGCGATATTTCTGATCTGAACGTTATTTCCTGAATCGAGCTGGTTGATCAGTATCTGCTCCGAATTTCCTTTGGTTCCTCTCGGAACATAATTTTCCGCCTCCATACTTACATTGTAAGTAGCAATCGTAAGTCCGACTGGGTTGGGCGTGTTAGGTTGGGACAAAAGGGATTCGGAGGAAAACATGGCCAGGATAAAAAATATTTTTTTCATAGAAGTTGCTTTGTTGATCTCACGAAGGTAAGGATATTGTCAGTATGCTAAATAACCGGCTTGCTCATTCCAAGTCAATAAAAAAGCTGTCACGTACAGTGACAGCTTTTTTAAATTTAAAACGGGCAGTGCCCGTCAATGAAAGAAGTCTTTCATTTTATCGAAAAATCCTTTTTCATTCTTTCCGGGTTTTGGCTGGAAATTAGGCGAATGGCGAAGAGATTCCAAGGTTTCGCGCTCGTCTGACGACAGTTGCTGAGGCGTCCATACATTGATATGAACCAGTTGATCTCCTTTCCCGTAACCATTCAGGTCCTTGATCCCTTTTCCTTTCAGTCGTAGAATTTTGCCAGCCTGTGTACCGGGCTCCACAGTAATTCGTGCTTTGCCATCGATCGTCGGGATTTCGGTTGAGGTTCCCAATGCGGCGTCTACAAAGCTCAGGTGCATGTCAAAGACAATGTTGTTACCATCTCTCTTCAATTGTGCATCTTCTTCTTCTTCAATCACAATGAGCAAATCGCCGGCAACTCCGCCACGGGAGGGAACATTTCCCTTGCCCGACATAGAAAGCTGCATGCCTTCGGCAACTCCGCCGGGTATATTCAGCGTGATGAGATCATCCTGCAATAAACGACCTTCGCCAGCGCAGGAATCGCAACGCTCACTGATGATCTTGCCATCGCCGTTACAGGTTGGACACGTGCTGGTGGATACCATCTGTCCGAGCATGGTACTCACCACTTTACGAACCTGGCCCGTACCGTTACATGAACCGCAGTTGGTAAGCGCGGTACCATGCCTGGCTCCGTTACCACCACAGGTAGTGCAGCTTACATGCCGTTTTACTTTTATTTTTTTCTCTACGCCGTTGGCTACTTCTTCGAGATTGAGTTTTAGCTTGATTCTCAAATCAGAACCCTTGCGCACACGGCGTCCGTTGCCACCACCCTGCCGACCGAAAATGTCTCCGAATGGGCTGCTGTCTCCACCAAAAATATCCCCGAACTGGGAGAAAATGTCGTCCATGGAAAAACCTCCTCCGCCATAACCGCCTCCACCGCCAGCAGCTCCACCCACACCCGCATGGCCAAATTGATCGTAGCGCTGACGCTTAGAATCGTCGCTCAAAACGCTGTAAGCTTCCGCGGCTTCTTTAAACTTATCTTCGGCAGTAGGATCATCCGGATTTTTATCAGGGTGAAACTTTATCGCCAGCTTGCGATAAGCCTTTTTTATATCATCAGCCGTAGCGCCACGCTCCACGCCAAGTATCTCGTAAAAATCTCTTTTCTTTGCCATTTTGTTGTTTCGATAGTATTTTACGCGCCGACGATCACCTTTGCGTACCGGAGTACCTTATCGTTGAGATAATAACCTTTTTCTATTTCGTCTATCACTTTTCCTTTGAGATCGTCAGATGGGGCCGGAAATTGTGCAATTGATTCGTGAATCTCTACATCAAAAGCTTCTCCTTTCGAAATCATCGGTTTGAGGCCTTTGGATTCCAGGGTTTTGTAAAGCTTTGTGTAAATAAGATCAACACCTTCCTTCAGCGCTTCAATTTCGGTTGAAGAGTCAAAGGAAACTTTGGCTCTTTCAAAGTCATCCACAATGGGCAAGATCGATTTTACCATGTCCGCACTTGCTCCCGAAATCATTTCAAGCTTCTCTTTGGCCGTTCTCCTGCGGAAGTTTTCGAAATCGGCGTAAAGGCGAAGATACTTATCTTTCAATTCGGCAACTTCCGATTTATATCCCTCAATCGGATCTTTTTCTTCGGATACGTCTCCCATTGCTGGGCTTGTGGCTGTGTCCTCTGGATTTTCAGAATTCGAGACATCAATATTACCTTCACTTTCCTTTTTGTCAGTGTCAACGGTGGAGTTTACCTCGTTCATTTCGTTCATGTTGTCTTGATCTATGTTGGAATCCGTATTTTTAGGCATAGTTTTCCTGTAATGTTATCACTTTTTAATCGTTCATATAGTGTTAAATTACTTTGCCAGCAGCAAAAATACTGACAAGATGGCATTTATAATCCTTTTTCTACATTTGCCCTATGACAACAGATGATCTGATCCGGCAGGAGCGTAGCAACCTTATCAAGCGGCGGGCCCAGGAGGTGGGTTTCGACTTTTGTGGCATTTCGAGGGCCGAGTTTCTGGAGCAGGAAGCCCCTCGTCTGGAAAAATGGCTTGCGCTGAATCACCACGGGCAAATGAGCTATATGGCCAACCATTTCGATATGCGACTTGATCCCGGGAAACTTGTTGAGGGTGCCCGTTCTGTTATTTCCGTGCTACTCAATTACTACCCTGCCAAAACATTGCCTGAAAGTAGAGATGATATTAAAATTTCCAAATACGCGTACGGAAAGGATTATCATTTTGTTTTGAAGGAAAAGCTTCAAGCTTTAATGGAAGCCATCAGTGCCGAAATAGGCGAGGTAAATGGGCGCATATTTGTCGATTCGGCTCCGGTGATGGACAAAGTATGGGCGGCTCGAAGTGGTTTGGGCTGGGTGGGCAGGCATTCTAATTTACTGAATCGGGACATGGGTAGTTTCTTTTTTATCGGGGAGATTATCTGCGATCTGGATCTTGCACACGACGGCCCTGTGAAAGATTATTGTGGCACCTGTACCAAATGCCTGGACGCCTGTCCAACGGATGCCATCATTGAACCGTACGTGGTGGATGGGAGCAAATGTGTCAGCTACTATACTATAGAGTTGAAAGAGGCTATTCCGGAGGAGGCCCGGGGGAAATTTGAAAACTGGATCTTTGGCTGCGATATCTGCCAGGATGTTTGTCCGTGGAATCGTTTTGCCAAACCCAATACTACCTCAGCGTTTTCGTTATCAACCGGGTTGGAGGAGTTTACGAAGCGTGATTGGGAGGAAATTACGGAGGAGGTATTTGCTGAATTGTTTAGAAAATCCCCACTTAAAAGAACCAAATACGCGGGTTTGAAACGAAATATTGAATTCATTAAACCTTAAATCGGAAAGCTAAATACGCTCAAACGTATTATATTTGATAGGCGTAAATGCTTCTGATGACCAGGTAAAATTCTTTTTTATGAGAAAACAATCTGTCAATCTTTGGGCCGTACTGGTATGTGTCGTATTAGGACAAGTCGTCCCTGCGCTTTGGTATACAATCTTTTCCGACTCCTGGATGCTTTTAAATGGATTTACGGAAGAGCAGATTAAATCAGGAACAAGCCCGGCACCATACCTGGCAAGTATCGTATCTTCTTCATTTATGGCCTACACAGTGGGCTGGATATTCACCCGGATCCCCGTCAAGTCGCTGCCCAGCGGATTTCTTACGGGTTTGCTGTTTGGGATAGTTTTCGTGCTCTGTGAAACGATCGTAAAAGATATGTTCTCCATGAGACCATTGATGCTTTCATTCATTGATGGCGGTGTAAGTGTAATCGTGTATACTATAACAGGAAGTATACTGGGCGCCTGGCGAAAATACGAGTAGTTGTTTTCAGAAAGCCACATTGGTACGTCCTTCTAAAACGATGGGTTTAGGGGGTGGGCGAATCTCAAAAAAAGTCAATTTGTCTGTTGCACTACATACGTTGTTCCGGGCGGTGCTGGTGAACGTATGGAGCTGCACGAACCTCTTGATTTTTAACAACCTCCATTAGTAGATTTTAAGTTGATCTGATGCGCTCATCGCAGCGGGTTAAAGTAGAAGGTGATTCCGAAGTATAATGCGTGTTCGAGAACGAATGCCAATTTATAATTGGTAGGATACGGTAGTGAATGTCCGGACTAATATTTTGCCTTAAAACCATACGGCCATTTTTTTAACTGAAATAGGGTTCTATCGCGTTATTTAATGCTTTGCATATTAAATAATATGAAATATTTGGACTGTATTATTAAAAATAATTAAATTTCAGAAAAAATAGCAAAAACCCAATTTTGTAACACGTTAAAACATCCGAAATAACCTGATCAGGATCTGGCAATGCCTTTGAATCTGTTTTGGGATGTTACCTCGTATTTGAAAAAGCTTGAAAGTCTAACGCAAAGGAACAATCCGTTGTGCACGTCGTCTGTGAAATGTAGCAGAATTGGCTACTCACTGGCAACAGGATCGTCTCATCTGCTGATTTCGAAGTGGGCAAAGTCAAATACAGGCGGGTTTGAGCTGAAGCAGCATTGCCGTTATGTTTCACTTTTTAATTATTTTACCTAATTAAACCTAAATTCAATTACAAGTATGAAAAAACAATTACAAGCATCATTCCAAAGCCTGAGTAATAAGGGCTGGAGGCTTATCCCCTTGCTTTTGGCAGGGGCCTTCGTTGTGCCGCCGATCTACGCCAACAATGGTGGCAGCACAATTTTGGTCAGTAGTGACAGAGAGAAATCCGGCGCAGTAAAAATACGCAAAGCAGCACAAGAGGTATCAGGTACTGTAAAGGATGGCAAAGGCGTTCCTATTCCCGGGGCTAATATTCTGGTGAAAGGGTCTAACGTGGGTACAAGCACCACAGCAGATGGTGTCTTCAGCATCAACGTACCGAATGAAAATGCGGTGTTGGTTGTTTCCACGATCGGATATTTGACCAAAGAGGTTGCGGTGGGCAGTCAAAGGACCATCGACGTGGTACTTGTTGAAGATGTGAACCAGTTGGGTGAAGTAGTCGTAACGGCTCTTGGTATTCAGAGAGACAAAAAAGCCCTGACTTACGCAACGCAACAGATTGGTGGCGAAGAGTTGCGGCGTGCTGCTAACACCAACTTTGTGGATGCACTTAATGGCAAGGCAGCGGGTATTGATATTAAAGTGAGTAGTTCAGGTGCAGGTGGCTCTACCCGGGCCGTCCTCAGAGGAAATAAATCGTTGCAAGGCTCCAGTGAAGCGCTTTATGTGATCGATGGTATTCCTATGGTGAACAACAAGCGTGGGCAACCAGGCTCTTATGGTGGTACGGATGGTGGAGATGGTCTTTCTGCTATTAACCCCAATGATATCGAAAGTATCAGTGTATTGAGAGGGGCAAATGCTTCAATTCTTTACGGTAGTCAGGGTGCCAATGGGGTAATCCTGGTCACCACCAAAAAAGGTAAAGAAGGTAAGGTGTCTGTTGACGTCAACTCAAGTGCTGTTATTGAGCAGGTGTCCGGTCTTCCCGAATTTCAGTATCGCTACGGAACCGTCGGCGGAGATTACAGCTGGACCCCTAAAGGAACCGCGGTTGTAAAATCCGACAATTACCAGAAGGGGTATATTGAAGATTTCTTCCAGGCGGGTGCAACGTATAACAACTCGGTAGCAATTACTGGCGGCAACAACAAAACAAGTGTTTATTTTTCCTATGCAAACGTTGCTTCGACAGGGGTACTGCCAACCAACACCTACACGAAGAATAACTTTTCGTTCAGACAAAGCACCAAGCTTTTGAATGACAAGATTACTATTAGTTCTGGTGTAATTTTATCTGCCGAAACATCTAAAAACCGTCCAGGTGCTGGTTATTACAACAACCCGCTTACCGGTTTGTACTTGTTCGGAAGGGATCGCGATTTCAACAGCTTCAAAGAAAAATATTCTGTGCTGAACGTTGATAGGAATATGGACAAAATGAACTGGTATTCGACAGAAGAGAAGCAGAATAACCCTTATTGGGAAATAAACAAGAACTCGAAACTGCAAACTTACAAGCGTCTGATTGCCAATGTGAAACTCTCTTATGATATTGTGGAGAACCTTAAATTTGACGTAAGAGCGAACATCGATTATAACAATGTTCTGGATGACAAGCGATATGCTGCAGGAGGAAACTCTGTAAGCGTTAGCCCGAACGGTACCTGGTCTTACACCAAATACAATGATCAGGCCATCTACGCTGATGGTATTTTGAGTTATAATAAAACTTTAGGCGATTTTAGCCTGAACGCGCTGGCGGGTCTTAGCTATCAGAAAAACATTTACAGTGATGGAATGAGTGTAGGCAATGGTACAGTCGCTCTGCAATATCCTAACTTGTTTACTTTTGCGAACATGCCGTACAATGTTGTGTTCAATCAATCGATTAACAAAACAATCAAGCAAGGCGCATTTGCTAACGTATCTCTTGGATTTAAGGACTTTTTGTTCCTGGATCTGGCAGGACGTAATGACTGGGCTTCTACTCTGGCCCTTACTGGTAACCAGTCTTACTTCTATCCTTCAATTGGAGGTTCTGCGGTCATCAGCCAGATGCTTGATTTACCTCAGGTTATTTCTTTCCTTAAAGTGAGGGCTTCGTTTTCGCAAACCGCAAATGAAGTACCCTACAATGTTGTGAATCCCTGGAATAGTATCGGCGGTGCGGGTGGACCTACAGGCATAGGTGGTATCAACAGAAACACACAAGTTCCTTTTACCAACCTGAAACCTGAAAAAATCGTTGCCAATGAGTATGGACTTGAAGCCAAGTTCTTCAAAGGACGCCTGGGTGCTGATTTTACCTATTACAATGGTATAAGTACCAACCAGTTTCTATCACTTGCGGCACCTTCAGGGTCAGGCTTTACTACTTATTTTGTGAATGCGGGAAGGATCGAAAACAGTGGATTTGAGTTCACCCTAAATGCGGAACCTTTCCGTACAGATCATTTCAGCTGGAATACCTCATTAAATGCTTCGCAAAACAAAAACAAAATTGTAGAATTGATCGCGTCCAATCCTAACTATCAGGTAGGTGGTGACGATGAGGGTTTTGCATCAATCATTAAAGCTGGCGGATCCTTCAATGATGTATACATTTTCAAATTTGCGAGAAACGCTGCCGGTCAGATTATTCTGGACAAAAATGGTGTAACTACCAAAGCAGCCACTCAGGAAAAGGTGGGTAACGTAAATCCAAAACTCCTGTTGGGATGGAGCAACAATTTCAACTATCGCAATTTCTTCGCCAGCGTGCTGGTTAACGGTAAATTCGGTGGTGTTGCTTTCTCTAAAACAGAGGCATTCCTGGATTCTTACGGCGTGAGTGAAAGAACAGCTGCGGCAAGGGATGCAGGAAGTATTGCTATCAATGCAGTGACCCCTGAGGGAACAGCGGTTACGTCCATAGATCCATATACCTACTACTCAGCCATTGGTGACCGGAACAAGATCATGGAACCTTACGTGTTCTCAAGAACTAACGTGAGATTAGGACAGTTTGTTTTGGGCTATACTTTCAAAACGAAAAGTGCAAACCCGGTGTTTAAAGATGCCTCCGTGTCCTTTGTGGGCAGGAACTTGTTCTTCTTCTACAAAAAGGCACCTTTCGATCCAGAACAGGCAATGACCACCAACAATGCTATGCAGTCGACCGACGTGTTTGGCCTGCCATCTACTAGATCTTATGGTTTAAACCTGAAGTTTACATTCTAAAACTTTAAAAATATTAACATGAAACGAATACTTATTGCATTGGTATCATCGATTGCGTTTCTGGCGTGTACCGAAAACTTTGTAGAAACAAACCAGAATCCAAATCAAATTTCGGATGAGCTATTAAAGCAGGATTTTAATCTCGTAGGCTCTCCTTTTTCTAACATGATCTTCAATCTTAACGGTCACCAGATCGAAGAGGATCTATGTGCCGACAACTGGATGGGTTACATGGGTACCCCTACCGACTTTGTAGGTAATGTGAATAATACCACTTATTATATTCGCTGGAACTCATTTTGGGGCAGGCAATATGGTAGCATCATGTCGCCGGCAAAACAAGTGGTGCAGCTTGCTAAAGACAACAATTTGCCATTGTTTGCTACATGGGCTAAGTTGATACGCGTTTTGTCCATGTCTAAATTAACTGCGGTACATGGCCCGGTTATCTATTCTCAGTACGGTACAACCGCCAATTCGATTCTTTATGACAAAGAGTCGGATCTGTATCCGCTTTTCTTTAAGCAGCTTGATTCTATTCAAACGGATTTTGCAGCCAATAAAACTTACACAGGGTTTAAGAAATTTGACCCGACATTATATGGTGGTAGTATTCCTCAATGGCAAAAAGTGGTAAATTCTTTGCGTCTGAGATTGGCTATGCGCATTTCAAAAGTGGATCCGGCTCAGGCGAAAACTCAGGGAGAAAAAGCTTTGAGCGATCCTGCTGGGTTGATCACCACCAATGCCGATAACTTTGTCAATTCCTTGAATGGAAATAAAATTCCCGTGGCTCAAATTTGCTATGAGTGGGATGATACCCGTATGGGAGCCGTAATGGAATCGTTTTTGATTGGCTTGAACGATGGACGGATTTCTAAATACTTCGCTCCTATGGCGTCTTCCAGTGCAGCATTGTATGCGGATCACCCCACGATGCCTTATAAAGGTGTTCGGAACGGTGCTTACATTAAGGCCAAAGCGGATCACGTGCCTTTCTCAAAAGTGAACGAAAGTTTCCAGACGGTTCAGACCAGAAGGAATTTCACTGCAGCTGAGGTAGCTTTTCTTAAAGCAGAAGCAGGGCTTAGAGGCTGGGCAGGAGCAGGCGATCCTAAGGCAAATTATGAGGAAGGTATTAAATTATCTTTTGCAGATTGGGGTGCAGGCGGTGTGGATGCATATCTTCTTGACAAAACAAGCAAGCCAATTAACTATGTCGACCCTATTGATGCCCGTAATAATTTTACGTCCTCTTCTACTGTCACTGTGGCCTGGAATGAGACCGACTCGAATGAAATGAAGCTAGAGAAGATCATTACTCAAAAGTACCTGAATACTTTCACCAATACGTTGGAAGCTTGGGTAGATTTCAGGAGAACGGGGTATCCTAAAATACCGACTGTGGCTAAAAATGACAGCAATGCAGATTGGGGTGTTATTCCGGCGAATGAATGGATCAAAAGAATGCCATTTATAAATGGAGAAAGAACTGGTAATACCGCTGCTGTTACAGACGCGGTGACTAAAATGGGTGCAGGAGCAAAAGATGATATTGCTACTCGTCTATGGTGGGATACAGGTAAGGCTGTTAACTTCTGATAGATCATTATCAGTTTTGCAAAATCGGGATGGCAGACTGCCATCCCGATTTTTTTTAGGGAATTTTATTGATAAAACAAAAACTTGGCTTGAGGTTTGTTGGAGTATGGCTGGTTCTTGCTAAGGTTGTCAATTCTCTTGTTATCTTTGACACTGGTTATAAGTTGATACAGTCGCGAACATGCTGAGCATTATTCGGTTGAAATGAACAAATCTTTCTCTCTTTTACTTTTCCTGTTCATTTTAAATGGCTTCGTGTTAAAAGCCCAGGATTTGATTGTTTCTATTGAGGGTGATTCTCTGAACTGTACCGTCATGACTCAAAATCTGAAGTATGTTTCATTCTTTTATAAAGATGGCGGGGAGTTGGTCACGCGCGAGTTGCCAAGGAATTTGTTCAAATCCGTCATTGTAGGTTTTTATAAATCAGCTGCCAAACAAGCGGCTGAGCCCGTATCCAAAGGAGGCATTTCGATTCTACGCGAAGAAAACAAAGCCAACGCTATCGATCAGGTTAACCCTGCACAACCTGCTGAATCTGTATTGGCTATTCCGGAGAAATTCGGGGAGATTGTATCAGCCACGAATGTGGAAGCAGAGGCGAAACCGGAAAAGCCCGACTCGGTCAATGTTGGTTCAGAAGGGAGTTCCCAGCCGATTAAAAGGGTGGTTAATCAGGACTCGGTTTCTATTCAGCCTAAATGGCAATTTGGTTTCAGAGGTGGTTATGCCAACCGCCTCTTTAAAACAGGAAACAAATTCAGTCCGGGTGTTACGAAGTATTTGAAAGAGTTGAAATCCGGCTATTCGATCGGTGCCAGTGCTGGCTACTTTTTTTGGGAAAATGTAAACCTTGGCCTGGTGACTGATCTCTACGGAAGCGCCGCCACTATGCAGGATGATAGTCGGAATGATGCGGTGCGTATCAAATATATCGGGCCCCAGGTTTCGCATCGCAGGGTTTTAAGTTCAGGTAATGGAGCAGTTTACACAGGATTTTCTGTTGGTTACCAGGGCTTTTCCAACAAGGGCCAGGAGGCTGGTAAAAATTTCTCGCTGACCGGGAGGTCAATGGGGTGGGGGGCTAACGTGGGATTCGACTACAAAATAAGTCCTCGTGCTTCTCTGAGTCTTGGCGCTGCCTGTCTGTTTGGTACCTTGTATAAAATGACAGATATTAATAAGGAAACGATAAAGCTCACCAAGGATAATTTTGAGGATTTGTCAAGGATTGCACTGACCGTCGGTCTGCGGTTTTATTGATTGAGTTAAAACAGTACTTACATCGTGTTCCGTTTCATTCCACCGTATTTTCGTAATATACCGGGAGGAAGTAAGGGATAAGTTGGATTTAATAGTCCTGATAGAGGAGTTTTTGTACGAAAGTTGCTTGTAGTTATTGACACATCAGGAGGGATTTGATCTTTTTTAAATACCAGCGAGCATTCTGTCCTGTTTCGTTATCCAGTTCCTGAATGAACCAACCAATTCAAGTTATCCAATTATGTTAAAAAGATTCTGCTACAGCTGTTTCCTATCGATTTTAATCATTTGCATTGCGGGTCTTCCCTATGCATATGCGCAATCTGAAAATTCTAAAAAACCTCTGGTTGTCTTTGTTACTGGAGACCATGAGTATAGTGGTGAGCAAACCTTGCCAATCATCGCTGCCGAACTGGAAAAGAATTACGGGATGAGGACAGTGGTGCTGAAGGCGGCGCCTGATCACAACTCCGAAAAGAATATTCCTGGATTGGAAATCCTCAAAGACGCTGACCTCGCCGTGTTCTATCTGAGGTGGAGGCAACTGCCAGCAGATCAGCTGGCACATATCGAAGCCTATCTCAAAACGGGCAAGCCGGTGATGGGCTTCCGCACGACTACCCATGCATTTAATTTCCCTAAGGGCCACGAGAGTGAAAAATGGAATGCATTTGGCGAATTTGCGCTCAACTCACCTCCCGGCTGGGGTGGCAAAGCGGCTCACACGCATTACGGACACAAAAGCAGTACGGATGTGACAATTATTCCCGGGGCAGCTAAAAACCCGATCCTGACAGGCGTGGCCCGGTCATTTCATGCGCGGTCCTGGTTGTATCGGGTACTGCCCGATTATCCAGTTAAAGGCTCGGAGTGGTTGTTGATGGGTAAATCGGTAGATCCTGATAAGGCTGCCATTGAGAATCCCGTAGCCTGGACAGGTAAAAATTCATTTGGAGGTAAAGTTTTCATGACAACCCTGGGACACCCCGAGGATTTTCGTGTGGAGTCCTTTCAGCGACTGGTGATTAATGCCATTCACTGGGAATTGGGTAAAAAAATACCGAAAAAATGGAAGGGCAAAATGGATATTCAAGTGCCCTATCGGGAGTAGAGCTATTTTCAGGAAGCAATCAAAGATAATTTACTAAACCCATCATAATGAAAATTAAAGGATTCTTTATCGTAGTCGGAATACTAGTCGCCGGTTTCAGCGCTTTACAGTTTATTCCGCCAGCCACTTTGAAAGTTGAAAACAATTCCCACATTGCCCTAATCGGCAATAACCTGGGATCCCGCATGATGCATTATGGTCTGTTCGAGACCGAAATGCAGGTTCGTTACCCTCAGAGTTCTCTGTTTATTCGGAATATGTGTGATGGTGGCGATACGCCTGGTTTTCGTCCACATGCCAGCAGAAACCTGCCCTGGGCATTTCCGGGAGCTGAAAAATTTCAAACGGAATATGCCAAGAATTCTAATAGTGAGGGGCATTTCGATTCGCCGGACCAGTGGCTCACCCGACTCAAAACGGATGTAATTATTGCTTTTTTTGGCTATAATGAATCGTTCCAGGGCAAAGCTGGGCTCGAAAATTACAAAGCCGAACTGGATGCTTTTATCAAATATACACTGAGTCAGAAATACAACGGCACCAGTGCCCCGCAGCTGGCTATTGTGTCACCGATTGCCTTTGAGGATTTGTCGGGTAAGTTTGATTTGCCGAATGGAAAAAAGGAAAATGAAAATATTGCACTGTACACGCAGGGCATGAAAGAGGTTGCGGAAAAAAACAAGGTGCTTTTTGTAGACGCATTTACGCCTTCAAAAAAATGGTATGAGTCGACGAAAGAGGATTTAACAATAGATGGGTCTCAGCTAAATGAAGCAGGTTATAAAAGGCTGGCTTTATTGCTGACCGATAACATTTTTGGTAAAGCAGAGGCGTTGGCAGAATCGAGAAGAGCTCTCATACACGATGCCGTCATGGAGAAAAACTGGATGTGGCACAATGATTACAAAATCCCAAACGGTGTGCACGTGTATGGTCGGAGGTATAATCCGTTCGGGCAGGATAATTACCCAGCTGAAATTGAGAAAATCCGTCAGATGACCGATATCCGGGATAAAGCCATTTGGCTGGCTGCCTCCAAAGGTGAAAAATTTGACCTCGCTGCCGCCGACAAGAATACCAAACCACTGCCACAGGTAAAAACCAATTTCAACCCTGAAAAAAACGGAAGTCTCACTTATTTATACGGCCAGGATGCGCTAGGCAAACTTAAAGCGGCCAATGGTTTTAAAATAGAGCTTTTTGCTTCGGAAGAGCAGTTTCCTGACCTTGCCAAGCCTATGCAAATGTCGTTTGATAATAAAGGGAGATTATGGGTTGCAACCATGCCCACCTATCCACATTGGAAAGCCGGAGACCCTAAGCCCAATGATAAAATTATCATTCTGGAAGATACAGATGGCGATAATAAAGCCGACAAGCAGACTGTTTTTGCCGATCATTTACATATTCCTATCGGATTTGAACTAGCCCCTGAGGGTGTTTACCTGTCTGCCGGGACCAATTTTATCCTGCTCAAAGATACCAATGGCGACGACAAAGCCGACTCAAGGGAAATTTTATTGAGCGGTTTTGATGATCATGATACGCATCACAACAGTCATGCTTACACCGTGGATCCGTCGGGTGCAATTTACTCTGGAGAAGGCGTGTTTTTGCATACCAATGTCGAAACTTCTTATGGCCCTGTAAGAGCCACCAATGGGGGTTTTTACAGGTACTCGCCGCAGCTCAGAAAGCTGGAACGTACTGCCCAGCTATCAATTCCTAATCCCTGGGGAATTGCATTTGACGAGTGGGGCCAGCCCTTCTTTGCCGAAACCTCAAGTCCTGATGTGCGCTGGATGTTACCGGGAACTGTTTTGCCAAGATATGGTGAAGCCACACACAAGTCGTTCCAGTTAATCGAAAAAGAACATCTCGTTCGTCCTACATCCGGTCTTGAATTTGTGTACAGCAGGCATTTCCCGGAAGAAATGCAGGGCGATTTTTTAATCAATAATACCATTGGATTTTTGGGGACCAAGGATCACACACTTACTGATGACGGAACGGGATACAAAAGTAAATGGCGTAAGGATCTGGTCGTAAGTGAAGACCGGAATTTCCGCCCTGTTGATCTTGAATTTGCTCCGGACGGATCCTTGTACGTAATCGACTGGCACAACATTCTGATCGGCCACATGCAGCATAATGCCCGTGATCCCTTGCGCGATCACTCGCACGGAAGGGTGTACAGGATTACCTATCCCTCAAGACCTCTCGTAGTTCCTGCAAAAGTGGCAGGTGCAAGCATTGATGTGCTTCTGGATAACCTTAAATTACCTGAGTACCGTACTCGTTACAGAACGCGTCGCGAACTACGTGGACGTGATGTGAAGGAGGTTTTGGCAAAAGTAACCAAGTGGACTGCCGGACTGGACAAAAACGACCCCAGGTACGAGCATCATTTACTGGAGGGACTGTGGGTAACCTGGGGACTCAACAAAGTGGATCAAAAACTTTTAAGGCAATTACTGAAAGCGAAAGACTACCATGTGAGAGCGGCTGCGGTGGAGGTGGTTCGCTACACTGGGCATCAGGTAGCCGATCAGGCCAATCTGCTTATGCAGGCTGTTCAGGATGAAAACAGCCGGGTTCGCCTGGTTGCAATTACTGCCGCATCCTGGTTGCCGAAGGAGAAAGGGTTGCCAATTCTGGCAGAAGCGAAGAAGAAACCTTTGGACGATTGGATGATCAATGCATACGATGCTGCAGTTGCCCATATCAGTGGGTTGCCGGTTAAAAAGGAAAAGGAAGCGGTGACGAAGTCGGTTTTGAAAGGTAAGGAACTGGAGCTTTTCAATCTGGGTAAAGAGATTTACATGAAGGAAGGTTATTGCACCACTTGCCATCAGCCCGACGGTAAGGGATTGACATCATCGGGTTTTCCTCCACTCACCAATACCAAATGGGTTACAGGAAGCGAAGAACGACTAATTAAGGTTGTCTTGAATGGCCTCCTTGGGCCAATTGAGGTGGATGGTAAAAAATACCCGGGACAGGTTCCTATGACCCCCTTTGCCGGGATGCTCAATGACAACGAAGTGGCGGCCGTATTAACATATATTCGGAATTCATTCGGTAACCAGGCGCCTGCTGTAAGTGCCGATAAGGTGAAAATGGTGAGGGCAGCCAGTAAGTCGCATGAAGGATTTTATTCGCCTACACAGCTTTTGAAGGCACATCCTTTGGAGAAATAGATAGCGCGAGAGTAAAACAAATCCTTAGTGATCAGAATAGCGGGTTTTGCCCGCTATTTTTGTTTAAAGGTAAGGCAAAGTTAACCGCTGGAGCGAAATATTGAGGTGAGATAAGAATCATTTGTAAATTTGTTTTTTGAACAATAATGCTAATCCATTTGAAGGGTCAGCCACCAAAGTACAATTACCAGGCATGTCGAAATCAGGGAAGTCAGTTGCTTTAACTATAATTTTATTAATACCCGTCTTTATATATCTTGTTTATTCTTTCCAGTATTCCGGAACGCTCTTTCGGGCCGATGACTTTCATTTGCTTAAAACAGTTCTTTGGATGCAGGACGTGGATAGTCCGGTGGAGAAGTTTAGGTTGCTGATCCAGCAACACAATGAGCACCGCATCATCGTTCCAAGGCTGATCACATGGTTGGATTATAAAATAGAGGGCTCTATTCACTGGCGCACATTAATTATTCTGGGTAATGTATTATGGGTCGCCGTTCTCTGGTTTTTTTGGAAGGGGTTTCAAAGTAAGGGGCTTCCCCTGTGGATGTTTCTGCCGGTGCCGTTTATTTTATTACATCCACAGTACCACGATAATGTGACCTGGGCCATTAGCATACTTCAGCAGTCAGTGATCATTTTTTGGTTTGGTCTGCTTTGCTATTTGCTTTCAAAGAAGATATTTGGCTGGGCTTTGCTGGTGGCAATTGTGGCAACTTTTACACATGGCAATGGAATTTTCAGTTTCGTCATTGGAATCATTTTTCTGTCCCTTGACCGTAACTGGAAGGGTGTAACGCGATGGACTATCGCATTGGTACTGGTTGCAACGGTGTATTTCTGGGGTTTTACCAAAGGGCAAAATGCTGATTTTCGCGAAAGTCTTTCAGATCCGGTTCGGCTGGTAATGTCTTTCTTTGCACTGTTCGGATCGCTTGCCGCGATCAAATTTTTCAATCCGAATTATTCGGCTTTGTTCGGTCTTTTTTTTGTAGTTGTTTTGGGTTATTATCTTCTACCAAAACTTGTTTCCCACTTTCGAGGTCAGCGGGGGCTGCTGTTTTTTGATAAGTTGCTTTTGGGTAATGTGTTTTTTCTGGGGATCACCGCAGCGTTGATAAGCATCTCACGAAGCTGGAGTGGTATTGAGAATGTAATTAGCCCAAGATATCAGCACTATTCTTCATTTGTAGCGTGTTGGGTTTACATCGTGCTACTTATCATTTTTACCGGATCTGCCCGAAAGATATTTGCCACGCTGACCATTGGCGCTGCATTGTTGTTCAACGGAATGAGTTATTTTATCTATAATAATGAGGTGAGTTTTCGGCAACAATGGCTTATAGCGGATACCGAAAACTGGCGCAACCATCATACGTTTTTATACTACGCCCGGAGATTTAATGAGAACATACGGGAACCATACACAGAAGCTGTGGCCAAGGGTATCTGTGAGCTTGGTCCGAGGGTACTGGCTGCTCCGGCCGGGGGTGAACGTTCTGATAGGAACGTCAGGTTGTCCATATCCCGCACTATGATCGAAGAGAAGGATGCTTCCGGGACATTTCCCAGAGAGAATCTGATTATTTCGAATGACGAAATAGCCGGGAAATCGTACCTATACCTGGTAAACGCTACAGAAAAAGGATATTGGGTTCCAACGGCTAATCTGCGTACAAGTTTGTGGACTTTACTTACGTCGCAGCAGGCGGACCGGCCGGGCTTCACGACCATGTTTATGACGGAAAACCTGCCACCGGGAGAATACAGGATAGGTTTGCTGAATGGAGATAAATTCTTCTGGACTACCAGTGTGATCAACATCAAAGGGAATTAAAAATGGCAAACACGCGCGCTGTTGCTACGGCAGAATTATGACTTGCAGGTAATTGTTTTTGTTTTTTCAAAATCACCTTTTACCTACACGATGCCCGGTATTGGGCATGATGAAATCCAGTTTCTGGGAATTTATATAAAATCGGCGTCATCCCTATTCGCTGCGTGCTGCCAACCTCAAAAGCTTTATAAAATGCATAGCATTATTGACCTTTCAGGTAGGTTGGGACGTAGAAAATTTATAACTTTACATGTTTAAAAAGCCCTTTTGAGGGCTCTTTTTATCTAAGAGTAAAACAAACTATATGGCAAACACAACAGAGAGTGAAGTAAGTAATTATTCAGCTGATAATATCCAGGTTCTTGAAGGGTTAGAGGCCGTTCGTAAGCGTCCGGCAATGTATATTGGTGATACTGGTTTTAAAGGAGTCCATCATTTGATTTGGGAGGTTGTAGATAACTCTATTGATGAGGCGATGGCCGGTTACTGCGACACCATCAATGTTACAATAGAAAAGAATAATTCAATTACTGTTCAGGACAATGGCCGTGGTATCCCAACGGGCCTTATGGCAAAGGAAAAAAAATCCGCTCTGGAGGTTGTGCTCACAGTACTTCATGCGGGTGGTAAATTTGATAAAGACACCTACAAAGTTTCCGGTGGTTTGCATGGTGTAGGGGTCTCCTGCGTAAATGCGCTGTCCATTCATCTTCGCGTGGAAATTCATCGCGAAGGTAAAATTTTTGAACAGGAGTATAGCGAGGGCAAACCTTTGTATCCTGTACGTGTGATTGGTGAATCCGAAAAGACGGGGACTTTTATCCATTTCAAGCCGGACGCAACGATTTTCACTGTTACCGAGTATAAGTACGAGACCGTAGCCACAAGGTTGCGCGAACTGTCGTTCCTGAATAAGGGGATCCGCATCACACTGGAGGATAAGCGTGAGGAGGATGAAAATGGCGTGTTCAGAGGTGAGGAGTTTTTCTCGGAAATCGGGTTGAATGAGTTTGTGTTGTACCTGGAAGGTACCAGGACAGCGCTTATTCCCGAACCGATTTATATGGAAAATACCAAAGGTTCGGTCCCTGTGGAGATAGCGATGATGTATAACACCTCGTATGGGGAAAATGTATTTTCGTATGTGAATAACATCAACACCATTGAGGGAGGCACGCATGTACAGGGTTTTAGAGCTGCGTTGACACGAACCTTGAAGAATTACGCGGAGAAATCCGGTGTGCTGGCCAAGGAGAAAATTGAAATTAGTGGGGACGATTTTCGCGAAGGTCTTACGGCTGTTATTTCCGTTAAAGTGGCTGAACCTCAGTTTGAAGGTCAAACCAAAACGAAATTAGGTAATTCAGAGGTGGTAAGTGTGGTGAGCCAGATCGTTGCCGAAATGCTCGACACCTATCTTGCCGAACACCCAAAAGAGGCCAGAGTCATTATCGATAAGGTAATTTTGGCTGCCAAGGCGCGTATTGCGGCTAAAAAGGCGCGCGAAATGGTACAGCGCAAGAACATCCTTACGGGGACAGGCCTCCCTGGGAAACTGTCGGATTGCTCGGAAACAGACCCTGCCGTTTGCGAATTGTACCTGGTCGAAGGGGATTCGGCGGGTGGTACAGCCAAGCAAGGAAGAAATCGTGCCTTTCAGGCCATTTTGCCTTTAAGAGGTAAAATTCTGAATGTCGAAAAGGCCCAGGAATATCGGATCTACGAAAACGAAGAGATCAAGAATATGTTTACGGCCATGGGTGTTCAGATCGGTAAGGATGGAGACGAAAGGGCCTTGAACATAGACAAGCTGCGCTACCATAAAATCGTGATCATGACGGATGCCGATATAGATGGTAGCCACATCAGAACGTTGATCCTGACATTCTTCTTCCGTTATATGAAGATTTTGATTGATCATGGTTATATTTACATAGCCCAGCCACCGCTGTATCTGGTGAAAAAAGGACGTGAAGAGCGGTATTGCTGGACGGAAGAGCAAAGAGAAATAGCGATACGTGAGGTAGGAAATGGCAAGGAAGATTCTGTAAATGTTCAACGATATAAAGGTCTTGGAGAAATGAATGCCGAGCAGCTTTGGGAAACGACCATGAATCCAGATGGAAGAAGCCTTAAACAGGTTTCTATAGAATCTGCGGCAGAGGCCGACCATTTGTTCTCGATGTTAATGGGTGATGAGGTTGCCCCAAGACGTGATTTTATTGAGAAAAATGCAAAATACGCACGTGTAGACGTGTAGAGGCTGCTTTCCCGAAAGATGAAACGGATAGCTTGCCTGATAGGCAGCTATCCGTTTCTTGTTTATATTAACGAAAGCTTAATGTGAATAAAAACAATATTCATTTTGATCCGTTGTAAATTAACAACATTCATCAATCTGAAAGAGATTAATTTTTTTGAGAATATGCCTGAAAATACCGATTCGTCATTTACCAATACCAGGAGGGGAAGATTATCAAACTTGTTTTCCTTTTTTAAAACGCCCACAGACTCGACTATGGATGAAACAAAGCTGGTGAGCTCAACTGAAAAGGTCAACAGCCTGGTGCAGCAAAGTGATTTTATTAGCCGGGATCTTAGCTGGCTAAAATTCAATGATCGTGTGCTTGATCAGGCGATCAATGACGAGCGGAATCTTTTCGACCGGCTGAAATTTCTTGCTATTACCTCTTCCAATCTGGATGAATTTTTCTCGATTCGCATTGGTAGTCTGTATAATTATCTTGATTTTGGCAAGGAACGCATGGACTATTCGGGTCTTCGCGAAATTCCTTTCCGAAAGCTCCTCATGAAAGAGCTTCAGAGCTTCGTCATGCGGCAAAATCAATGTTACAGGGATTTGCTGCAACCCCTCTTTGGACAGCACGGATTCCGGATCGTCAGTTTTAATGAGCTGGATGAAAAGGAAAAAGAAAATGTGGGCGAGTATTTCGAGCGCACGGTATATCCCATGCTTACGCCCATGTTGTTTGATTATACACATGCATTCCCTGTTTTGCTCGCCAAGGTGCTCGTACTGGCAGTGATAACGCAATTAAAGGGAACTAATAATGAGGAAGGCAGGAAGATATCCTTTGTACAGCTCCCGCTAAATCTACCACGTTTTTACATCATTGAGCGGGACGAAGAATTATTATTTTTACCAATAGAAACCATCGTAAGAGCGCACATTGACAAGCTGTATCGCAATGTTGACATCGTGTCTACCAATCTTTTCAGGATCATCCGCAATGGTGATTTTTCATTGGAGGATAGTGACGATATGGAATCTGATTTTATAGATGAGATCAAGCAAAAGATCAAAAACCGTCGATTGGGTAGGGTGGTCCAGCTGGCCATAGAACCTGGTGCGGACAAGGACTTGTTAAATCTGATCAAGAAGCGCTGGGAAATCGATGATTACAATATCTTCGAAACGGAAGGTCTCATCGATTACACGGCGTTCTGGAGTGTTATCAAACATCCTGAGTTTAAGGATCAGATTCCGCCCATCCATCCCCCGGTGGCCCCGCTCGGGATTGAACGCGAACGGATGGGGGACATTTTTGAGGCTATGCGGGAGCGCGATATCCTGTTGCATCATCCATACAACAATTTTGAGCCAGTACTTCAGCTTCTTGAACAGGCTGCTGAGGATCCGAAGGTGCTTTCCATTAAACTGACCATTTACAGGCTGGCAAAGAATTCCCGGGTTACCGAAGCCCTGCTTCACGCCGCTGAAAATGGTAAGCACGTAGCAGTATTATTTGAGGTGAAAGCACGGTTTGATGAAGAAAATAATATTAAAGAAGCCCAGCGTTTGCAGAAGGCCGGATGTTTTGTGATTTATGGCATTGGTCAGTTGAAAACCCATACGAAGCTTCTTTTAATCGTTCGGAATGAGGGCAACCGCGTGTTGAGATACGCACATTTGTCAAGTGGTAATTACAATGAAGATACTTCCCGCCTCTACACCGATACGGGCCTGCTCACTACCAATGAAGAATATACAGCCGATATTTCTGAATTTTTTAATGTAATCACCGGGCATTCCAATCCCGAAGAGTATCAGAATTTGATCACCGCTCCCCGCTACATGCGTAAAAAACTTCTGGAGCTAATTGGTGAAGAAGCGGAAAATGCCAAGGCAGGACTGGCCAGTGGAATTTGCATAAAGATTAACTCACTGGAAGACAGAGACACTATACAGGCGCTCTACATGGCCTCGCAGGCTGGAGTACCCGTTCGATTAATTGTGAGGGGTATGTGCTGCTTGCGCCCTGGTCGGGCCGGTCTTAGTGAAAACATTACTGTCAGGTCGGTCGTAGGAGATTTCCTTGAACACTCCAGGCTGTTTTACTTTCATAGAAACGGCGACCCTCTTGTATATGGAGGTAGCGCAGATGCAATGGTGAGGAGCTTTGACCGGCGAATTGAATCATTATTCAAGCTGGTGGACGAGCGTGTGAGGCAGGAGGTGATTCACATTCTTTATTACAGCCTCATGGATAATGTTAATTCTTATGAAATGAAAGAAGATGGCAGCTACGTGAAATGTGAGATAGAGGACGGAGCTCAGCCACTGGATATTCATAAGGCCTTCTTCAAGGTAACCGTTGAGGATGTGATGAAGGCTAAGCTTTTTGAAGGTGAAGCCACTGTATCCCAGCACTTACCTGAAAATCCAGTCAACGACGAGATGATCATTGTCAATGAGAATGGTAAGGGGGTAGATGTGGTTCAGTCTGGCCTGCAATAGCCCACGCTTTACAACGAACTGTATCGAGTTATGATCCCGAATGTTGGCATTGCCTGATCAGGTGGTGCCATCATTCTTTATAAAATACGCGTTTTACCCGTTGCCCGATACCAGTCAGGATTTCATAAGGTATGGTTCCGATCGTTTTGGCTACATCGGTGATGCTCATTTCTTTGCCAAAAACAATCACCTCATCGCCTTCTTCTGCCGTGACGCCGGTAATGTCGACCATTGTCATATCCATACACACATTGCCAATTACGGGACATAGTGATCCGTTGACCCAGATTTTTCCTGCACCGTTTCCCAGCCTTCTGTCATACCCATCTGCATAGCCTATGGCCAGTGTTGCTATGGCTGAATCGTGCTCTACTTGTCCTGCACGACTGTAACCAACCGTCTCACCTGCTTTCAGGTATTTAATTTGCGATATTACCGTTTTTAAGGTACCCACTGGTTGAAGAAATCGTTGTTCCTGGCCGGTAGCTTCCACACCATACAAACCGATTCCCAGCCTCACCATGTCCATTTTGTATTCCGGAAAGCGAACGATACCTGCTGAATTAAGAATATGCTTGATTATCGGGTGTCCTACCGCTTCTTCGATAACGGTTGATCCCTCCTTAAAACGTTGGTACTGCGTCCTGGAGAAGCTGTTGTGCTCGCCCTCGTCCGCACCCACCAAATGAGTGAAAACGGAAGCTACTTTAATTGCTCCGGACCCAGCCAGATGGTCGCGTAGCCAATGATAGTCATCCGGTACAAAACCGAGGCGATGCATCCCGGTATCCAGTTTCAAATGGATGGCAGGTGTGTCTGTGGGAGAATTTCGAATTTTCAGGTAGGCCAGCCAGCTTTCAAGAATATTGGGGCTATAGATTTCAGGTTCCAGATTGTACTCCCAAATCAGGTCAAACGTGGACGGTGATGCATTCATGACCATAATAGGCAACGTGATGCCATTTTGGCGTAAGGTAACACCTTCATCGGTATAGGCCACGCCAAGGTAGTCGACACGATGATACTGCAGCAAGCTGGCGATTTCGGAGCTTCCGCTGCCGTATGCAAATGCCTTCACCATGGCCATAATTTTGGTTCCCGTGCCTACCTTGGAACGGTAGTAATTCAGGTTGTTCGTTATTGCATCCAGATTTATTTCGAGTACGGTACTATGTACTTTTTGCTGAAGGCGATGCACGATTTTTTCAAAAGAGAAGCGACGGGCCCCTTTTATTAAAATGACACTGCTGTTGAGGGACGAATAGGGAAATTCCCTTAAAAACGTTTCGGTGTCCGGATAAAAAACCTGTGCAGGTATTTTGAAAAGTTCAGCGTGTTGCCTTATCTCCGGTCCGATACCGACCAGCCGATCCACTTTTTTCTCCAATAGAAATGCTGCAATGTTTTGATACAATTCACCTGGCGCCTGCCCCGTCTGTAAAACATCTGACAGGATTATGACTTTTTCGCTACGTTGCTCCTGTTGCCCAAGGAAGTTTAGGGCCATGATCAGCCCCTGGATATCATTGTTATAGGTATCGTCAATCACATAACAATTGTTAATTCCTTCCTTCAGTTCGAGGCGCATGGAAACGGGTCTCAGTAATCTGATGCGTTCCTGAATGAGCGCTGGCGAGTAGCCATAATCCAGTAAGAAAATGAGGCAGTGTGTCAGATTCTCCAATGAGGCATCATCGCGAAAATTCGTCTCAAAAAGGTAGTCCCCTAATATTCCTCTCAGGGCAATATCTGTGTGCCCGGCCTGATCCTGGTAGCTGACCTGTATATCCCCAAGAGCCCGGCCGGTGGCCCAGCTTAGTGTTTTCAAAAAAGGATTAACAGGTCTCAGTATAAGGCTGATCTCTTCATCTAATTCTTTATAGTCTTTCCTATAAATCAGCTTTTTGACTTTTGTGAAAAGTCGTAGTTTTTCTGTTATTTTTTGTTTTTTGCTACGAAAACCACCATCGTGAGCGGAGCCAATATTTGTAAATATGCCAATGGTAGGTTGTATCACAGGTTGCAGATATTCCATTTCATGCGCCTGTGAAATGCCGGCCTCAAAAATCGCCAGCTCGTGCTCTTTCTTTAGATTCCATACCGATAGCGGAACGCCAATTTGAGAATTGTAGCTCTTAGGGCTTGATACCACGGCAAGGCCGGGACTAATCAGCTGGGTAAGCCATTCTTTGACTATCGTTTTTCCGTTGCTTCCGGCTATGCCTACGACAGGAATGGTATACTGGCTGCGGTGCTGAGCTACCAGCTTTTGCAATGCCCGGATGCTAGAATGAACCACCCATATATTGGCGTCGGTCCAGGCGTCCAGTTCTTGCAGCAATGTAGCCGATAAGGACGCTTCTTCGATTACGAAATCCCGGACACCTTTCTCATGCAGACTCTTCAGGAAAGTGTGTCCGTCATGGCGTTCACCTTTTATTGCAAAAAAGATGCTTTCCGACGGGAAGGAAATTTGACGGCTGTCGGTAAGCAGGTAGGTAGCCTGGGAATTAATTATTTCAGGATTGTACTGGATGCGACTCATTCGGCTTTGATTAACTGGGCACAAAGGTATCAAACAAAGGGAAAGTCAATAAAAATTACATCCATTTTCTACGTCGGAAATATATGATCATGCCCAGGGTAACTAGGGCCATTAAGCCCCATGCATAAAAATACCCGTTACGCCATTGAATTTCAGGCATATAGTCGAAGTTCATTCCATAAACACCCACAATAAATGTAAGGGGCATGAAAATAGCGGAGAAGATCGTCAGCGTTTTCATCACTGAATTCATGCGGTTGCTCAGGGAAGAGAGGTGTACATCGGCAAGACTTGCCAACAGTTCGCGGTATGATTCGATGGTGTCTATCACTTGCATAACGTGGTCGTAAAGATCACGATAATAGGGGATGACCTCTTTGGCTACCAGTTGATTGTCCTCGCGGATCAGTTGGTTGATCATGTCGCGTAAGGGCCATACAGCTCTTCTGGCCCAGGAAAGTTCTCTTTTTAATGCATAGAGATCGGTGAGAGATAAGTCCGTCGAGCCACCAATAACCTGATCTTCAATGGATTCAAGGCTCTCTCCGAATTTTTCAAGAACGACAAAATAGTTGTCGACAATGATATCAATCAGCGCAAATAACAGATAATCGGCCCCGTTCCTTCTCGTTTTGCCAACAGATGCCTGAAGGCGGTTAATCACAGGGGTGAAAACATCGCCTGTCCTTTCTTCCTGAAAGGAAATTAGAAATTTTTCCCCCATCACAAAACTGATATGCTCTGAGGAAATTTCGAGCGGTGCTGATGATTCGACATGAAGCATTTTCAAGGTGAGGAACAGGTGTCCCTTATCGAACATTTCCAGTTTTGGTTTATGCTCGGTATTCACAATATCTTCAAGCAGAAGCGGATGAAGGCCGTATAGTTTCCCAATGTTCTCTATGACATGGGTTTCATGAATGCCATCTACATCCAACCAATTGATTGCATTGGACATTGACCTTTCCGGCGAGCAGTCCGAAAGGGTTTTGACAGGCGTGTTCTGATAAAAGGATTCGTTATACTGAATCTTTCGCACACGTGTTTTGAGCTCAATTTCGGGGCCAATGTAGGTCAGAGTCCCCGGTGAGGTCATTAAATTCTCTCGATTGAATTTATGTCGTTTTTTGGTCCCTGCCGGTTTCGACGAAGCTGCTTTTCGTTGCAATGCTAGTTTTCATTAAGGTGAAAAACCAATAATGGGACGTGCGTATCTACAATGAGTTTTTTTGTGACGCTGGGATTGATCAGAAATTCTTCGAGAAAGGATCGCTCTCTGGATGAAACAATTAAAAGATCTGCCGCTATTTCGTCGCAATACGCCTCAATACCATCCAACACATGTTTGGCGTCTCTGATTACAATATCTTCATTGTTGATTGGGAAGGTATCTGTGATCTCTTTCAGGTACTGGTGGTCTGGCTGTATGTTGGGTTGCCAGTCGGTATTTATTTTCAGCAAACTGAGACGGCTTCCCAGGTAATTCATCAAAATGTAGACTTCCTTAAGGATGTCAAGTTCAGAATATTCCAGTTGTGTGGCGTACACTACTTCCTTGAATTTTTTCGGAGTGCTCTGAGGAGGAATAACCATCACCGGGCAACCTTTATGAAGTGCAATACCCGTGGCGGTGCTGCCAATTAATTTGTCCAGAAATCCTCCGGAACCTGTCCTGCCAATAACTACCAGATCGGGCTTATGCTCGTTGATGGCATCTTTTATACATGACTCCACACCTCCCAGAGCCCATAACGGCGTAACTCGGTAACCCTCAGCCCTTACTGCCTCTACGTATTCATCGAATCGTTTCTGAAACTCTCCTTCCAGCTCAGTGGATAGCGTTAAAAAATCGGGAGAGCCAACGCCTGGTAAGGCACTGCCCGTCAGTACATTTACATCGGAGATGTAGGGCTGATAGGCGTGCAGGATCAGTAATTCGGTGTTGGCCTTGTCGGCCATAATTTTGGCTGCGGACAGTGCGTGGTCAGCGTTTAACGAAAAATCGATAGGGATCAGGATCTTGTTCATGATTCTTGAGTTTAAATGATTACCGTAAATATGAACGTATTTGTAAACGTTTTTACCCATTTGCTAAATGAAATTTTGGTAATATAAACGTATACACGCTATTGAGCATGAAAACTATTATGCCAATAATAACATTGGGCTCCTGATGGTAACTATAGGATGACAATTGAATATCTTAAAGTAATGCTAAAAACCATAAAATATTTTAATGATCAACCAGAAAATAGTACAAACAATCAGTTTAATCTTTCAATACTTGACTTATATTTTGTGGTATAGGAAAAATGCGTTGGTTCAATTTAGTTTGCTTTATTGTATTTTTCATATGTTTACTGTTGCGAACTAACTCATCACTTCAACTTTCTTTATGAAGAGCAAAATTACCATCATTAACCTTGTACTCATTACCGTTGCCGCCATAGCAACCGTTTTAGATACCTATGGCATCGTTTCGATTGGTTCCGACGTGCTTATCGTTCTCAGATGGCTTGCACTGGCCGGTTTGATTGTCTTTGCTTTCACTAAAAAAAATCTTACCACCTCTATTCTGATTTCCATGCTCGTGGGAACGGAGATTGGATACGATTTCCCGGAAATGGGTACCAATCTTCACTTTTTAAGGCAGATTTTCCTGCAGATGATCAAAACGGTTATTGCTCCGTTATTGTTTGCAACGCTGGTTACAGGTATTGCCGGGCATTCCGATTTGAAGCAGGTGGGCCGAATGGGCTGGAAGTCTCTGCTTTATTTTGAAGTTGTAACCACTTTCGCACTCATCATCGGATTGGTTTTTGCCAACTGGTTTAAGCCGGGTGTGGGGATCATAGCTCCGGCATCACTCAACGCGGCGCTGCCCGAGGTTAAGCACCAGACCTGGCAGGATATCGTGCTTCATTCTTTTCCTGAAAACATGGCCAAATCCATTTACCATGGAGAAGTGCTACAGATCGTCGTGTTTAGTGTATTGTTCGGAATAAGCCTTGCCCTGCTACCCGCAGCAAAGAAAGAGAAATTCGTTTCAGGTGTGGAATTGCTGGCAGAAGTAATGTTTAAATTTACCAAGATTATCATGCTCTTCGCGCCAATTGGGGTCGGTGCGGCCATTGCTGAGACAGTGGGGCACATGGGGATCGATGTCTTGAAGAACCTTGCCATGCTATTGGCAACACTTTATTGCGCTTTAATTGTGTTTGTGCTGGTCGTATTTATTCCCATTGCCCTGATCGCCAAAATACCCATTATCAAACTTGCCAAGAATATTTTTGAACCACTTTCTATTGCCTTTGCCACGACCAGTTCAGAGGCTGCTCTGCCCAAGGCCATGGAGAAAATGGAAAAGTTTGGGGTTCCGCGTCAGATCGTCGCTTTTGTAATGCCCACCGGATATAGTTTCAACCTTGACGGATCAACACTTTACCTTGCCCTTGCCACCGTGTTCGTCGCACAGGCTACTGGCACCGAAATGTCGATCGGGCAACAGGTTACCATGGTGTTTTTGTTGATGCTGACGAGCAAGGGAGTGGCAGGGATCCCGCGGGCTACGCTGGTTATACTTTTGGGTGCCATTGCCAATTTCGGAATGCCGGAATGGCCTGTACTGCTCATCATGGGAATAGATGAACTGATGGATATGGCTCGAACCACGGTTAATGTAGCCGGAAACTGTCTTGCGACGGCCGTTGTCGCACGGTGGGAGGGAGAATTGGACGATGAGAAAATGCAAATGTCCGATCAGGTAGTTGAAGCGCCGGTGGTGTCGGAAGGAGTTTAGCGTTGAATATTTTTTTTGAACAATATTTGAAATTCATGCATACCGTATACGGAATACCCAATTGTGATACAGTCAAAAAAGTGAGAACCTGGCTTGACAAGAACCAGATAGAATATCAGTTTCATGACTATAAAAAGGAAGGAATTACGGCAGACAAGATACAGCATTGGCTAAAAGATTTTCCTCTGGAAAAGGTCTTGAATAAAGCGAGTACTACCTGGAAAGAATTGTCAGCTGAAGAAAAAGCAGCGGTTTCGGACCAGGAATCTGCCATTGCACTGATGGTGGCCAAAACATCCTCTATTAAGCGACCGGTGATTGAAGATAAAACCGGAAAGGCGGTGGCGGTGGGCTTTTCCGAAAAGGAATACGAGAAGGTTTTTTTAGGAAATAGCTGAATGCTATGGTAATAAGGGCGTCTCAATTCAGTTTAGGACGCCCTTATCTTTTTAAGTGTGGGTATTTACAGAATAACTACGATCTTCAGGTTTTTATGTAAACAAGTATTTGTAATGCTTATTTCTGAGCAGGGAGCCTCATTTTAACCGTTTCGAGTGCTTTTTGTTTATTTTGAAGATCAAGCAATGATTTTTCGGATTCGGCTCTGCTGGTAGCAACTGCGCCACGAAGGTCGGCAAGCTTCTTTTCCGTTTTTTCAATTTCCTTGTTCTTATCATCAATTTCCCGAATGAGCTTTTGGTATGCCTTTTCGGACGAAACAAATGCTTCATCTGCTATGCGTACCTCTTCTCGCAGGGCGGCATAATCTGAAAATTCTTTCAGAATGGATTCGGCACTTTTATACGTTCTGTCGTTATAGTCTGCCACGTAGCTGCCGTCCGCTAAGAGTGCCAAAAAGATCCTGGATTGATTTTTTTGCACAGAACTGATCTGGCTGGTGAGTTGAATGGGGCCAGCGGATACGGATGGTATGGAAGCTTTACTGATCGTATAGTTTCCCCTTTTACCTTTTACTTTGCCAAATCTGCCAAGATAGGTTTCCCAATATTCGTCGAGAAGTTTTTCAGAAATATTGGTTCCCAGCACTATTCCCGGATATTCGGTTTTATCAATCATTTGTTTGCCCGGGAAGACGGTCTGGCCGTGGGTAGGCCGGGTAATAACCGAGGCCACTAAGGCCAGAATGGATATAAATGCGATTTTCTTCATCATTCCTGTAATTTTTTAGTAACAATTATTATTTTTCTCTGATCTTGAAGTGTGGTTCCAAACAAGTAGGAATCTCCACCCTCCTTCAGACGCCATTTCTTCCTGAGGTCATGAATTTTTGCAGGAAAATTACGCAGCGTAAGATTTGCTTTGCTCTCTCCTGTTAGTTTCAGGATTTCTTTGATGTCAGGTTTACAGGTACCCATGATTTGAAATACTCTTCCCGGGAAGCCGGTAACGAGGTTTTCGGAGGTGTACAGATGACTGCTGACTGCCAATTTATGCACACCATATTCCTCGCAAAGTATTTTGAAGGCCCCTGCCTTCAGCACAGCGGCATGTGGCTCATACAAGTAACCCGATGGCGGAGCATATGTTACCAATGCCTTACTTTCCTTTTTCCTGTCAAAATCCAGGGATTGAATAACCTGTCCTGAGTTATCCAAAATTCTTACTTTCAGCTCAAAACCTGCCGTATGCTCTTTGTTTATGTGAAAGAGTAATTCTTTACACTCATTTTCATAGCCGGTGACATACACTTCTTTTACGCGGAATAATTCTTTGGCGGCCAAATCAATATCCAGTAAAGGAGAAGTTTTTAGAAGAATGTCTGGGGCAATGTCAAGCAAGAACGCAAGATTAGAAACCACGTCGGGAGTGCAGTCTTTGAGCAGGACTACTTTCTCCTGGTTTCCGCCACGTCTGGCCGGATCAGCATATATCCAGCATGCTTCACTGTTCACGACTTTTAAAGTTATCAGGGAATTGGACGCATTTACTTCAATATTTTTAGCCCCAAGTACATCGAAATTATATTTTGCAGTTGCTGCAACTTCGATTTGCTCTTCGAAATACTGCGTTTGGTTGAAGTTGTGGCTCATATAATAACAATCCACGCCCATTCCTCCAGTAACATCGATCAATTTTTTTCCGGAAAGTAATGAAGATTTAAACCGTGCCGTAGCCTCAGATGAGCATTGCTCCACAGAAAGGGCAGGAGGGAAAATGAGTGCTTCATTGGCGTACCATTCGGGAAGTTTTTTGGCAGCCTTCTGCCGGGATAGGATTTGACCCGCTAGTTTTTTAATCTCAACCTGTCTGAACCGGGCTGCCCCAAGGAGTAGTTGGTTCACATCATCATGAAGATGTTCCCGGATAAATGTAAGTTCAGAATCGCTAAATCCAATTTGCGGACTTGACGCGGGTTTGTCCATCTTTATATGTGTTTTTATCCATCCACTATTTGGCCGAAAGTACAGCTTTTTAATCATACTGACTACACCTGCCGGCGCGGTTCGACATCAGACCGTGACTTCGCATTTAACCGTGTTGAATATCATAATATTACGTTTTTGTAAGCTTTATCGGTTGTGCCATTTACGACATTCAATGTCATTTTAAGTAGGACGAACCAATTGAAAATTATAAATTGTCCCCAAATATCCTATTTCCCTTAGTTAACCAGTATTTATCATGAAAATTAAGACCTTTGAAGAGTATCAGGTTGCCTACCAGCAAAGCGTAGACGACCCCGAAGGTTTCTGGGCTGAAATCGCCCAACAATTTCAATGGAGTAAACCGTGGAAAAAAGTCCTTAGCTGGGATTTTGCAGAGGCCAATACCAAATGGTTTCAGGGCGGAAAAATGAATATCACCGAAAATGCGCTGGATCGGCATCTGGCCGAAAAAGGGGACCAGCCGGCGATTATCTGGGAACCCAATGATCCGGACGATGATGCAGTAACCATTTCCTACTACACCCTGTACGACCGGGTGTGCAGATTTGCCAATGTTCTTAAAAAACATGGAGTTCAAAAAGGCGACCGTGTTTGTATTTATCTCCCGATGGTGCCTGAGCTCACCGTTGCGGTTCTGGCTTGTGCCCGAATTGGTGCTATTCATTCCGTGGTATTTGGAGGGTTTTCTGCCAAATCCATTGCCGACAGGATCAACGATTCGGCCTGTACAATGGTGATTACGTCGGATGGGGCATTTCGTGGTACCAAGGTGATCCCAATGAAGGAGACCGTAGATAATGCGCTGGATCTTTGTTCGACTGTAAAAAATGTCATCGTGATGACACGTACCCGAACGCCGGTATCCATGTTGAAAGGCCGGGATTTATGGTGGGAGGAAGAAGTGAAACACGTGGACTCCGTATGCCCGGCAGAGCCCATGGATGCCGAAGATACACTCTTTATATTGTATACTTCCGGGTCAACAGGTAAGCCAAAGGGTGTGGTGCACACTTGCGGTGGCTACATGATATATGCTACCTATACTTTTGCCAACGTATTTCAGTATGAGCCCGGAGAGATTCATTTTTGTACAGCTGACATTGGTTGGATCACAGGTCATAGTTACATTGTCTATGGCCCTTTGTGCTATGGAGCTACATCCCTTATTTTTGAAGGTGTGCCCACTTATCCCGATGCGGGCCGGTTGTGGCAGATCGTAGAGAAACACAAGGTGAATATTCTTTATACCGCACCAACAGCCATTCGTTCATTGATGAGTTTTGGTCTGCAGTATGTTAAGGACCATGACCTCACGTCGCTTACCAAGCTTGGCTCGGTAGGTGAGCCGATCAATGAGGAAGCGTGGCAATGGTTCAAAAATAACATTGGTAAAGGAGATTGTCCATTGGTTGACACCTGGTGGCAAACTGAGACGGGTGGGATTATGATCTCAGCCCTGGCAGGGGTTACTCCTGAAAAACCAACCTATGCAACCTTGCCGCTTCCCGGCATTCAGCCTGTATTGGTGGATGAGAATGGGGCCATTATTGAAGGCAACGGTGTAAGCGGGAATCTTTGTATCAAGTTTCCTTGGCCAGGTATTATTCGCACCACTTACGGTGATCATGAGCGGTGCAAACAAACGTATTTTTCTACTTACAAAGGAATGTACTTCACCGGAGATGGATGTTTGCGCGACGAAGATGGGTTTTACCGCATTACTGGTCGGGTAGATGATGTACTCAACGTCTCGGGGCACCGCATCGGGACTGCCGAAGTGGAAAACGCAATCAATATGCATTTGGGGGTTGTGGAATCCGCCGTTGTGGGTTACCCGCACGACATCAAGGGCCAGGGTATTTATGCCTACATCATCACGGACAA
This sequence comes from Dyadobacter sp. 32, assembly GCF_902506755.1. Taxonomy (GTDB): domain Bacteria; phylum Bacteroidota; class Bacteroidia; order Cytophagales; family Spirosomataceae; genus Dyadobacter. Next base: position 2,710,621 of record NZ_LR735258.1, on the reverse strand, counting down.
AAAACCGGAAGATCCTGAAATGTTCCGTCGCGACATTGCTGCGACAGTATCACGGATTATCGGGCCCATTGCTAAGCCGGACAAGATCCAGTTTGTAAGTGGGTTGCCTAAGACCCGATCAGGGAAGATCATGAGACGTATTTTACGGAAAATATCTGAAGGAGAGCTTACAAACCTTGGTGATATGTCAACATTACTGGACCCGGCAGTGGTGGAGGAGATTAAGACAGGAGCTTTATAATAAGGGTTTTATAAGCAAAAAGGGAAGTTCACAAACTGTGGGCTTCCCTTTTTGCTTATTTTTCATTGATTTTTTAAGACACGATCTTGTCGGCAGGACATCCACATCCTTTGGCACAGCCGCTATCCCTTCGTGCAACCGCTTTCCAACCACGCCACCCTAAAAATGCGAGAGCAGTTAGAAAAAATACAGCGATGATCAGGTATTGAATCAAAATTCTAAAATTTTATTATCAAAAAATGAGCAGCGTTTACTGCGCTTATCTATCTGGGTTGTTAACACAACGTTACTGCCAATTGTTCCTGGCCGCCAGTTGAAATGCATGTTGGTAATGATGCTCGCTGTGCCAGGCATAAGTGGCAATGAATTCATCCATTCGCACCGTTTTCTGGCTTCCCGGATGGAAGTATGTTCTGGCAAGGTCGTCGGCATTCATGGATTTCAACAGGATTACCCACCTCAGATGTACATATCTTATGAGCTGCAGGGAGAGCTCAACCGGGGAAGCTTTGGCATCCGGCAGTTCCGCCCAGAGCTGCTCTTCGTAAGGTTTGATGGTAGGGTTGTCTTCGGTGAGGGCAAGCCGGCACCGCGTATAAGCGTTAATGTGGCTATCGGCTACGTGGTGAACGAGCTGTCGGATCGTCCAGCCATCTGGCCGGTATGGCGTATTGAATTTTTCTTCATCCCAGCCGCCCATCAGATTGATAAACTTGGATGGCAGGGCACTAATTATTTGTATATCCGTCTTGATTTCATCGGCGGTGTAGCTGCCTTTTGAGGTGAATTTGCCAATCGGGTATTTCAATTGTTCCAGTTCCATGATAAGATTGTTAGCAGTTTTAGAAATGTTCTCTGATAATGGCCACAAGTTCAGCGTGCCCACCGGCTCCGGCAATGATATCACCTCCAAAAAGATAGTCATCGCCTCCGTTGAAGTCAGTCACTGTACCACCCGCCTCCCTGATCAGGAGCACACCTGCTGCCATGTCCCAGGAATTAAGATTGTACTCATAAAATCCGTCAAACCGGCCTGCGGCTACGTAGGCGAGATCCACCGCTGCGGCACCCATTCTGCGTATGCCATGCGTTTTTTGCATCAGAAGCTCTAAAAGAGCCATGTAGCGTTTTTGTTTTTCAAATTTATAGTAAGGGAATCCGGTTGCGATGAGACTTTCCTGCAAGGATTGCACGTTTGAGATCCTTAAACGTTTCCCATTGCACCAGGCTCCGCCTCCCTGCCATCCGTAAAAAACTTCGTTCAGACTGGGCTCGTGGATGACGCCAATCAGTGGCTCTTTGCCCCGGGCAAGTCCTACACTGACACAGTAGACAGGTATTCCGTGAATGAAGTTGGTGGTTCCGTCCAGCGGATCTATAATCCAGTTGAGCGCCGTAGGATCGGGTTCCTGACCGGTTGTTCCTTCTTCTGTAATAAAGCTGGCTTCCGGCAAAATTTCTTTTAATCCCGCAACCAGAAGCTTTTCGGCTTCTTTATCCACGTATGAGACCAGATTATTCAGGTCTTTGTATTCAATCTTATCACGGGAGAAAAGAGCTGCCTCCTGTTGGATAAAGACCGCAGCCTGCTTTACGATATCGATGGTTTGATTTGTGAGAAGTTCCAGGTTCATATTAATTTCCTGTATCAGGAATTTTAGAAAGTGAGTTATTGAGGTAGTACACTCTGATGATGAGCAAAACCAGTATGGGTATTAAAACATAGTTGTGTTTAAGAAGACTACCCGTTGCGCAAAGTAACAGAAATGCGTAAAAGATTAAAAAAAACTGAAACCAGGAAGGTTTTTTCTTAGGAGAAATGAGCCAGATGATGGGTACCCAAAAAGGGAAAGCCCACAAAATATCATAATTCCAGGTGGTGACGCCGTGATTGGTAGCAAACCAAAGCAAAAGTATCAGCCAGCCGGTAAGCCCCACGATGGTAAAGAGAATTTTATCAAAAGTGAAGTTGATGTTGCCGTATTTACTTTGCCAGAAGGTGTATGCCAACACCAAAATGGCCAGTGACCAGAAGAATACCATGGGCGTAAGCCATTCGTCAGAGGTAACGGGTGGTGCCACAAAAATGTCCCTTTTTGCAGAAACCAGCGGAACCCATCCGGTGCTTTTTCGGATCTTCGCATCTTCAAAAGCCCTGCTCAGATTGTCGGGCAAAAAAGTTGCCTGCTCGGGTGTGGCTATTTCATCCGAAGGCGCTCCGATGGCCAGATCCATGCCGAAATCAGCCCAGGGGTTTTGTCGGAAAGCATATCGGTCGATCCATTGACGAAAGCTGAGCTTGTCGTGTGTATAGCCCGTGTATTGCAGGCTATCGCCAACAGCCGCTTTCAAAGCCACTGAAAGTCGGGTCGCACAATTGTCGTAGAAAAATTTATACTGATATTCTCTGTTTTCTGGCAAATAATTGGTCTCGAGGAAATTGAATAGTTTCTGCTTCTGGTCATTTGACAGATTCAAAACCTGCTCCTTTACCCACCTGTTTTCAGCCTGCCAGTAAGCCACTTGTGGTGCTAATGGCGCCACAGAGATGGTGTAGGGCAGGGTTCCACGTAAAAATTTGACATAGAAATTGCCGGTTTCAAAACTGAACGAGCCATAACTGTAGGCATTGTCTAACCCATTCAGCGGGTCGGAGATCCACAATACGCTGTGCCCGAATCCGGAGTACAGCTCCGTTCCCGGCCCCACAGTAACCAGGCTTGCCTTTGCTTCCGAACTCAGCTGAATGCTCTGTGCGATGGATTCATTACAGAGCGAGAAAAAAGTTGCTAATAAGCTAAGAAACAATGTTTTAAAGCCAAGAGCTTTAAAGATGTTTTGAACGCCAAAGTAAGTGGAAACAGGCAAAAGGGAATTACGGGTTGTATTCATTTATTTACTCACAGATGGTGATTTCAGGTTAGGGTAAAGGTTAAAATTTAGCTATTATTACAGGTCATCCTCATCACGTGTCTTTTTTTCAAACGGTTTACCGCCAATGGTGATCACAATTTCCCCCTTTACGGTTTTATCCGAATAAAAGGCAACTAACTCCTGTAAGCTACCCCTGGTGTTTTCCTCATAAATCTTAGACAATTCGCGGGATACACAGGCCATGCGATCGGCACCGAAGTACTCCGAAAATTGCTGTAAAGCTTTTACAAGCCGGTGAGGGGATTCGTAAAAGATCATCGTGCGTTCCTCATCAGCAAGGTTTTGCAACCTGGTTTGCCGGCCTTTTTTGTGAGGCAGAAAGCCTTCAAAAGTAAAGCGGTCTGTAGGCAAGCCGGAGTTAACCAAAGCAGGAACAAAAGCGGTGGGTCCGGGCAAACATTCAATCACAATACCATGCCTGATACATTCACGAACGAGTAAGAATCCTGGGTCGGACACCGCCGGTGTACCAGCATCGGATACCAGCGCCATGGTTTCACCCTTCAAAATCCGTTCCACCACACGGGCAACCGTATGGTGTTCGTTGTGAATATGGTAACTGTGCATGGGTTTATTGATGCCGAGGTGCTTCAGAAGGTGGCCAGAAGTCCGGGTGTCTTCTGCCAGTACCACGTCTACACTTTTTAGTACATTAATGGCACGCAGGGTAATGTCTTCAAGATTGCCTATCGGCGTTGGGACGATATAAAGCTTCATTAAGTAGTACTAAATCAATTACTTTTAAAATTGATCATTAAGTTGAAATTACATTTCTTCGTAAATTGTATCTATGGCGGTGGCCAGTTTCCGGTCTTTGTCACTCACCTTGTCGCCTATGTCGTGTGTGGTCAGTTCGAAGCTGACCTTGTTGTACATGTTGGACCAAAAAGGATGATGGTCCATTTGATCGACGATGGAGGCCACTTTGTTCATAAAAGCAAGCGCTTCTCTGAAATCTTTGAAAGTAAAGCTCCTTTTCAGTTTGTCATCTTCCTCTTTCCACATACGCTGAATGTTTTAGGTTGATATTTACTACGTGATCTCCGTGTATTTCATTTTTAGGGGTCAAAGGGACTGATAACCCGTCAACCCAACAGGCAGAACATTTGCGCTGTCAAATTAACAAAACGAATATACCAGCTTTAAATGTGTTTAGAAATTATTTCGGATCACAATGGATCAAGTATATTTGAACTTTGGTGTCGTGATATCAATTATATGAGATATGAATCGATAAAAGTTAACTTACAAAATACAATGAAAGTAGAGCTGGTAAGGGTTGGGGATGGTTTTCACTTCGAGGGAAGCGGATCATCCGACGTTAAAATTCACACCGACGGATCTCCGGAAATCGGTGGGCAAAATATGGGTGTAAGACCCATGGAATTGTTGTTGATGGGCCTTGCGAGCTGCAGCGCGATTGATGTGGTGCTTATTTTAAAAAAACAAAAGCAGGATATTACAGATTTCAGGATACTTGCTGATGGAGATCGGGTAGAGGAGGAGGGAACCAAACGATCCCCATTCAGAAAGATTCACCTTACTTTCAGGTTTACCGGTAATAATCTGGACGAAAATAAGATCAACAGAGCGATAGGTCTTTCCATGGAAAAGTATTGCTCGGCAACCGCGCAGTTGGAAGCACTGGCAACCATTACCCACAGTGTAGAGATCGCGTCAGTGTAATTTTTAATATATCAGAAATTCAGCTTTTAATGCAACAGTACCACGACTTGCTTCGGCACATCCTGCAACACGGAGTTGGTAAGACGGATCGCACCGGCACCGGCACCATCAGTGTGTTCGGATATCAAATGCGATTTAATCTTAAGGAGGGATTCCCTTTGGTAACGACCAAGAAGGTTCATACCAAGTCTATCATTTATGAGTTGCTATGGTTTCTCCGTGGGGAGACCAATATCCGCTATTTGAAAGAGCATGATGTCTCCATATGGGATGAGTGGGCTGATGAAAACGGAGATCTTGGACCTGTTTATGGAAAGCAATGGCGCAGCTGGGAAGGCGCAGACGGAAAATCCTTTGATCAGCTGAATGAAGTTTTAAAGTTGCTTAAAACTTCGCCAGATTCCCGAAGAATCATTGTTTCCGCATGGAATCCGTCGGAGTTGTCGATGATGAAGTTGCAGCCATGCCATGCCCTGTTCCAGTTTTATGTAGCACCGCCTGAGGAAGGAGCAACACGTGGAAAACTTTCCTGTCAGTTGTACCAGCGGAGTGCGGATGTATTTCTGGGGGTCCCGTTCAATATAGCCAGTTACGCATTATTGACCATGATGATCGCTCAGGAATGTAATCTTGATCTGGGTGATTTTGTGTGGACCGGTGGCGATACGCACATTTACAACAATCATCTGGAACAGGTTGAACTGCAATTGAGCCGGGAAATTCGCCCATTGCCTCAAATGGCTATAAATCCGGATGTGAAAAGTATTTTTGACTTCAAATTTGAAGACTTCGAGCTCTTGAACTACAATCCGTGGCCAGGAATCAAAGCGCCGGTGGCGGTTTAGGAATTAAGACCGGGTCGCCGGTGCGATTAAGAATTAAGAATTAAAAATTAAGCTGGGGTGATTGGTTTTCAAATTCCTTCCTTCTGCAATTTTTTCTATTTAAAATTTGAGTTCCCTATTTACTCAACAAGAAAATGTAATCCGGTTCTTCAGAATCGGGAATGTCTGGGTCGCATGTTCAACCGGTAAGTTGTCCATGCTGCTTCTTTATTGAAAATTCTTCATTGTATACATGAGTATTCAATACATACTGGAAATCGTCGGGACCTTTGCTTTTGCCATTTCAGGTGCGCTGGCTGTTAAGGATCAGAAGCACCAGGACTGGTTTGGAGCGAGTTTTACTGCGTTTATATCTTCCATAGGTGGTGGAACTATCCGGGACATTCTGCTGGACAGTTACCCGCTGGTTTGGATTCGTGACATAACCATCATTTATGCCATCATGGCGGGTATTTTGGTCACATTTGTTTTCTATAAATATCTGATCGGGTTGAGGAGAACACTTTTCTTCTTTGATACCTGGGGTATTGCACTGTTTACCATAGTTGGTACAGAGAAAGCGCTGAATTTGGGCGTGCGTCCCGAAATTGCTGCTATAATGGGAGTCTTCAGTGCCGTAATGGGTGGTGTGATCCGGGACATGATGACCAACGAAATTCCCATTATTTATCGTAAAGAGGTATATGCGACGGCTTGCCTGGCAGGTGCATGCTGTTACCTGCTTTTGGATAGGTTTGGTGCTGAGCGGAATGTGGCGTTTATCAGCTCCTCCATTCTGATTATTGTCATCAGGATACTGGCTGTGCGTTATCAGTGGAGCGTGCCGAGATTTTTTAGATAATACTGAAGCGCAAAGATCTTCGCCTGGTTGACGAAGATCTCTGGCTGTTAGAATCTTTTACTTTTTCTTTCCCTTCTTGATCACTTTTGCAGCCTCAGTTACAGCAGGCACTTTCGCTTGTATCGCTTTGATGCCTTTTTCGATCTGTCCCTTATAGAAACTCGCAAAGGCGCCGTCGCCGGATGCTGCACCTACGGTTAGCGCTTTTTGCGCGATGGGTAATGCATCGGCGGGCTTGCCTAATTTTGCCAGAATCTGCGCTTTTAACCACAGGTTGGCGAACGTTTCTTTCAGGCCAATGGATTTGTCGGCAAGTGCCAAAGCTTGTGAAAGGTCTCTTCCTTTGGACAGTAAGTAGCCAGCTGTGGCTTGCAAAACAGCTGCATCTTCTGGTTTTTCAGCGACTGCTTTGTTCAGCGAAGCCATGGTAAGCTCCTGGGTTTCCGTGGCAATGCTCACCGGTATGGTCACCGCAGACCAGGAGATATTCAGATAGGCCGTGCTATCCGTAATGTTTGTAAAACCAATAGCAAATGACTCGTTGTAATTTGAGGAAGAAGGAACCACAACTACTCTGGCTGCATCGTCTGCCTCTTTATAGCCATCGGTTCCCACACTGAAGTTCTTGTTTAGGATGACTGTCCAGGCGGCACCACCTGGTATCGAAAGCAACGCATATTTCCCGGCGGGAACCTTTTTGCCACCAAACCAGAAAGGGGTATTTGCTTCCAGCGTCGTGGGCTGATTGGCACCTGTCCGCCATAATTGGTTGTAAGGTGCCAATGCTGAGCTGTCGGCGAATACCGACCGTTCCTTGATATTAGGACGAGAATATTTTACCGTAAAATCAGTAATACCGACTGTTTGTGAAACCGATGCAGCAGAACTTGGCTGCGGCGTACGCTGAGCTATTGATGCCGTCACAACCATCATTGCAAAGCTGACAGATAATAGATACTTTTTCATGATTGTTTTAAGATGATTCGTAAATGTTAACTTAAACTTGCAGCGAAATTAGGATTAAAATACAAAATAAACGTATAAATGAAGCGTGACCCCTTACTTTCTTTACTCAGTTCCTACTCGCCCGAATCGGCAGACGAAAATCAAATGGTTGTACAAACCATTCAGTTTGTCACGGAAAACCCCGACTGCTTTGAAAGAACTTTGAAAACCGGCCATGTTACAGCCTCTGGATGGGTTATTTCGAAAGCCGGAGAGGAAGCATTGCTCATGCACCATCGAAAATTAGATCGTTGGTTTCAACCCGGAGGGCATTGCGATGGAGACCCGGATGTGATTTCAGTTGCCCAAAAGGAGATTGCAGAAGAAACCGGCCTGACCCATGTGAATTTAGTTCAGCGTGACATTTTTGATGTGGACATTCATCTGATCCCGGCCAACAGCGAATTCCCGGCTCATTATCACTACGATATCCGTTTTTTATTTGAAGGAGATAAAACCGCGGAGCTGATCATCAATTCCGAGTCAAAAGATGTAAAATGGGTGGCTCTGGAAGAGATTGAAAATTTGAATGACTCTGAATCTATTCTGCGAATGGTTCGCAAGACACAAAGGCTATTCCTTCAAAAACTTTAAAGTACTGATCTGGTTTTTAAAGTGGATCCGCAGTAAATAGAGGCCTGAATTCAGGTGACCGGTGTTAAGCTCAGTTTGACTTTGAACCGTTTTTCTTTGTCTGGAAAGTTCCACACCGTTGGAGTGAATGATTGTAAATGTGGCGTTCCCGGTCATGGAAGCAGGGAAATTAAGAATTAAATTATCCTGAACCGGATTGGGGGAGAGGATAACAGAGTGCAACACTTCAATTTCCGCGCCGAGAATGGGATAGTCCGTAAGTATAATCGCTTCTGCCAGTTCTCCATCCGGAACACCATAACCCAGTAGCGTATCAGGCTTTGAGGCCTGGTGACCGGATTTTTTGAGTACTGATATGATTTGCTGAGAAGTGAGGTTCGGATAACCCTGCCAGAGGATAGCTGCCAAGCCAGCAATTTGCGGCGAAGCAAAGGAGGTGCCACTACTGCTGGATGCTCCCCCGGTGCTATTCCCAATGATTGCTCCCACACCTACTGCGGCAACATCAGGTTTTAGCTGTCCCGCTGCGTTGGGTCCCAAAGAGCTGTTAGCGGCACGGTTGCGAAGATAGTCGGTCGATCCCACCGTCAGCACCGAGTCCACATCGGCTGGTGCCACAAGTTTACCCCAGCCATTGCTTCCCTCATTGCCTGCAGCATTGACGACAATAATTCCCTTGCGGCAGGCAAAACGCGCTGCTTTGGAAATAATGGTCGTTTTTCCATCAAGCTTGGAATATGGGTAGTTGTACGCGGGGGTGTTGAATTCGGAAAGGAAATCATAATAACCCAGGGATGAATTAATTACATCCACGCCCAGGCTATCTGCCCGCTCGGCGGCCATAAGCCAGGTTACTTCTTCGTAAGGAGACTCGCCGCTATTGTTTTCGGTCGTATACAATGCGAAACTAGCCTTGTATGCCGCTCCCACAAGTGTACCTGGCTTGTACGCAGCAATTGTAGACCAAACATTCCGTCCATGGGGATCGCTGCCTTCGTACACATTGCTTTGCCGGGAAAGAAAGTTGTAACTGTCTACCAGTCTCTTTTCATCAAAAATCGGTTTGAAATAGTCTATCTCGTTGGCTTTCACGAAACCGTTGTCAAATACTGCAATAAGCATGTTTTCACCATGCAGGCCTTTTTGATGCAGGTGATCCACGCCTATGAGTGCAAGTTGGTCTCTCATTCGTCCATAGTCAATATCTTCGGTCGTTTCGAATTTTTGATGGATAGCCAAGGAGCGTTCCACACCGGGAGATTTGGAGGTGATGTTTGCGATAGGCAGATTCAATTCAATTCCTTTAAAAAAGGATAGTTTTTTGATTGCTTCCAGCTGCGATGCACTGGCTTCGACCACTAAACCATTAAACCATCGTGAGGGAAATATGGCTGCTGCACCGGTCTGTTTTACCGCGACTACATAGGCAGGATTCACAGGAAAATCGTTCTCTGTAATTTGAATTTTTTGGCGTGCCCGCCGCTCTATTGACCGTGCAGAGAGATATTCGTTCGGTTTGTTCACTGAATAGGGCGAACCGGCCTTATCCTTAAACAGAATCAGATATCTCGGATTACTTTGTGCGTTACCCAAATTGATTCCACAGAGGAACAAACTAATGATTAAAAGTATATACCTTCTGTTCATTGCATCTGGGTTTTAATAACGTTGATTTCCTGCCATCCTGATTGAATTGTTCCAGGCTTACAATCAGTGGAATAACAAAAGTTAATGTAAATAATTTCCTTTCGGATCAATCCTACTCCTTCTGCGTACACTTCGATATGTTTTTTTTGACTTAAAAGCGTTGAATCATTTTGCCTGACAATGGTAACCGTATTTGGAAAAGTTACAGTCCCGACCTGCCTAGGCTTTCCCAGGTTTATGATCTCAAAGCGCCTTTGCCCTAAACTGTTATACGCATTTCCGTCCCAAACGCTGCGTTCCTGTAAGGGTAAGTGCATTTTGACAATAGTCTGACCATTTTCGAGTCCCATTACAAGGTTCTGTGTTTGCCAGACTGCTGTCACCGAATCTGCTTTCCAAACAAGATCATTCGTTCTGGAGGCGTAGGTTACAGGAAAAACATTCTGTCCTGCCGGGTCGGTGTACGATTCGCCAATGGTATGCTGTATGGTATGTTGTGTGACCCTGGGTGGGGCTGTAATTGAATAAAAGGTTTTTGTTACTTCAAAAACCGAAGATTTACCCGATTTTATTGGATAATAGGAATCTGCTCCAGCTATCTCTTTTTCTGGTCGGCATCCGATCGTTGAAGCGATCAGCAACAGGATTGGGAGGCTTTTTTTGAACATACCCAACAAGTGTTAAGTAACCTTTCTATAACATCTATGCGACAAATTCCTCTTTGGCTTTACGGTTGCCCAGATGCGGACAATCAAGCAGCGTTTGGATACCGTTGTATAGGACGGGCACTTTGAGGTAGCCGTAAGCCTGCGCCAGCGGTTTGGTCAT